>NZ_JBQQCG010000240.1:0-941 GCF_052245575.1 Streptomyces sp. 2A115 | reverse complement strand
TACTCCAGCCGTAGTTCGTGATCTTCATTCCTGAGTGGCTTGTCGTCGGTAGTGGCTGGCTTGGGATCGGGCCTGGTGGCGGCGTCGCCAGTTCGACCAACCGAGCCGGTGGGCTGTGTCGTGGACGGGTCGGACGACGAGGGTGATGAACAGGCGCTGGATCTCGTTGCAGGTGAGCGGAATGAGGGCATCGGGTGCGGGGCGGGTGTGCTCGTCTGCGCGTACGACGGCGAGGAAAGCGTGCGCGAGCATGGCGAGGGTGCCCCAGCGGGACCAGGAGGTATAGCGGCGGACCTGGTGCTCGTCGAGTGCGGCCAGGCCCTTGCCCGACTGGAAGAACTCCTCCACCCGCCATCTTGATCCGGCGACTCTGACCAGCACGGTCAGCGGCACGGACGCGGGCGAGTAGCAGCGGTAGTAGGCGAGTTCGCCGGTGCTGCGGTTACGGCGGATCAGTAGCTGACGACTCCCGGGGCGGGGGTCGGGGAGGTCGATGACTGCCCAGTTGTAGACGCGGTGGCCCTTGGCCCCGGCCCCTGCGGAGAGCTTCTGCCAGGCCCGCTTGGGCACCTTCTTGGCCAAGATGTCCGCACGGAACCTCCCCGCCCCGGTGGTGACTTCGTGCGAGCAGGCCACCGCGAGGACGTAGCCGGTGCCGCGTTCCTCCAGTGCGGTTCGCAGCCTGGGGTTGCCGCCGTAGACCTCGTCGCCGGCAACCCATGCGGCCTGGTGGCCGGCGTCCAGGAACCGGGCGACCATACGAGTGGCCAGCTCCGGCTTGGTGGCGAAGGTGGTTTCCTCGGCAAGGCCCACGGCGCGGCAACGGTCGGGGTCGGAGGTCCAGGAGCGCGGAACGTAGAGTTCCCGGTCCACTGCGGCGTGGCCGCGCTTGCCTGCGTAAACCAAGTAGACGGCGACTTGGGAGTTCTCGATCCGGCCGG
>NZ_JBQQCG010000024.1:0-132257 GCF_052245575.1 Streptomyces sp. 2A115 | reverse complement strand
CCCCCCCCCCCCCCCCGCCACCTGCGACGAGACCCTCCCCGATCCGGCTGAGCGGGCGTGTCGGGTACGGATTCCTGGGCACTCGGAGCGAATAAGGATGATCCGGCACATAAGGAGGAGCTGGTGGTCGTCCGTGCCGAACACTTCTGAGCGCCCGCGTCGCGTCACCGTCGACCGCGAGGGCCCGCTGCTCGTGGAAGGCCCGGTCGAAGTGGTCATGGAGGACGGCACGGTCGTCACCTCACGGCGCTTCACCGTCGCGATCTGCACGTGTCGCCGCAGCCGCGCCTACCCCTGGTGCGACACCAGCCACCGCCGCCGGGTGAAGGACGACGCCACATGACCGACCCCGAACTGCCCACGCCTCGCGGCGAGTTGTCCGACGCCGTCATCTCCGCACTGCGCTTCGCCACCCCCGTACCGGCGCTGTCGCGGCAGACGCGAGAGGCCGATCCGTACGGCGACGACCTCCAGCTCGCCCTCTACCTCCTCTACGAACTCCACTATCGGGGGTTCGCCGGAGTGGCCGACGAGTACGAGTGGGACCCCGGGCTGCTGGGCCTGCGCCGCACTCTCGAACGGCGCTTCACCGAGGCGCTCCGCAACGACGTAACGGTGCGGACCGGCGCCGAGCAGGCCCTGTCCGCGCTGCTGGTGGAACCCGTCGGGCACGACGCCACCAGCGTCAGCCACCACCTGCAGCGCGACGGCGAACTGTGGCAGCTCAGGGAGTACGCGGCGCTGCGCTCGCTCTACCACCTCAAGGAGGCCGACCCGCACGCCTGGGTCATCCCCCGGCTGCGCGGGCGGGCCAAGGCGGGCATGGTGGCCATCGAGTACGACGAGTTCGGCGCCGGACGCGCGGACGAGATCCACGCCCGGCTCTTCGCCGACCTGATGGCGGATCTGGGACTGGCGACGCGGTACGGGCACTATCTCGAAGCGGCACCCGCTGAGGCGCTCGCCATCGTCAACCTCATGTCCCTGCTCGGCCTGCACCGTGCGCTGCGCGGCGCGTTGGTCGGGCACTTCGCCGCCGTCGAGGTGACCTCGTCGCCCGCGTCACGCCGGCTGGCCGCGGCCCTGCGCCGCACCGGAGCGGGGCCCGCCGCCCAGCGGTTCTACGACGAGCACGTGGAGGCGGACGCCGTCCACGAGCAGGTCGTGCGCCGTGATGTGGTCGGCGGACTGCTCGCGAGCGAGCCCGAACTCGAACCCGACGTCGCCTTCGGTGTCCGGGCGACCGGCTTTCTCGAAGACCGGCTCAGTGCCTGCCTCCTGGACGCCTGGCGGCACCACCGAAGCGCCCTGCGTGTCCCGTTGACCGAGCTGACCGAGCCGACCGCGGAGGGAGACAAGTCCCATGCCTGACAACCCCACCGACAAGCACCCCCGCCCCGACTTCCCCCAGCAGGACCAGGAGCACCCGGGCTGGACCGGTCCCATGGATCCGCCCCCCGATCACGGCGAGGAGTCGTACGAGGGCAGCGGACTGCTCCTGGACCGCAAGGCGGTGCTGACCGGCGGTGACTCCGGCATCGGCCGTGCGGTGGCGCTCGCCTACGCCCGTGAGGGAGCGGACGTCCTCTTCACGTACCTTCCGGAGGAGGCGGAGGAGGCACGCGAGACGACCCGGCTCGTCGAGGACGCCGGCCGCAAGGGCGTCGCCGTGTCCTGCGACATCCGCGAGGAGGAGCAGTGCCGCCGGCTGGTGGAACGCGCTGTCGCGGAGTTCGGGCGGATCGACATCCTGGTCAACAACGCCGCGTACCAGATGTCCCAGCCGGACGGAATCGGCGCCATCTCGACCGAGCAGTTCGACCGGGTCATGCACACCAACCTGTATGCCATGTTCTGGCTGTGCAAACTCTCCCTCCCACACATTCCCGCGGGCGGCTCCATCATCAACTCCACGTCCGTGCAGGCGTACAAGCCGAGCCCGCATCTGCTCGACTACGCGACGACGAAGGGCGCCATAGTGACCTTCACCCAGGGACTCGCGCAGATGGTGGCGGACGACGGCATCCGCGTGAACGCCGTGGCGCCCGGCCCCGTATGGACTCCGCTGATTCCGGCGACGCTGCCGGACACGGTCAAGTTCGGCAAGCAGTCGCCGCTCGGGCGGCCCGCCCAGCCCGCCGAAATGGCCCCCGCCTACGTCTTCCTCGCCTCACCGCGGGCGAGTTTCATCACCGCGGAGATCCTCAACGCCACCGGCGGCACGCCACTGCCGTGAGTGATCACGTTCAGCGGTCAGTGGTCCTCAGTGTTCAGTGGTTTCAGTGGTCAGTGAGCGCCAGGGCCGCCGCCGCCGAACGAGCCGCTCGATCCGCGGCTCCAGCGCGGCGGCTCCTGCTTCTCGCTGCGTTTGGTGCCGGAAGGGTGGATTTCGTGCGGTGTGAGCCGCTCGCTCTCGTCGGCGGCTCGGGGAACCTCGTCCGGCTCCCGCATTTCCCGGGTCTCGTGTACCGGCCCCGAATCCGGCAGCCGGGGCTGCTCCTGGGGCTTGGGCGGCTCCGACTCGCCCTTACGCACCTTGATGCCGAGGCGGACGGCCCACACCAGGGCTCCAGCAATGATGAGGCCGCCGACGAAGGCACCGATCGCGCCGAGCGCCGCATTCGAGGCGGCCATTTCATAAGGTGTCGTATTCATCTTCGCCGAGTACCCCTGCTCGGGAATTGAATACGCCGCCTCGGACTACCGCGGCCGGTTTCCCTTGGCCTTGCCGAACTGATCAGGAGTTCCGTGCGGCGGCGGGCTGATCGGTTCCGGTGAGGTCTTGGGCGAGACGGGGGAGCCACCCGGCCGCGGCCCTGGGCGCGGCTGGCCGGCTGCCGCTCCGCCGCCGGTGGGCTCGGCGCCCGCGGAAAGCTGGTGCAGGCGCGCGGTGAGGATCTCCAGGACGGGCGTGCGCTTCCCATGACCTCGCTCGTATTCCAGCAGGGTCCTGAGCTCGGCCTCGTCGAGCGCTCGGATGCGGTTTTCGATCTCGCCCAGAGACAGCCCGTCGTAGTCGGAGACGGGCAGATCCGTGGTCTCGTCGGTGCCCTGAGCGTGGCGGGACGAAGTCATGATCGTTCTCCTGACTGCTGATCTCTCGTGCTTTCCGTCGTGCTCTCCGTCTGTCTGCGGTCCGGGTTCCCAGGTAGCCGGAACTCATGGTTCCAGCCGGCAGAACTCATCGCCGGCCGGGCGTGGCGTGGCGCGGGCGACTCGAAGGACGGCGGCGGTAGCGTCGCCACGGACGATCACGATCCGAACCGGCCGGTGGCGTCGCGGCCCAGAACGGGCCGTCGCCTCAATCGTCGCCGACCCGACTTCACCGGCGGCCGGTTTCCCCCGGTGAGCCGGGGGCACTCGCGAGGCGGTTTCCTGCCGTCAGGCCCGTACGCCTCCGTAGACACCGCCGGGCTTGGGCAGTCCGCGGAGGAGGACGATGACCGAGCTTTCAGCACGCGGCGCCGAACCCGAACCCGAACCGACGGCGTCCAAACCCTCTCTCGGCAGGGCGCTGCTGCGCTGGGCCTCCACGACCGATCACAAGGTGATCGGCAACCTGTACATGGTCACGGCCTTCTGCTTCTTTCTCTTCGCGGGTCTGCTCGCCCTGGCCATGCGGGCCGAACTCGCCCGCCCCGGGCTGCAGTTCGTGAACGAGCACACCTACAACCAGCTCTTCACGATCCACGGCACCGTCATGATGCTGCTCTTCGCGACGCCCATGTTCGCCGGGTTCGCGAACGCCGTCATGCCGTTGCAGATCGGCGCGCCCGATGTGGCCTTTCCCCGCCTGAACGCCCTGTCGTACTGGATGTATCTCTTCGGCGGGCTGATGGTCGTCTCCGGTTTCCTGGTGCCGGGCGGCGCCGCCGACTTCGGCTGGTTCGCCTACGCGCCGCTGAACAGCTCGTACCACTCCCCCAGCGCGGGCAGCGACCTGTGGGTGATGGGACTCGTGGTGACCGGGGTGTCGACGACACTCAGCGCCGTCAACTTCATCACCACGATCCTGTGCCTGCGAGCTCCGGGAATGACCATGTTCCGGATGCCGCTGTTCACCTGGAACGTGCTGTTCACGTCCATTCTGGTGCTGCCCGCCTTCCCGGTTCTCACCGCTGCTCTACTGGCTCTTGAGGCTGACCGGAAGTTCGGGGCACATATCTTCGACGCCACGAACGGCGGCGCCATTCTGTGGCAGCACCTTTTCTGGTTCTTCGGGCATCCGGAGGTCTACATCGTCGCCCTGCCGTTTTTCGGGGTCATCTCGGAGATCATTCCGGTGTTCTCGCGCAAACCGCTGTTCGGGTATCTTCCGCTGATCGGCGCGACGATCGCGATCACCATGCTGTCCGCCGTCGTATGGGCGCACCACATGTTCGCCACCGGCGCGGTGCTCCTGCCGTTCTTCTCCCTCATGTCGTTCCTGATCGCCGTGCCCACCGGGATCAAGTTCTTCGCGTGGATCGGCACGATGCACAGAGGGTCGCTGTCGTTCGAGACGCCGATGCTGTGGGCGATGGGCTTTCTGGTGTCGTTCCTGCTGGGAGGTCTGAGTGGCGTGCTCATCGCCTCGCCGCCGCTCGACTTCCACGTCACGGACTCGTATTTCATCGTGGCGCATCTGCATTACGTGCTGTTCGGCACCGTGGTCTTCGCGATGTTCGGCGGCTTCTATTTCTGGTGGCCCAAGCTCACCGGGAAAATGCTGGACGAGCGTCTCGGCAAGCTGCATTTCTGGCTGCTGTTCCCGGCATTTCAGCTGACTTTCCTGGTGCAGCACTGGCTCGGGGAGGAGGGAATGCCCCGCCGGTACGCCGATTACCTGCCCGCCGACGGCTTCACGCTCCTCAACGCCCTGTCGTCCATCGGGGCGTTCCTGCTCGGCGTCTCGACCCTGCCGTTCCTGTACAACGTGTGGCACACGGCCAGGTACGGGAAGCGCGTCACCTCGGACGACCCCTGGGGTTTCGGGCGCAGTCTGGAATGGGCGACCTCGTCTCCGCCGCCCCGCCACAACTTCGTGGCGCTGCCGCGGGTGCGGTCCGAGTCTCCGGCTTTCGATCTGCACCATCCCGAGGTCGTCAAGCAGGCGAAGGAAGAGGGGCCCCGATGAAGGTCGAAGCACTGCTCTTCGGTGGTGTCGCGGTGTTCTTCGGAGGCTCCGCCGCTCTCTACGGCTTCTGGTCCGCCGACCCTGCCGGTACCGCGGCCCTGGTCGTCGCCTTCGCGATGGCCGCCCTGGTGTCCTTCTTCTGCGCGATGCACTACCGGCGCAAGGGGCGGCGCCCCCAGGACCGTACCGACGCCGAAGTGGCGGACAACACCGGACCCTTGGAGTTCTTCCCGGCCCAGAGCCCATGGCCCGTCATCACCGCCCTGGGCTTCGCCGTCGCGTGTACGGGGGTGGTCTACGGGCTGTGGCTGTTCCTCATCGGTGTCGGTGTGCTGGCGCGGGGGGTTCTGGGGATGACGTTCCAGTACGCGGCTCGGGGTGCGGATCAGGAGGAGTGAGCGGTGGCCTGGGCGCGCCGGGCCGGAACTTGTCGACCGGCCGGTGCCCACTCTCGTAGCCCCCTTCCACGGACTGCCGCACCTCACCGGTCTCCTCACCCTCCGCCAGGCGTTCCCGCTCCGCGTTCAGCAGGGCGTGGCACAGTCGCCGCGTCAGCATGAACGCGAGGACCGGCGCCACGACGAGGGCGATGCGCAGCACCCAGGTCAGCGTGTTGAGCGAGATACGGAACGTCTGGGCCACGACGTCGTTGCCGCCGGCCAGCAGGAGCACCCCGTAGAAGGTGATGCCGGCGACGCCGAGGCCGGTGCGTACGGGGCGTTCGCGCGGCCGGTCGCACAGGTGATGCTCCTGGCTGCCCTCGCCCGTCAGCCGCTGTTCGACGAACGGGTACAGGTAGAGGACGAGGAAGAGCAGCGCGGGCAGCACGACAGCTGGGAGCAGGACGTTCCACATGATCGTGTGGCCGGCGACGGCCGTCTCCCAGGGGGGCACGAGCCGCAGAGCGCCCTCCAGGAAACCCACGTACCAGTCGGGTTGGGAACCGGTCGACACGTAATCCGTGCGGTAGGGCCCGTACACCCAGACCGGATTGATCTGGGCGATGCCGCCGAGCAGCGCCAGTACGCCGAAGACCATGAAGAACAGGCCGCTCGACGTGGCCGCGAAATGAGGGAAGAGCGGTTTGCCGACGACGTTCGTGTTCGTCCTGCCGGGTCCGCGCCACTGGGTGTGCTTCAGGTAGAAGACCAGGATCAGATGCACCGTGACGAGGGCGATCAACGCGCCGGGCAGCAGCAGGATGTGCATGCTGTAGAGCCTGGTGACGATCTCATCGGCGGGGAACTCGCCACCGAACACGAACATGCTCACGTACGTGCCCACGACGGGGATCGACAGCATGATGCCCTGCGCGATGCGAAGCCCGGTACCGGAGAGAAGGTCGTCGGGAAGCGAGTAGCCCGCGAAGCCCTCGGCGAGCGCGAGGACGAACAGCGTGACGCCGATGACCCAGTTCATTTCCCGGGGCCTGCGGAAGGCGCCCGTGAAGAAGATCCGCAGCAGATGCAGACCGATCGCGGCGATGAAGACCAGCGCCGCCCAGTGGTGCGCCTGCCGGATGAGTAGCCCGCCGCGTACGTCGAAGCTGATCTGCAGGGTGGATTCGAACGCCTGGGACATGCGCACGCCCCGCAGCGGCTCGTACCCTCCCCCGTACGTCACTTCACGCATCTCGGGCTTGAACCAGAGCGTGAGCCACACCCCGGTGAGTACCAGGACGATCAGGCTGTAGAGCGCCAGCTCGCCCAGCAGGAACGACCAGTGGTCGGGGAACGCCTTGCGGAGCAGTTTCCCGCCGTCCGCCACCGGCAGCCTCGCGTCGGCCGCGTCGGCGAAGCGTTCGCCGGCCGGGCGGCGCCCGGCCGGCGGTGGTGTCCCGGCCGTCCCCCGCCGCGCCGCCCTCACATCGCCTCCAGGCCGTGGCCGACGAGCCGACCGCACCACTCCCGACCCACGGAAACGCCTCCCTCTGTACGGGTTCGCCGCTCGCTACCGACCATGACTCGCCGCCAGTTCGCCGGGGCGAGTACCCCGACACGGCGAAACACTCGCCCGGTCCCGCGTACTCCCACCATCACCTCGGGGCACACCACGCGACATCGCTGCGCGTCCGAACGGGCGGACACCGGCGGATCGCGCCGATCCTCCGGGGTGTCCGACACCGCGTTACGCGCTCCGAGGTGCGGGAACTCGTGGCGTGTCCACCCGGCCCCCGCCGATCCGGGTGCGCTGCACCCGCGGGGCCCTCAACGCCAAAGGAGGAAGAAAGCCAATGACGAAGGCGCGAGAGATCATGACGCCCGGCGCCGAGTGCATCGGTGCGGACGCGAGTGTCCTTCAGGCGGCGCAGAAGATGACGGAGCTCGGTGTGGGGGCGCTGCCCATCTGCGGCACGGACAACAAGCTCAAGGGCATGCTCACGGACCGCGACATCGTGGTGAAGGTTCTCGGCGCGGGCAAGGACCCATCGACCAGTCACGTGGGCGAGTTCGCCCAGGGGAAAACGGTGACCATCGGGGTGGACGACGACGAGGTGGCGATCCTGCGGACCATGGCGAAACACAAGGTCCGCCGTCTCCCCGTCATCGAGGGCCACGACCTGGTCGGCATCGTCGCCCAGGCCGATGTCGCGCGGGCCATCCCCGACCCCGCGGTGGGTGACCTGCTCGAGGCCCTGTCCACCGACTGAGGGGCAGGCCGCGACAAGACGGCTCCGCAGGAGAGCCGCTCCAGGAAGGGAGCAACGTGATGCCCGCAGGATCGAGCAAGAAGCGCGAGCGGCAGTACGAGCACATCAAGGAAAGCGCTGAGCAGCGGGGCGAGTCCACCGGCCGGGCGAAGGAGATCGCGTCCCGCACGGTGAACAAGGAGCGTGCCCGCTCCGGCGAGTCGCGGAGTTCGAGCAAGGCCTCCACCCGCGATCCGAAGTCCGCCTCGGAGCGCGGCGGGCAGCGCTCGGGCGGTGGCTCTCAGGGGCCCACCAAGGATCAGCTGTACGAGGAGGCGAAGAAGCGCAACATCGACGGTCGGTCCTCCATGAACAAGCAGGAGCTGCAGAGGGCACTCGGCCGCTGATCGTCCTGGTCGCGCGGATCGTCCGGGTGCCGGACTCGCCCGGGCCGCGCGAGGGAGACGGCCAGGCGTCGCCGGGCCGCACACGGTGCGCCCCGGCGACGCCTGCTATGTCAGAAGCCGCAGGACCGCCTCCTCGATGGCTCCCTGGGTGGCCGGCCGGCCGAAGGACGCCTCCGCGCCGAGCCGGTCGAGGGCGGGCGCGATGGTCCGGCCCTCCTCGAAGAGTTCGACGACCCGGGGATTGATGTACGACGCCCGGCACACCGCGGGCGTGTTCCCGAGGTAGCCGCTGACTTCCTGAACGGCGCGGGTGACGGCACGTTTGCGGGCTGTCCTGGACTCGACGGAGACCGGTGCGGACACGGCGAGGGCAACGGCCGCGAGCACGGTGCCGTGCCAGGTCCTGAAGTCCTTCGCCGTGATGTCCGTACCCGAGTGGTCCCGGAGGTAGGCGTTGAGATGCTCCGCGCGCACCTCGTGCCACGCACGTCCCTCCCAGTACACGAAGAGCCGTGGGCCGCCGCCGCTCCGACGCAGCGGCGAGCACAGGGCCCGGTAGGCGGGGCCGTCGACCAGGGCCCGGGACTGTTCCTTGGCGTACTTCGCCGGATAGGTGAGACAGACCTCGCCCCGACGGCAGGCGGCGTGCTCCTTCAACAGGGTGGTCAGGCCGTATGTCTCGTGGTCGCGCACGTAGGACTCGTTACCGACCCGGAAGAACCCCAGGTCCAGCAGACGTACCGCGCATGCCAGCACGCGGTCCCGCGACAGGCCTCGGGTCGCCAGGTCCTCGGCCACCTGTGAGCGCAGACCGGGGAGTGCCCTCGCGACTTCCAGGACGTGGTCGTGCTTGGCCGCTTCCTGCTGCTCGCGGAACTTCCGGTGGTACAGGTACTGACGGCGGCCCGCGGAGTCCGTACCCGTGGCCTGGAGGTGTCCATTGGGCCAGGGGCAGATCCATACGTCCTGCCACGCGGGCGGGATGACCAGTTCCCGCAGCCGTCGCTTCTCCTCCGCGTCGGTGACGGGGTTCCCCGAGGGGTCGACGTAGCGGAAGCCGCGGCCACAACGGATCCTGGTGATTCCGGGTCCCTCCGAGTCGCTCCTTCTCAGGCGCATCGGGACCGCCTTCGATACGACGCTGAGTGGTCACGCATGAGAGCCGGGTTCCCCGAACCCGCCGCACAAAGCGGCACGATGACCAGCGGCACCGCTCGGGTCGGCCCGCCGGCGCATCGCTTCCTGCCTCGCCCGGTCAGTTCCGAAGGAACATGAGCACGGCCAGCACGCGCCGGGACTCGCTGCCCGTGGTGGGCAGGCCGAGCTTGCCGAAGATGCTGGAGACGTACTTCTCCACCGCGCGCAGCGTGATCACCAGCCGGTCGGCGATGCCCTGGTTCGAGTTGCCGGCGGCCATCAGCTCGAGAACCTCGCGCTCACGCGGCGTCAGCCGTTCGAGCGGGTCGTCGCTGCGCCGCCGGGACAGCAGGGTGGACACGATGGTCGGGTCGACGGCGGAGCCTCCGGTGGCGACCCTGCGTACGGCGCTCAGGAATTCGGGCACGTCGCTGATCCGGTCCTTGAGCAGATAGCCGACGCCCTCCGCCGAGTCGGCCAACAGCTTCATGGCCAGGCCGAGTTCAACGTACTGGGACAGCACAAGCACCCCGACCTCGGGATGGGCCGCACGGATCTCCACCGCCGCCCGTATGCCCTCGTCGCTGTGGGTGGGCGGCAGCCGGATGTCGACGATGACCACGTCGGGCAGTCGGCCGCGCAGCAGGCTGAGCAGTTCCTGGGCGTCCCGGCAGCGCCCCAGCACCTCGAAGCCGGCGTCGCCGAGCAGCCGGGCGAGGCCTTCCCGGAGCAGGACGCTGTCCTCTGCGATGGCTACTTGCACGGCAGTTCCGCCTGCACCCGGGTGCCGTTGCCGCTCGACGTCCACACCCGAAGCCGGCCGTCGAGCGCCTCCACCCGGTCGGCCAGTCCCCGCAGACCGCTGCCGCCTTCGGTGTCGGCGCCGCCGCGGCCGTCGTCGAGGACCTCGACCACGAGCCGCCCGTCGGCCTGGGCGACGCTCACCGTCGCCGCGTTCGCCCGGGCGTGTTTCCCGATGTTGGCGAGGCTCTCGCAGACCACGTAGTACGCCGCGACCTCGACGGCTTCGGCGAGTCTGCCGTCGAGCCGAACCGTCAACCGGACCGGCAGGGGCGCCCGTGCGGCCAGCGATTCGAGTGCGACGGCGAGGCCGTGTGCGCTGAGGACGGCCGGGTGCAGCCCGCGCGCCACGTCGCGCAGCTCCGCCAGGGAGGTGGCGATCTCGCCTCTGGCCTGCGACAGGCGGGTTCGGGCGGCCTGGTCGCCGTCGAGACTCGCCTCCAGCATGGCCAGATCGAGGGAGAGCGCGATGAGCCGCTGCTGAGCGCCGTCGTGGAGATTGCGCTCCAGCCGCTGGCGCTCCTGCTGGCCCGCAGCGATGACCCGCGCTCGGGAACCGCGCAACTCTTCGACGTGGGCTCGTAGTTCGGCCTGCAGCCGGCCGGTCTCCAGGGCGATGGCCGCGGCGGCGCTGACCGCGTCGAGGAGTTCGCGTTCGTCGTTGAGCGCCGCGTCGTGGATGAGGGCCGCCACCGGCGCGCCGTCCCGCTCGATGAGGGTGGTCGCCCGGGCCGGATCGGCGGGCAGCTCGAGCGGTTTGCCGTCCTGGTCGGTCCAGCTGGCGAACTGCGGCAGCCAGTACAGCACCGCGAGCGACGGATCCCCGAGCGCCCGGGCCAGCGGGGCCCGCAGGTCGTCCGGTTCGGCCCGCAGTTCCACCACGAGGTCGCCGACGGCGGTGCGGGCCAGCCGGGCGCCCAGCAGGCCGGCGAGGAAGGCGACGGGGGCCAGGCTGATCACCGCGAGGCTCACCCGCTGGACCACTGGGAAGGAAGGGCCGCCGAACACGCCCACCACCAACAGGACGGCGATCATCACCAGCCCAAGACCGAAGGAGTCGATCAGCAGCCCCAGGGACCTGCGCAACGGACGACCGCCGGCCCGGCGGCGGGCCGCGATCAGCGCGACACCCGCGAGCGAGACCGCGCTGATCGCGAGGAGCTCACCGTGGAAGAGCGCCCTGCCCACGTCCGGCGCGTCGACCAGACGCAGGGGATGGTCCGGGCCGAAGCCGCCCAGCATCATCGCCACCGGCTGCGCACCGACCGCGGCGACGTAACCGACGCCGACGAGCAGCCTGGCCGGTCGGCCCGTCAGCCGACCGGTCGGGAAGGCCAGGAACACGTGCAGGATCAGTACCAGCGGCAGCAGGTCGGCCAGCTGCCCGACGGTCCGTACGGCGGCGGTGCCCGACCAGGACAGGGCCGAGGCGAAGCCTGCTGCTCCCGCGAGGAGCATCAACGGGCCGAAGCGGTTGTCGGGCCGGTGCCACCACGCGACGAGACCGGCCGCGGAGTAGGACACCGAAATCCAGACGAGCAGCACGGCGTGTACGGCCGAAACGCCGCTCGATGCGGCGAGGGTCAGGCAGCCGCCGGCGGCCGCGGCAAGTACGAGGCCCGCCAGGCTGCCGAGCAGAACCGGCCTCCGGGCGCGAACGGCGCGACGTGCGGCGAACGCCTGCATCGCTTCCCCCCTTCCCGACCATTGGCCGTCGGGCGTGACCGGGGCGCGACCGTCCACAACTGGCGTGCGTACGGCCGGTGATGAAGGGAGGCGTCGCTCGCACGCTACTCCCGGCACGGCACCGGCGCCAGCGCGGACGCAGAACCCCCTTCCCACCACCGGGCCTTCCGGCAGCGGGGGTGTCCGCACCTCCGCGGCACACCAGAAACCCGCCCCCCACACCGGCCAGTGACCCGCCTTACCCGCCGTACCGCGGACTGTCAGCGTGAGGAGCAATCCCGAACCGCCCCAAGGAGCCGTGATGAAGACCCCGGTCATCCAAGAGGAACCGGAAGAGCCCCGTCGGGGCGCCCTCGACGCACCCGAGCCCGAGAATCCCGGTTCGCCCCGACTCCCCGCCCCGAGGAGGAAGTTCATGTCCCGCCCCGCCGAGTGGGTGCGGACCCGTCCCCTGGTCGCGTTCTTCGTACTGGCCTATGCCCTGAGCTGGGCCCCCGTGCCGTTCGGCAGTTTCTTCGCGCCCGGTGCCCTGATCGCCGCCCTGATCGTGGTGTCCGTCTCCCAAGGCACCGCGGGGCTGCGCGAGTTGGTCTCCCGGCTGATCCGCTGGCGGGTGCACTGGATCTGGTATGTGGCGGCGATCGCCGTACCGCTGACGGTCCACTTCGCCGCCATGGGCTCGAACATGGCGTTCGGCGCGCCGGCTCCCTCGACCGGCGATATCGCCCCCTGGTACGGCATCGCGCTCGCCATCGGGATGAACATGGTCAATCCCTTCGGCGGCCCCTTCAGTGAGGAGCCCAGCTTCCGCGGCTTCGCCCAGCCGGGCCTCCAGAAGCGCCGCAGCCCGCTGGCGGCCACCGCGATCCTCGCGGTCCTGATCACCGGCTGGCACGCGCCGCTGTTCTTCATCTCGTCCTTCGGCCTCGAGCCGCACGAGGCGCTGACCACCGTGGCCCTCACCTTCTGGTACGGCTGGCTGTTCAACCAGGCAGGCGGCAGTGCCCTGTTGGCGCTGCTGGCCCACGCCACCGAAGGCAGCGTCAACACCGAGGATCTCTGGCCGTCCGGCGCGGACGCGACCCGGGAGACCTGGCTGTATTTCGGCCTCTGGTGCGCGGTGGCCGTCTGCCTCGTCCTCGCACACCGGCGCTTCTGGACCGCCAAGGCACCACCCGGTGCCCAAGAGCCGCCCGAGCGCCGCACCCAGACAATCGTCACCGAAAGCTGAGAGGTACCCCATGTCCCGACTGCTCTACCGGATCGGACACTTCTCCGGCCGGCACCCATGGCGCGTCATCATGACGTGGGTCGCGATCGCCGCCGCCGTATTCCTGCTCAATCAGTCCTTCGGCGGCAGCGCCGACGAAACCTTCAAGGTGCCCGGCATCGAGTCGCAGAAGGCGGCCGAGGCGCTCGAGGACAAGTTCCCGCAGGAGAGCATCTCCACCGCCAACATCATCTTCCACTCCGACGAAGGGCTGACCCAGTCGGAGGTCAAGGCGGCGGTGGCCGACGCACGTACCGGACTCGCCGCGATTCCGCACGTCGTCGCGGTGTCCGATCCGTACGACGCCCGGGGCCCCACGCTGAGTCCCGACGGTCGGACCGGCTTCACGACCCTGGCCGTCGACACCGAAGGGAAGGTCACCGCGGCCCAGTTCGACGCCGCGGAACGAGCCACTGAGCCCGTCCGCGCCGCCGGAGTACAGGTCGAGTACGACGGTGGTCTCGGCCAAGCCAAGGGTGAGGAGGCGGGCGGGGTCCCCAGCGAGGTGCTCGGTGTCGCGTTCGCCGTTGTGATCCTGGCGGTGGCGTTCGGTTCCCTCGTCGCGATGAGCCTGCCGATCGTGGTCGCGCTGGTGGCCATCCTCATCGGCTTCAGCGCCATCGGCGTCATGTCCGGGCTCATGGCCGTCCCCGAGATCGCCACGATCGTCGCCATGATGCTCGGCCTCGGGATCGGCATCGACTACGCACTGTTCGTCCTGACCCGGCACCGCCAGAACCTGGCCAACGGCATGCCCGTGCCCGAGGCGGTGGGCCGCGCCAACTCCACGGCAGGCCTCTCGGTGCTGTTCGCCGGCGTCACCGTCATCGTGGCGATCACCGGCCTGCAACTGTCGGGCCTTCGGATGCTCACCGTGATCGGCTGGGCATCGGCGATCATGGTCACGGTGACCCTGCTCGCCGCACTCACCCTGTTGCCCGCGATGCTCGGGCTGGCCGGCCGACGGGTCAACAACTTGCGGGTTCCCTTCGTGAAACCGAAGCCGGCGTACAACCCGAAGTCCAAGTCCAGCCGCTGGTCCGCCAAGGTGGTCGCACAGCCCGTCCGCTACGGCGCTGCCGCCCTCGCTCTGCTCGGCGTGCTCGCCGTGCCGGTCTTCTCCATGCATCTCGGTTTCCCCGACGCGGGCAACGACGCTCCGACCAGCACCACACGCAAGTCGTACGACCTCATCACCGAGGGCTTCGGACCGGGCGTCAACGGTCCGCTTCAAGTGGTGATCGAGATGAACGGGACCGACCCGTCCGAGGTCGGGGGCGTGGGCCCGGCTCTCGAGGACGATCCCGGAATCGCCTCCGTGGGCGCCGTGGAGCTCAGCCCCGAGGGCGATCTGGCGGCATTCGCCGTCACTCCCACCACCTCGCCGCAGAACGCGAAGACCGGCGAGCTCGTCGACCGCCTGCGCCAGGACCTGCTGCCCGACGCGGTGCGCGGAACCGACGCGAAGCCGATGGTCACCGGCGCGACCGCCCTGAGCGCGGACCTCGCGACACAGCTCCAGCAGCGCATGCTGTGGTTCCTCGGCGCCGTGATCGGACTGTCCTTCATCATCCTGATGATCGTGTTCCGGTCGGTCCTGGTGCCGCTGAAAGCAGCGATCCTCAACGTCCTCAGCATCGGTGCCTCGTACGGAGTGCTCGTCGCGATCTTCCAGTGGGGCTGGGGGGCCGGTCTCATCGGCCTCGACGGCAGTGTTCCGATCATGTCGCTGGCGCCCATGCTCATGTTCGCGGTTCTCTTCGGACTGTCCATGGACTACGAGGTGTTCCTGCTCAGCCGGGTGCGCGAGCAGTTCCAGCGCCACGGTGACGCCAAAGCGGCGGTCGTCGAGGGTGTCGGCTCCACGGCCCGGGTGATCACGAGTGCCGCACTGATCATGATCGGCGTGTTCGGCGCGTTCATACTGATGGACGAGGCCACGACCAAGCTGTTCGGCGTCGGCCTCTCCGTGGCCGTCATCCTCGACGTGACCCTGGTACGGATGGTCCTCGTTCCCGCCGCGATGAGCCTGCTCGGGAAGCACGCGTGGTGGCTGCCGGGCTGGCTGGACCGGATCCTGCCGGACATCCACCTCGAAGGCGACGCCGCGGACGACCTCCTGGCCGTGCCCGCCCGGTCGCCGGCGGACCTGGCGGCGACGGCGCCCGGCGCCCGGTAGCCGCCTGTCGGGGGGCGGCCCGCCCCCCGACCACCGCAGCCCGACGCCCAGGCCCGCCACAGCGCCTGGGCGTCGAAGGCGCGAGGCCGGCTTCCTCCCGTAGAGCCCGCTCCATCCGGCAGACTCCACCCATGGAGATTGCCGAACTCGTTCGAACCCTGGACAGGGAAGGCCAGTTGCTGGCCGGGGCCGCGGAAAGCGCCGGGGCCGACGCCAAGGTGCCGACCTGCCCGGGCTGGCAGGTGCGGGATCTGCTGCGGCACACCGGTATGGTGCATCGCTGGGCCACGGCGTTCGTCGCCGAGGGGCACACCTCGTATCACCCGGACGGCGGCCTGCCGGATCTGGACGGTGCGGAGTTGCTCGCCTGGTTCCGGGAGGGACACCGGCGACTTGTCGACACCCTCACCACCGCCCCGCCGGACGTGGAGTGCTGGAGTTTCCTGCCCGCCCCGTCTCCGCTGGCCTTCTGGGCACGGCGGCAGGCCCACGAGACGACCGTGCACCGGGTCGACGCGGAGTCCGCGGGGGGCGGCGCCCCGAGCGCAATCGCGGTGGACTTCGCGGTCGACGGCATCGACGAGCTGCTGCGCGGCTTCCACGTGCGCCGCAAGAGCAGGGTGCGGACGGACGTGCCGCGTGTGCTGAGGGTGCGCGCCTCGGACACGGACGCCGTCTGGACCGTACGGCTGTCGCCCGAGCCGCCCGCCGGCGAGCTGGGGGAAGTGGCGGACGCCGACTGCGAGTTGGCGGGTACGGCGGCCCAGCTCTATCTGGCGCTGTGGAACCGTAGGCCCTTCCCGACCGTGACGGGAGACGCGTCGATCGCGACCCTGTGGCGTGAGAAGTCCGGGGTCACCTGGAGCTGAGCGTCGTACGAAATCCGTCGTAGGACATCGACGGGCGGCGCATGAGCCGGCCTGATCAGCCGAACTGACCAGTCAGACCGACCAGTCAGACCGATCAGTCGGCCGCGCCGCCTGCCAGCATCCGCGTCAACACCGCGCGCTGCACCGGGAGCACCTCGCCGTGCAGCGCACGCCCCTTCGGCGTAAGGGAGACACGGACGCCCCTCCGGTCCTCCGGACACATACAGCGCTCCACGAGACCGTCCTTCTCGAGCCGGCCGATCAGCCGGGACAGAGCGCTCTGGCTCAGATGCACTCGCTCGGCGATCCCCTGGACGCGGTACGAGCTGTCGGCGTCGGCCGGCGCGCTCCCGGCCAGTACGTCGAGTACCTCGAAGTCGCTGGCGCCCAGGCCGTGTTGATGCAGTTCACGGTCGAGTTCGCACAGCGTGCGCGCATGTACCGCGAGGATGTCGCGCCACTGGTCCACGAGCCCCTGCTCGGCCTTCTCGACAGCCGCCATGGCCGCACCCTAACAAAAAACCGGCTTTGTTGCATCCGCATTAAATGCATTTGCATCCAATGCATGTGCATGTACTGTCGCTGTCCATGACCTCTCCGCTCACCACCTCCGCGTCCCAGGGACACTGGACGCCTCGCCTGTGGGGCACCCTTCTGGTGCTCTGCGCCGCGATGTTCATGGACGCGCTGGACGTGTCGATGGTCGGCGTCGCCCTGCCGTCCATCGGTTCCGAACTCGATCTCTCCACCTCGACCCTGCAGTGGATCGTCAGCGGCTACATCCTGGGCTACGGCGGGCTGTTGCTGCTCGGCGGCCGCACCGCCGATCTGCTCGGCCGCCGTCAGGTCTTCCTGGTGGCGCTGGCCGTCTTCGCGCTCGCCTCGTTGCTCGGCGGGCTCGTCGACTCGGGTCCGCTGCTGATCGCCAGCCGGTTCATCAAGGGACTGAGCGCCGCGTTCACCGCTCCCGCGGGCCTGTCGATCATCACCACGACGTTTCCCGAGGGGCCACTGCGCAACCGCGCCCTCTCCATCTACACCACCTGCGCCGCCACCGGCTTTTCCATGGGCCTCGTCCTGTCCGGGCTGCTCACCGAGGCCAGCTGGCGTCTGACCATGCTGCTGCCCGCACCCATCGCGGTCATCGCCCTGATCGCCGGCCTGAAGCTCATCCCGCGCAGCGAGCGCGACAAGACCCACCGCGGCTACGACATCCCGGGCGCCGTCCTCGGCACCGCCTCGATGCTGCTGCTCGTCTTCACCGTCGTCCAGGCTCCCGAGGTGGGCTGGGCCACGGCCCGTACGCTGCTGTCGTTCCTCGCCGTCGCCGTACTTCTCACCGTGTTCGTACGCGTCGAGCGGCGCAGCCCGAGCCCGCTGATCCGGCTCGGCGTGCTGCGCTCCGGCCACCAGATACGGGCGCAGCTCGGCGCCATGACGTTCTTCGGCTCGTACGTCAGCTTCCAGTTCCTCGTCACGCTCTACATGCAGTCGCTGCTCGGCTGGTCGGCCCTGCACACCGCGCTCGCCTTCCTGCCCGCGGGGGCGCTCGTCGCGCTGTCCGCGACGAAGATGGGGGCCATCGTCGACCGGTTCGGCACACCGCGGCTCATCGTGGTGGGCTTCGCCCTGATGGTCGTCGGCTACGCGCTGTTCCTGCAGGTCGACCTCGACCCGGTGTACGCGGCGGTGATCCTGCCGTCCATGCTGCTGATCGGCGCGGCGTGCGCGCTGGTCTTCCCCTCGCTCAACATCCAGGCCACCAACGGCGTGGACGACCACGAGCAGGGCATGGTCTCGGGTCTGCTCAACACGTCGGTGCAGGTGGGCGGCGCGATCTTCCTGGCGATCGTGACGGCCGTCGTGGCGGCGAACTCCACCGAGAGCACCTCTCCGCAGGCGGTCCTCGACAGCTACCGGCCCGGTCTGATCGTGGTGACCGCGATCGCTCTGACGGGCCTGCTCATCACGGCCACGGGGCTGCGCACGCGGCGTACCGCGCAGCAGGCGACGATCCTGGTCGCGAAGTCCGAGCCCGAGTCCGCGTCGGAAGGGGCTGACGTGAAGCGAGTGACGGTCGGCGACTGACACAGCCTCAACTCCGCGTGTCCGGCAGGCAGTTCCTTGCCCGCCGGACACGCTGCCGTGACACTCGAAGGATGAGCAGACGGACGCAGGCAGAGCGGGACGCGATGACCGTGGAGATCGGGTTCGCGTTCTTCGCGGGCAGCGTGTTGGCCGGGGCCACGTTCTTCGCCGTGCAGCAAGGGCTCCCGGCGCTCTTCGCATCCCTGCGGGACGACGAGAGCACCCTGACGCTGCCTGCGTTCGCCCTCGCGACCGTGGCCTTCATCGGAGTGATCACGGCCGTGCTGGCCCGCCGACGAGCCGCTCAGCCCAACCAGCCCGGCCGCACCAACCCCGACTCATAGGCCAGCACGACCAGCTGGGCCCGGTCACGAGCCCCCAGTTTCACCATGGTCCGGCTGACGTGGGTCTTGGCCGTCAGCGGGCTGACCACGAGACGGCGCGCGATCTCGTCGTTGGACAGCCCGATCCCGACCAGCGCCATCACCTCCCGCTCCCGCTCGGTGAGTTCGTCGAGCGCGTCCGCGACCGCGGGCTCCTTGGAGCGGGCCGCGAACTCGGCGATCAGCCGACGGGTCACGCCCGGCGAGAGCAGGGCGTCGCCCTCCACCACCGCCCTGACGGCGCGCAGGAGTTCGTCCGGCTCGGTGTCCTTGACGAGAAAGCCGGAGGCTCCGGAACGGATCGCCTCGAAGACGTACTCGTCCAGTTCGAAGGTGGTGAGCATGACCACCTTGACGTCCGTCAGATCCGCGTCGTCGGTGATGCGGCGGGTCGCGGCGAGGCCGTCGAGCAGCGGCATGCGGATGTCCATCAGGACGACGTGGGGCCGCAGTTCGCGTACCTTGCGCAGTGCTTCCTCGCCGTCGGCGGCCTCCCCGGCCACCTCGATGTCGGCCTGCGCGTCGAGGAGCGCCTTGAAGCCTGCACGGACCAGTGACTGGTCGTCGGCGAGCAGTACGCGGATCACCGGTCCTCCTTGACCTTGACGGGCTTCTCGGCGGACGCCCCGAGCGACTTCTTGAGCGGCAGCACGGCCCGTACGCGGAAGCCGCCGTCCTCGCGCGGCCCGGCCTCGATCGTGCCACCCAGAGCCGCGGCCCGCTCCCGCATTCCGGCCAGCCCGTTGCCGCTGCCGCCCGCGTCCGCGCCGGTCGCCGGGCCGTCGTCGTCGATACGGAGCTTCAGGGCGTCGCCCGCGTAGTCCACCAGCACGCGCGCGTGCCGTGATCCGGAGTGCCGTACGACGTTGGTCAGGGCCTCCTGGACGATGCGGAAGGCGGCGAGGTCTGCGCCGGGCGGCAGGTTCCGGCGCTCGCCCCGGGTCTCGACGGGGACGGTCAGCCCGGCGCCCGCCGCCTGCTCGACGAGTTCGGGCAGCCGGTCGAGCCCGGGCGCCGGCGCGCGCGGCGCGTCACCGGAATCAAAGGGGGCTGCGCGCAGCGCATCGTTGGAAGGGCGGTGGTGGGAGACGGGTGGGCGGAGCGTGTCGAGCACCTGGCGCACCTCCCCCAGAGCTTCCTTGCTCGCGGCCTTGATCGTGGTGAGCGCGGTGCGTGCCTGCTCCGGGTCGGAGTCGAGCAGGGCGAGGCCGACGCCCGCCTGCACGTTGATGACCGAGATGCTGTGCGCCAGGACGTCGTGCAGCTCGCGGGCGATCCGCAGCCGTTCCTCGTCGGCGCGTCGCTTGGCCGCCTGCCGGCGTTCCGCCCGGTCGCGGTCCGACTGCTCACGGCGTACACGGGCGAGTTCGGAGACCGCGACGATGGCCACCATCCAGGCGGCGACGGCGACTTCCCCGCCCCACGAGGAGGGCGTGTCATCGCTCGGTGGCAGCCACCGATAGAGCCAGTGACCCACCAGGAGGTGGCTGGTCCACAGCGTGCCGAGCGCCGCCCAGGCCGCCCAGCGGTGGCCGGCGACGACGGCGCTGAAGCAGCCGAGAGCGACGGTGAGGAAGATCGGCCCGTACGGATATCCGGCGCCGAAGTAGACCATGGCCGAGGCCGAGACGCCGAAGACCACGAACACCGGATACCGCTGCCGCCACAGGAGCAGAAGTGTGCCCGCGATCAGCAGCGCCCGGCCGAAGGAGTCGAGGCCCTCGCGGTCGAGCTGTTGGCGCGCGGCGAAGTTGCTGCCGATGAGCACGAACACGGTGAGCAGCAGCGTCGAGCGCCACGGCCGGCGAGGACGGCCGCCGTCTTCGTCCTCGTCACGGCGGTTCCACCACGGGGGCCCGGGGGGCCCGTGCCGCCATCGCCGCGGCGGTCCGCCCCGCATCCAGGGGGGTCCACCGCACCGGCGTGCGTGCTGCTCTTCCATACCCGCCACGCTAGACGCCGCGGGTCTCCCGGGGCGTCACCCGAGCGAGGTGATCACACGTACTCCCGGCGGAGTAGCCGCTTCGGTTCGGGATCCGGGGCCTCCCTGCTCCGGAAGCGGCGGAGCGGCTTCGGCGCCCACCAGTTCGCGCGGCCCGCCGGCCGCATCGTCACGGGCAGCGGGACCACCCTGATGAGGCTCACGTCGACGAGGATCGTCAGGGCCGTCCCGAATACCGAGTTCCTTCAGGTAGACGACGCCTCCGGTGACGTACTGCGGATACGTCGCCCCGAGGACGATGCCGACCAGGACGCCGGCGGGTGTCGGCGCCTCGCGGACGCGGACGGCGAAGGCGGGTACGTCGCCGACGGCATGACGGAATGCCCAGTGGGTCACGACTCGGCCACAGCCGCGCTCGCACACTCCACGCACGGCGCATGATGCCCCTCAGCACCCGCGAGCCCTTGGGGGGAACGCATGCGTACCCGCGCGGCCATCACGCTCACCACCGCCTGCCTCGCCGCCGTGACCGCCTGCGGCAGCGCGGAGACCACCGTAGGCAGCCCGGAGCGCTACACATCCCCAGCCGATGAACCCGAGGACCATTCGGAGGAGGACTACACCGGCCCCGTCCTGGTTCCGGACATGACCGGCAAGAAACTTCATCTTGCCGTCTACGAAGCGTCAACACTGAACTTCGGATCCACCGCGCACGACGCCCTGGGCCACGGACGCGTCCCGGATGTCATCGGCGACGACCGCGGCTGGAAGGTCTGCTCCCAGACCCCGAAAGCCGGTAGCTACACCTCCGGGAACTTCGCCTTCGCCGTGGTGAAGCTCGACGAGGTCTGCCCGGTCACGGACGCGGGCGAGCGGCAGGCCACGGGATCGGCCATGCCCGGTGTCGAGGGCAGGGTCGTCACGGCCGCCCGCCGAGCTCTCGGGAACCGCGCCGACATCACCGTCACTGACGCCTCCGGCCTGGACCGCATCCTCCTCAGGGAATCCGAGTGGCGGACCTGCACCCAGCAGCCGGCCGCCGGAAGCAAGCTCGACGGGCAACGCGTGAAGCTCACCGCGGTGAAGGTGGACGAGTCCTGCTGACCCGCCGCAGACTGACCGCTCCCGCCACCGTGGTGACTCGCGTCAGAGGTGATGAGGCGCGGTGGAGTCGCTGGGTGTGAAGTGGCCCGCGGAGGGCCGCTGGTTCACGGCCGGGGGGACGGCGGAGTAAGCGCCGAATGGCGCGACATTCCTCACGACTCCCTCTACGTCGGCACGCTCGATGTTCGTTATGTTCGTTCAGGGCCGCGACTTACCGTGGTCGCTTCCCGTGCCGGTGTCCTGAGTGCCGGTGTCCTGAGTGCCGGTGTCCTGAGGAAACACGAGGCCCACGCCGTGACCGAGACGGGCGACCGCGTACCGGAAGAGTGCCTCTCGGTCCTCCACGACACGGTTGAACTGTCCGAACAGCTCGAAGCCGACGAGCCCGGACAGCTGCGCCCACGCCGCGACGAGCGCTGCGACCGCCTCCGGCGGCAGGTCCGGCGCGAGGTCCTCGGCCATTCGCCGGGCCTCGGGCCTGAGTTCGGCGGGCAGCGGGGAGACGGCCACGCCGGCGCCCTGGTGCGCGTCACGGACGATGCCGATGAGGAGCAGCCCGACGCGGGACGCCGCCGGCACGGTCGTGACGGGCGCGGCGTACCCGGGCACGGGCGAACCGTAGATCAGCGCGTACTCGTGCGGATGCGCCAGCGCCCAGTCGCGTACGGCCTCGCACACCACGGCCCAGCGCCGGATCGGGCCGGCGTCGGCGACCTTGGCGTGGGCCGCCTCGGCGGTCTCTCCGAGCGAGTCGTAGGCGTCGATGATGAGTGCGGTCAGCAGGTCGTCGCGGCTGGGGAAGTAGCGGTACAGCGCGGAGGAGGCCATGCCGAGTTCGCGGGCCACCGCCCGCAGCGAGAGCTTGGCGGCGCCATCCTCGGCGAGCTGTCTGCGCGCCTCGTCCTTTATGGCCGCGGTGACCTCGATCCGGGCTCGGGCGCGGGCTCCTCGTGCGGTACTCATGCCGGCCAGTGTCCCATGAAACCGGAGCACTGCACACAAACGAGAGCGGCGCACCGGAACGAGACCGATGCACCAAAACGTGAGCACTGCTCTTGCTCTGGATCACCGATCTCGTGCACACTGCTCTCAAGCGAGAGCAGTGCTCACAAAATAGGGCGCCGCTCTCACAATCACTGGGGGTCACCATGTCCGCGTCCACTCATGTGCAGAAGCCCGGCTGGTTCACCGTGAATGTCTTCAATCGCGCCGTGGCATGGATGACCCGCCGCGGCCTCAGCGTGTGGGGCTCCCGGGTGCTGGCCGTCCGCGGCCGCAAGAGCGGCGAGTGGCGCACCACCCCCGTCAACCTGCTGACCGTGGACGGTGTGCAGTACCTCGTCGCGCCCCGTGGCCACGTGCAGTGGACGCACAACATGCGGGCCGCGGGAGGCGGCGAGCTGCGGCTCGGCAAGAAGGTGGACGTGTTCACCGCCACCGAGGTCGCCGACGACGACAAGGTGCCGCTGCTGCGCGCCTACCTCAAGCGCTGGAAGGCCGAGGTCGGCGTCTTCTTCAACGGCGTCGGCCCCGACTCGTCCAACGAGGAGCTCCGGCGCATCGCCCCCGACCACCCGGTCTTCCGGATCACCGCCAAGAGCTGAGCCCCGGCGCCCCGCAAGGCACCGGCCCAGCCACGGTCACCGGTCGAGCGCGGTGAGGGCACGCCCGGCCATCGGATGTGAACGCACGAGTTCGCCGAGGGAGGTGGAACCGCGGGTGATGCCCGCGAACGCCTTCCAGGCGGGCCGGAAGCCGGTGATCGCGGCGTGGAACATGCCGGGCCGCCGCTGGAAGACCGTGAGCAGGCTCTTGCCGACGCTCATCTCGACGCCGAGGCCCGCCTTGATCGCGAAGGCGTAGTTCAGCGCCTGCCGCCGCGCGTCCACCGCGTCGTGCGACTCCCCGATCCGCACCGCCCACTCCCCCGCGAGCCGCCCCGAACGCAGCGCGAACGAGATGCCCTCGCGGGTCCACGGTTCCAGGAGCCCCGCCGCGTCCCCGCACACCAGCACCCGCCCGCGCGACAGCGGCGAGTCGTCGGCGCGGCAGCGCGTCAGATGCCCGGACGAGACGCTCGGCTCGAAGCCCGCCAGCCCGAGCCGGGCGATGAAGTCCTCCAGGTACCGCTTGGTGGCCGCGCCTTCACCACGCGCCGAGATCACGCCGACGGTGAGCGTGTCGCCCTTGGGAAACACCCACCCGTAACTGCCGGGGATGGGGCCCCAGTCGATGAGGACCCGCCCCTTCCAGTCCTCGGCGACGGTCTCCGGCACCGGAATCTCCGCCTCCAGGCCGAGGTCGACCTGGTCGAGCTTCACGCCGACGTGCGCCCCTATCCGGCTCGCACTGCCGTCCGCGCCGACCACGGCCCGCGCCAGCAGCGTCTCGCCGTCCTGCAGTACGACGGCCACGGTGCGCCGGTCCGGGACGGCCGAGCCGTGCTGTTCGACCCGCGAGACCGTGACGCCCGTGCGCAGTTCGGCGCCCGCCTTCTGCGCGTGCTCGACGAGCTGCTGGTCGAACTCGGGCCGGTTGATGAGCCCGAAGAGCATCTGCCGGGAGCGGCGGGTACGCGTGAACCTGCCGTCGAGCGAGAAGGTGACCGCGTGCACCCGGTCCTGGAGCGGCAGCTCGAAGCCGGGCGGCAGGGCGTCGCGGGTGGGTCCGATGATGCCGCCGCCGCACGTTTTGTACCGGGGCAGTTCCGCTTTCTCCAGCAACAGGACGCGGCGCCCCGCGACCGCTGCCGCATAGGCGGCGGAGGCACCCGCGGGCCCCGCGCCGACCACGACGACGTCCCATACCCGCTGTGCGTCGTCCGATGAGTTCTCGCTGCTCACGATGGTCTGCCGCTCCGATCCAGCCGCCTGCCGCACCTACTGAACGCATCCTACGGCGGCCTTCGCCGAGGACCGCTGTGGGAGGATCGGCAACGTATGCACCGCGCACACCCGTACGCGCGTGCATCGCACACGTACCCACCTGTACCCAGCCGTACAACGTCGCACCCACAAGGAGCGTGCCCATGTCGTCGAATCCGGTCGCCGAGACCGTCGCCTCGCTGATGCCCAGGGCGAAGGCGGAGCTCACCGACCTGGTGGCCTTCAAATCGGTGGCGGACTTCGACCAGTTCCCCAGGAGCGAGAGCGAGGGCGCCGCGAACTGGGTGGCCGACGCGCTGCGCGCCGAGGGTTTCCAGGACGTGGCGCTGCTCGACACCCCTGACGGCACGCAGTCGGTCTACGGCTTCCTGCCCGGGCCCGAGGGCGCGAAGACGGTTCTGCTGTACGCGCACTACGACGTGCAGCCGCCACTCGACGAGGCCGCCTGGGCGACTCCGCCGTTCGAGCTGACCGAGCGGGACGGCCGCTGGTACGGGCGCGGGTCCGCCGACTGCAAGGGCGGCGTCATCATGCACCTCCTCGCCCTGCGCGCGCTCAAGGCGAACGGCGGCATACCGGTCCACGTCAAGGTGATCGCGGAGGGTTCGGAGGAGCAGGGCACGGGCGGCCTGGAACGGTACGCCGAGGAGCACCCGGAGCTGCTGGCCGCCGACACGATCGTCATCGGCGACGCGGGCAACTTCCGGGTCGGCGTCCCGACGGTCACCTCCGCGCTGCGCGGCATGACCCTCGTACGCGTCCGGATCGACACCCTCGAAGGCAACCTGCACTCCGGGCAGTTCGGCGGCGCGGCGCCCGACGCGCTCGGTGCGCTGATCCGCGTCCTGGACTCGCTGCGCGCCGAGGACGGTTCGACGACGGTCGACGGACTCACGGACGAGGCGGCGTGGGACGGTCTGCAGTACGACGAGACGCAGTTCCGCAAGGACGCCAAGGTGCTGGACGGTGTGGAGCTGATCGGCTCGGGCACGGTCGCCGACCGCATCTGGGCGCGGCCGGCCGTGACCGTGCTCGGCATCGACTGCCCGCCTGTGGTCGGCGCCACACCGTCCGTCCAGGCGGGCGCCCGCGCGCTGATCAGCCTGCGGGTGCCGCCGGGCGTGGACGCGGCCGTGGCGACCAAACTGCTCCAGGCCCACCTGGAGGCGCACACTCCGTGGGGTGCGCGGGTGCGGACAGAGCAGATCGGGCAGGGCCAGGCGTTCCGTGCCGACACCACCAGCCCGGCGTACGCGGCGATGGCCGAGGCGATGAGTGTCGCGTACGACGGCGCGGAGATGCAGTACGCCGGTCAAGGTGGCTCCATCCCGCTGTGCAACACCCTGGCGTCCCTCTACCCGCGGGCGGAGATCCTCCTGATCGGCCTGAGCGAGCCGGAGGCGCAGATCCACGCCGTGAACGAGAGCGTGTCCCCCAAGGAGTTGGAGCGGCTGTCCGTCGCGGAGGCACTGTTCCTGCGCAACTACGCGGCGAGCTGAGCGAGTCCGTCCCGGACCGAGTCCTTCCGTGAAGCCGCGAAGGCGTACGCCCAGAGAAGCAGCCGGCTTGCCTACCTCTGGCCGACGGGCACCCCGGCCTCCAGATAGAGCGCCGCCCCCTGCTCCCGCGCGCGCAACGCCCAGCGCAGGCGCTCGTAGCGGACGGGCGGCAGCAGACCGGCGGCCTCCTCCTCGGTGACGAAGCGCCAGCCGCGCAGTTCGGGGCCCGGCAGCAGCATCCGCCGGGCCTCGGCGCCGTCGAGCCGACCGCCGTCGAAGAGGAGGCGCAGTCCGCCGTAGCCGGGAGGTGCGGGCGGTTCCCAGTCGACGACCAACAGGCCTGGTACGTCGTCGAGTTCGATACCGGTCTCCTCGGCGACCTCGCGCACGCCCGCGCGCGCGGGGGCCTCACCGGATTCGACGACACCGCCGGGGAACTCCCAGCCGGCCTTGTACGTCGGGTCGACGAGCAGCACCCGGTCCTGCTCGTCGAAGAGGAGCACACCGGCGGCGACGGTCTCCGAGGTGGGCTCGGGGGTCTGCACGATGTCCGAGACGGGAGCCTCTCCGCTGCGCACCGCCTCGGCGACGCGCACGGCGGTCTCGTACGGGGTGAGCGCGCCGGTGTCGAGGAGGCAGGCGTCCGCGGTGAGCCAGCCGGCGAGGGCGGTGCGGTAGGGCTCGATGTGGTCGTACGACCACTGGCGCAGCCGTATTTCCCCGTCGGGGAGGTCCGGCGGGACCTCCCGGCCGGCTATTCGCTCGCGCAGGATCGTTTCCGCCGGGGCGAGGAGCACATGGCGTACCGGAATCCTGCGGGAGGCGAGTCCGCCGAAGATCTCGTCGCGGTAGTCCTGGCGCAGCAGCGTCATGGGGACCACGAGGACGCCGCCGAGCTCGGCGAGCATCGCGGCGGCGGTGTCGACCACGAGCCGCCGCCAGATCGGCAGGTCCTGGAAGTCGCCGACCTCGGCGAGGCGCTTGGCGGGCAGCAGGTGTGTCAGCCCGGCCCCGATGAGCTCGGGGTCGAAGAGAGTGCTGTCCGGGATCAGGTCGATCAGTTCCCGTGCGGTGGTGGTCTTCCCCGCACCGAACGCGCCGTTGATCCAGACGATCACGGTTCCCCCCTCTGCTGTTGGCCCCCTGAGGCTTGCCCGCTCCACCCTGCCACGGAAACCAGGCCCTGATGAGGTCGCCTTTCGCGAGCCCCGCGCATGCGGAAGCCCGGCCCTGGGGCGGGCCGGGCTTGATGTGACGGGGAGGGCCGATGGGGTCGGTCAGCCGGTCTGCCCCAGGGGGTCCTCGTCCGTGGCCAGGCCGGCGTCGCCGCTCGTGTGGTCGAGGGTGCTGAGGGTGTCCTGTACGTCGAGGCTGCCGAGGGCGTCGGCATCGCGGGAGTGGGACGGTGTGACCGCCGCCACGACGAATCCGGTGGCGAGGGACGCGATGGCGAGCATGCTGCGCTTCTTCATGCCCCGTTCAACTGCGGACTCACCCATGGGTCACGGTCGACCCGCCGGCGACGTCATGGCCGGCCTTTCCCCGAGGTCCGGGACATCCGATGTCCTGTCGCGCTCACCTACGCCACAAGCCTCTTGAGCGAGGGTTCCGACGGAGCATCGGGCAACCCAACCCCTTCCCTGCCCCTCCTCTTCCACCACAGTGCGACAGGTCCTACCGTAAATCCGCACAGATGACGCGGACATGAAGACATCCAACCTTTCGCGAGTACGGAGGAACGTAACGATGCGTCACCTTCTCACCCGCACAACTCGCCGAAGAGTGGTCGGAGCACTCGCCGCGGCGTTCCTCGGCACCACGGGACTCACCGCGCCGACCCCGGCCGCTCCCGCCGAGGCGCCGGCCGCACCCGCCCTGGACGACGGCCTGGCCCGCACCCCGCCCATGGGCTTCAACAACTGGAACTCCACGCACTGCCGGGCGGAGTTCAACGAGCAGATGGTCAAGGGGATCGCGGACATCTTCGTCGACAAGGGACTCAAGGACGCCGGGTACCAGTACGTCAACCTCGACGACTGCTGGGCGCTGCCGGCCCGCGACGCGAACGGCAAGTTGGTGCCGGACCCGGCCCGGTTCCCCAACGGGATCAAGGCAGTTGCGGACTACGTCCACTCCAAGGGGCTCAAGTTCGGCATCTACACCAGCGCGGGCACGAAGACGTGCAACAGCGCGGGTTTCCCGGGAGCGCTGGGCCATGAGTACGGCGACGCCCAGCAGTTCGCGGAGTGGGGCGTCGACTACCTCAAGTACGACAACTGCAACAACCAGGGCGTGGACGCCAAGTCGCGCTACACGACGATGCGTGACGCACTCAGGGCCGCCTCCCGGTCGACAGGCCGGCCCATCGTCTACAGCATCTGCGAGTGGGGCGAGAACGAGCCCTGGGAGTGGGCGGCGGACGTCGGGCATCTGTGGCGTACGACCGGGGACATCAGCGACACCTGGGGATCGATGCTCTCGATCCTCAAGCAGAACCTGCCGCTCGCGCCGTACGCCGGTCCCGGGCACTGGAACGACCCCGACATGCTGGAGGTCGGCAACGGCGGCATGACCGACACGGAGTACCGCTCGCACTTCTCGATGTGGTCGATCATGGCCGCGCCGCTGCTCATCGGCTCCGATCTGCGATCGGCCTCCGACGAGACCTTCGACATCCTCGGCAACAAGGAAGTCATCGCGGTCGACCAGGACCCGCTGGGCAAGCAGGGCTCCGTGGTCTCCTCCGAGGGCGGGCGCTGGGTCGTCGCCAAGGAGATGCGGGACGGCAGCCGAGCCGTGGCCCTCTTCAACGAGACCGGCAGCGCACAGCGCATCGCCACGACCGCGCGGGCCCTCGGACTCCCCGAGGCCGACGCGTACACGCTGCGCGACCTGTGGCAGCACAAGAGCTACAACACGGCGGGCGCGATCTCGGCGACCGTCCCGGCGCACGGCACGATCCTCGTACGCGTCTCGGCCGACGGCCAGTGGGCCAAGAATCCGCCCGCCGTCGAACTCGGCCTGGACGGCAGTACGTTGGTCGAGCCGGGCAAGCCGTCCGCGCTGACGACGTCGGTCACCGACCTGGGCCGCACACCGGCCACGCGCGTCTCCGTCTCGCTGCGCGGGCCCGAGGGCTGGACCGTGAAAGCCAACTCGCCCACCACCGCGGCCATCCTGCCGACGGGCCGGGCGCTGCGCACGAAGTGGACGGTGACCGCGCCGGCCGACGCGCCCCCGGGGTCGTACGAGCTGACGCTGAAGGCGACCCATCGCTCGCCGAGCGGGGTGCGGGCCGAGAGCGTACTGCCGCTGACGGTGTCCGTGGTGGTGGCACCGCCCTCGGGCACGTCGCACCTCGGTGATCTCCCCTGGCTCTCAAGCGCCAACGGGTGGGGCCCTGTCGAGCGCGACACCAGCAACGGTGAGAGTGCGGCGGGCGACGGCAACCCCCTCACGGTCAACGGTGTCGTGTACGCCAAGGGGCTCGGCGTCCACGCGGAGAGCACCGTCGAGTACTACACGGGCAAGGCCTGCGAGACCGTCACCGCGCAGGTCGGCGTCGACGACGAGGAAGGCACCGAAGGATCCGTCACCTTCGAGATATGGGCCGACGGTACGAAGGCCGCCTCGACCGGCGTCCTCACCAACGCCCAGGCCGCCCAGCCCCTTTCGGCCGACGTGAGCGGCGCCCAGGTGGTGCGCCTCGTCACCACGGACGGCGGAGACGGAATCACCTCGGACCACGCGGACTGGGCGGAGGCGTCGCTCGGCTGCTGACGGGCCCGCTGGGGTGCCCCGCGACGGGGGCGCCCCAGCCGGCGCCGACACCGCGACGGGCAGACCCCGGCGGAAGCCAGGCGGCGTCAGCCGCCCACACCCGCCGCGGTCGCACTCGGCCTTCGGCTGAGCGCGGCCGCCGCCGCCCCCACCAGGCCTGCGTCCGTACCCATCTGCGCGGGCACAACCGTGAGCCGCTTGACGAACGACAGCGTCGCGTAGTCGCGCAGAGCGGCGCGCAGGGGCGTGAACAGGACGTCGCCGGCCTTGCCCACTCCCCCGCCGACGACCGCGATGTCGATCTCCACGAGGGTCGCGGTCGCCGCGATGCCGGCCGCCAGGGCCTGGGCGGCGCGCTGGAAGGAGGCCACCGCTACGGAGTCACCGGCGCGGGCCGCCGCGGCCACGGCTGCCGCGGACGTGTCACCCTCGGGGCCGGGCTGCCAGCCGCCCTCGATGGCGCGGCGCGCGATGTTCGGACCGCTCGCGATGCGCTCGACGCAGCCACGGGAACCGCACGGGCAGAGGTCACCGTCGAGATCCACGCTGATGTGACCGATGTGGCCCGCGTTGCCGGTGGGTCCGGGATGCAGCTGTCCGCCCAGGACCAGTCCGCCGCCGACACCCGTCGAGACCACCATGCACAGCGCGTTGTCGTGACCGCGGGCCGCGCCCTGCCAGTGCTCGGCCGCGGTGATCGCCACCCCGTCGCCGATCAGCTCGACGGGCAGCCCGGCCGTGGCGGCGCGGACCCGCTCGACCAGGGGGTAGTCGCGCCAGCCGGGAACGTTCACGGGGCTCACGGTGCCCGTCGAGGCGTCCACGGGGCCGGCGCTGCCGATGCCCACGGCCGTGGCGCGGCTCCACAGCGGCGAGACGATCAGCTCGCCGAGCACGCCCTCGACGGCGAGCATGATGGTGTCGCCGTCCTCCTGAGCGGGCGTGGGCCGCTGGGCGCGCAGCAGGATCCGGCCGTGGCCGTCCACCAGCGCCCCGGCGATCTTGGTGCCGCCGATGTCGAGCGCGGCCACGAGGTCGGTGTGCATCAGTGTCAGTTCTCCCGTTTGGACCATGAGCAGAGGACAGGCCGGTCTCGCGGCGAGGGACGGCAGGCCGGAGAATGCGATAGACAGTCTCCCCTGCATCTGACAACGTTGTCCAGGCTCTATGCTCGACGCCACACCCCAATCCGGCGCCCAATCGAGCAACCTCGATCACCCTCAGGACCGACGCAGCCCCATGGACTACAGGACAGGAAAGCGCATCGTGGCCGAGACCGCCCGCCGAACCGAGAGCCGCTACGGCAACCGTCCGACCATGAAGGACGTCGCCGCGCGTGCCGGAGTCGGCCTGAAGACGGTATCGCGTGTAGTCAACGGTGAGCCGGGAGTCACGCCCGACACCGAGCGCCGCGTGCAGGAGGCGATCGACGCACTGGGCTTTCGGCGCAACGACAGCGCGCGGGTGCTCCGCAAGGGCCGTACCGCGAGCATCGGCCTCGTCCTGGAGGATCTCGCGGACCCCTTCTACGGCCCGCTCAGCCGGGCGGTCGAGGAGGTCGCCCGCGCCCACGGCGCCCTGTTGATCAACGGCTCGAGCGCCGAGGACCCGGACCGCGAGCAGGAACTGGTCCTCGCGCTGTGCGCGCGCCGCGTGGACGGGCTCGTGGTCATCCCGGCCGGTGACGACCACCGTTATCTGGAACCGGAGATAAAGGCGGGCGTCGCCACGGTCTTCGTGGACCGCCCGGCCGGACAGATCGACGCGGACGTCGTGCTCTCGGACAGCTTCGGCGGTGCGCGCGACGGCGTCGCCCATCTCATCGCCCACGGCCACCGCCGGATCGGTTTCATCGGCGACATGCCCCGCATCCACACCGCCGCCGAGCGCCTGCGCGGCTACCGCGCCGCCATGGCGGAGGCCGGCATTCCGGTCGAGGACGCGTGGATGTCCCTGGGCGTCACCGACCCCGTGCGGGTCCGCAAGGCCGCTGAGGACATGCTCTCGGGCCCCTCCCCCGTCACCGCGATCTTCGCGGGCAACAACCGCGTGACGGTCACGGTCGTACGGGTCCTCGCCGAGCGCTCCCGCCCTGTCGCCCTCGTCGGCTTCGACGACATCGAGCTCGCCGACCTCCTCCAGCCCGGAGTCACCGTCGTCGCCCAGGACGCCGCCCAGCTCGGCCGCACCGCCGCCGAGCGCCTCTTCCGCCAGCTCGACGGCACCCTCGTCCTCCCGGAACGCATCGAACTCCCGACGCGTCTGATCACCCGCGGCTCGGGCGAACTGCCGCCCGCGGACTGATCCATGGCCCCGTTCTCGCGCTCCGCGCCGCATCCCGGCCCGCCGGACGATCACACCCACCACACAGATCACATGGATCACAGAAATCACCTCGACCGCATCGACCACACCCACGATGCGATCGACCACGGCGACCGCACCCTCGATGCGCTGGGCCTCGCCGAAGCGCCCCGCGACCACCCGCTGAGTTATCCGGGCGTGTGGCCCGAGGAGTCGGGGCTCCTGGACGGAGACCGGCTGTTGCCCCTCACCCGCCTCACGTTCCCAGGCCGCGTCCCCGTCCTCGCGGTCGGCTCCAACGCCTGCCCCGCCCAACTCCGGCACAAAATGCGGGAGTACGAGCTGTCGTCCCCGATTCCCCTGGTAAAGGTGAAGGTCACGGGGCTCGAGGTCGGCGTCTCCGCGCACGTCAGCGGCATGGGATACGTGTCCGCGTCGCCCTTTCGCGCGCCCGGGCACACACGGGAGCTGTTCCTCACCTGGCTGGACCCCGCGCAGCTCGCGGCGGTCGACGCCAGCGAGGGCGTCACGGCGCCGAGCGGTGCGTACGACCGCGTCGTGCTGCCCGCCGCCGACTTCCGGATCGAGCTGGAGTCGGGGGAACCGCTCGACGGCGCCCACCTCTACGTCAACCGGCGAGGCGTCCTCCACGACGGCACCGGAACACCGCGCACACATCCGGGCCAGCGCCCGCTGCTCGCCGAACTCCTCGCCGAGTCACCGCGGTTGAGGGAGCTGTTCGGCTCCACGCCCGAGGAGTTCTGCTCCCGGGCGCGCGGCGATCGGCGGCTCTGCACGGCGGGCACCCGCCTGTTCGCAGCGGAGGGGCGTACGACGGCTTCCGGGTTGGAGAAGTACGTGCTCGGTCAGCAGACCGGAAGCCCCGGTACCGGTGCGTCGTTTTCGCCGCCCTTGATGTAGACGTCGCTGATGAAGACATTCGTGTTGCCGCTGTCGTCGTCGGTCTTCGCCCACCAGACGTTCGTCCACTTGTCGTAGGTCTCGCGGCGGCCGAGGTTCTGCTGGCAGGATGGTCGCCGCAGCGCTGTCACCTGCGTAAACACGGAGGACGGCCCTGTTTGTGGCTACCTTGACGGCTACTTAAAGTCTCCGTCCTCCAGCCCTCGCCGCGCCGTTGCCACCTCTGGGGCCTCTTGGCTCCGTCGGACGTCTTGGCGTCTTGATGCGTCTTGTGCGTCTTCGGCCACGGTACTGCCTGGGGGCTGGACTACTGCTCCGCCATCGACGATGACCGCGGCATCCAGGGAGTACGTTGCCCGGCTAGGAGCTGTCCCGCAAATACGACTATCCCGAGATCGCGTACCGCCACCTCCTGAAGTACTCGGACTTCCTGGAGGACTTCAACGGCCGGTAGGAGTTGACGAGATCAGCCCCGTCACGCTCCGCCTCCCGGCAGGATGATCGCCGTGGAAGCAGAGACTTTGGCGGGGCTGATGGGTTTCGGGGGTGCTCTCGTGGGTGCCGGGGTGTCCATGTGGGCCACAGTCATCACCCAGCGGCACGAGGCGAAAACCGCGCGGATCCAAAGGGTCGAGGAGCGGGGCAGGGCGGCCGGGGAGCGGGCTCTCACCGAGTTGTACGCCCTGCGACGCCACATCATGGAGTGCACTCAAGATCCGATCCCGGAGGAACGTCAGCCGTGGCGGAAGATCGCGCATGACCACATGGGTGAGGCGCAAGCAGCGCTTGCGCTGATGCCCGGGGCCAAAAAGGTCCGAGAACGCGTTACGGAAGCGCTGACGATCATCGAAAGGAAGATCTTCGAGGCGAGGCGAGGGGACATGGGCTCGATCATGGAGATGATGGCACTAAGTCGCGGAGCCGGTGAGGGGATTGAGGTTCTCTCGGCGTACATGCGCGGAGAGGGCGTCCCTCAGCCGTCCCGCTGGGTACTCGACTATCGGCGGGACCAGGCAAACCGGCCTCCCTCCCCTGGGGGCTGGGGACCGGACGAACCCCCGTCATGACGCCCGTCAGACTGAGTACGAGTAGCGCCCCGATGGAGTCATGGCGTGGAACCTGAAATGTTGGCGGGGCTGTTCGGTCTCGGGGGAACGCTGATAGGTGCAGCCGTCTCTACGGGAGCGGTCGTCTGGCAGCAGCGCAGGACGGCACACGAGGCGGAGCGTGTACACCTGCTAGGTCTCGCCGAGGCGGCGGCCAACGAGTGCATACGGCTGAGCTACGAGCTTCAGGACTATCTCGCTCAAGGCGTGCCGGACCGTAACAGCAGCGCGTATTACACCTGGCGCTCCCCGATCGAGCAGCGGACCCGCGCCCTGGAGGAGCAGACGCTCAGGATCCACGACCGAGAGGTGCGGAACTTCCTCGGCCGGGTCTATGCGGAACTCCACGTCCGGGCGGAGTCGATCGCCGAGTCTGACACCTGGCCGCCGAGGTACATAACGATCTGCCACGACATCCGGACGGTCATGGGGACGGTGCTCCGCCGTCAGCCCTTCCCGGCGGACATCTGGGAGGACTTCCCTGACACGTCATGACGTCCGTGACGCACCTGACCTGACTGAGCCGGCCGAGAGGATGCGACATGCAAGCAGAGGTGTCAGCGGGCCTGATCGGCCTCGCGGGTGCGGTGGTCGGCGCTGCTGGAGCCCTGTTGGGCGGATGGCTCCAGCAGCGGCACCAGGCGAAGACCGCGAAGGCCGAACGCCAGGAGGAGCGCCGGTATGCAGCGGGTCAAGCAGCACTGGACATGCTCATACGTTTCCGTCACGCCACTGCAAGCCGCATCAATGACGACGAGGGCATGGACGCCTGGACCGAGGCGTTCGTCGAGTGGAGCGTGACCTTCGATGCCGCTCTCTACGTGGTGCCCGATGGCGATGAGATGCGCAAGCGGGTGTTCGGCATCATGGGCTTCGTCGGTTACCACGAAGAGCTGGGCCAGAACCACAGTGAGGCGTGCCTGTGGATCGACGCCCTGTGTCGGGAGGCCATCGCGGTCCTCTCCGCGTTCCTGCGGGAGGAACCGCTCCCGGAACCCTCGCAGTTCTTCCTTGATCAACGGGAGATGGTGAGGGCTCACCATCGCTTGCAATTTGAACAGGGTGACCGCGGATAGGACAACGGCCCACCGGCTAGTAAGCGGTCACACCGCCACCACACCAAAGATCATCACGGGACAACCCTTAGGCCAAGCGGGACAGGTCGGCTCCGAGGCCTCGCGGTGGCAAGAATTCGAGAACCTGGGCCCGCCGCGTTGGCTTGGCGCCCCGCCGCATATCGTGATCAGCGTTGGTTGACTGGCGGTTCGGGGGCGTAGTGGATCAAGGCTTGGCGGCTGTGCTGGGCGCCCTGGCGGGCGCTGCGGCGACAGCAGGGGGCGCGTACCTGACTGCCCACTCATCGATCACGCTGTACAGGCGGCAGACGCGGCGGGACGCATACCGGGCCTTCCTGCTTGACGCCGACGGCTTGTCGGAGAGGCTCAACGCGATGATCCCGGACTCGCATGATGCTCAATCGCTCGCCGAGCCGCCGGGAACGCGAGACGCGCTCCAAGAGGTTGAGGTCGTGGAGCGCACCCTGCGGCGGGCCGTGATCGACGTGCAGCTGACGGGTACCGATGACATTGCCAATGTGGCCATGGACATCCTGATTGAGATAGCCACGCTTCGGCGGACGATCGAGACATGGTGGAACCGACCCACTGGGACGCCCATCCCTGACGTGGAGTGGCACAGTGCCGCAACAAGCCACACGCACCTGCAAGAGCACATGGTGTTGTTCGGCGACCTCGCACGACAGCAGGTCTAGGCGCCGGGCGCCGGCGTCAAACGCGCACGGTCATCGCCACGTTGGGGGTTCGGAGACCGCGAAGAGCGGGCTGCCGCCTCTGGCCATGTCGTGCGTCAGTTGCTTCGCGAGCGCCTCGGGCGCGGCGTCGGCAGGCCTTGAGTCCGTCAGGCGCCCAGGAGCAGGGGACGAGGACGCGCTCTGCCTTGCAGACGTGTCGACCTGACTCGAGAGCGTCCAACATATGGACTCCGCCCGTGACATGTATCACACAACTGAGGTAATCGGTGCAGTGGTTGGGGAATTCCTGGCGCCAGCGCCTCCAGAACTCGGATTTCCAAGCTCCACCAGACTGCAATTCACCACACGGGAGCAACTGCCCGAAATCAGCTCACGCCCCAATGGGCGTCGGCGACTTCATTCCTGGGGCACACCGGACGGCAAGACTCGGCTCCGCTTTCCAGGCGTGCAACTACCCGAAGCAGGGCGGAGAGAGGCCCGTCCCAGAAGGCGAGTGGGCGGCGAGCGGAGGCTCCCTTGATTCTATTGAGCCTTGAGTCGGACCGGAATGGACGCCCAAGTCGCGTACCCGTCACCGTCGCCGCGGTATTGGCCGATGTCGTCGACAAGGCGGTGGACGAGGAACAGGCCCGGCTCCTCCTCGGGCGTCGGCAGTGGCTGGCCCATGTCTCCGACCGTGATCAGGATGTGGTCCCCGTCGTACGAGATTCGGCCGCTCAGGTCGACGCTGGCGCGATGCCGGGCGGTGACGTCAACGAGTTCAGCCAGGACGGCAAGCGTCGCTTCCTTGACGGCCTCGGCGTCTGGTGCGCCAGCAAGGAGCGCCGGCAGTACTCTCGCGACGAAGCCGCGAGCGCGGCGCATGCTCTGGACCGGGGCGTGTTCCGGGCCGAGTCGGAACTCGATCGAGTTGTCTATGTCAGGCAGCCCGTGCGACGCGGCGGCTCCTCGCCTGGCCGCGATGGCCTGCAGGCCGATGGCCGAAAGCGGAGAGAAGTCGTGAGAGATCGTCACTAGCTGTCCGTCCCGTCGAGTGGCGCGATGGCGAATGTTCGTTCGATGCGGGTGGGGCTGCCGAGGATTACGTCAGCGCTCCTTTCGTGTCGCAAGGACTCGCGCATGCGGGTGCCGACCTGGGGAGTTGGCCATGCGACGCCTCCCATGTCGCCCGCCCGCGGGCATGGGTGTGCAGTGCGAGCGATGACGCTCCGCTGCCGGAAGGTTGTTACTCCAAGGTCAATCAAAGAACGACAACACCGCACACGTCAAACGATCTGTGGTTCAAACTTACACGCCGACCACTGATCCGTGGTTTCGAGCTAAGATGATCGCCTCACCATCCCGCCAGGAGACCACCCGACCGTGACTGCAGAGCCTCACGCCCAACCCCAGCCGCCGTCTTTCCGCGATGTCCTGAACCTCCTTATCGCGTCCCAGGCGAGGGAGAACCCGGACAAGCCCGGCGAGTTCATCCTTCCCACCAACCAGGAAATCGCCGACGCGATCAACAGCAAGTACGGCACCGCGGCCATCAGCGACGAGACCATCCGCAAGCTACGCAAGGGCGACATCAGGAGCCCGAGCATCCAAATCGCCTCACTCATCGCCGGCTCCTTCAACCTCCCGGTTGACGTATTCAACGGCGGCAGTGAGACGTCCCAAGAAATCGTGGGGGAAGTACAACGGTTCCTGGAGTCCAAGCGTCGAACCTTGAGTGCAGAACCAGAGCCGCAAACCGTCGCCGTTCTGGCCCGAACCACTCGTCGGCTCTCACCTGTCGGACAGGAACGTGTCGTCCGGTTCGCTCAGCAACTCGAGCAGATCGAGGCGATGGAGAACGAAGCGAGCGGTCGAGTAGCACCGCCCAACGACTAACCCCCTACAAGGTGTTCAACTCAGGTGATACAGCAGCCTTACGACGGAAAGATCAAAAAGGCTATCAAGGGCTTATCCGTCCCTGCCCCGCTGACGGTCGACTCCCTCTTCGCAGTAATGCGCGAGCACTACCTGGTGGACTACGGGCGCGACCTGGAGCTGTGGCGCGGCCCGTCGCCGCTCCCTGATCTTCACGCCAACGCGTTGTGGCTGCAGCGACCCGACGCTGACAGTGACGGCGTGTGGGTCGACCCCGCTCTAACCGGAGATGCCGCAACGCACAGCCTCAGCCACGAGTGGGGGCACCAGAAGATGCGGCACAAGGCGCTCGTACTGCGTGCCGCTCCGCCGCCGGCCGAGCCCGAGTCGTACCAGTTCCTCAGCTCCGACTTTCTCGGCGGTTGCCTCTTCGGTCGTGCCCGCTCGCATGACGCACCTCAAGACCCGGAGTACGTGCGGATCGAGGACGAGGCTGAGCGGTTCGCGTTCCTCCTGCGCCGGCGGGCCGCCGACAAGGCCCGCGATACCCGGCACCATGACCCCCTGGTCGACCGGTTGCACCGCAGCCTGTGACCCCTGCCGCTGGAAAGCTACTTCGTGCCTAGAGACGACTTAATCGACCTGTTCACCACCGTCCCTCTGTGGGTGGTGGTCGCGGTCCGTATCTACATCCGGCCAACGACGCCGGGCCAACGGTCCTTCCTGGCGATGCTCCTCGCCCTGACCGTCGGCGCGACCCTTCGCCTGTCCCCCGTTGAGGACGTCCTCGCTGCCCTCACGGGCATCAAGGACGCGGCGGTATTGCCCAAGCACTTGGTCGTCATGCTGGCCTCCACCCTTCTCCTTGGATGGGTCGAGTCCGTCGTGCCGCCGCGTGAGCAAGAGCCGGCTTGGCGCCGCTGGGTCGGCTTCAAGCCGCGCATGGTCGCCTTGAGCGTGTTCGGCATCGCGGCCATCGCCGCGTTCCCGTTCGCCGAACCCGCGGTCACCGCACCTGACGGCTCCCGTGACTTCGCCTCCGCTCAGTACGGCGACGTCGCCGGCACCGTGCACTTGACGGTCTACCTGCTGAGCATCGGCTCCGCTCTGGTGCCCTCGATCCTGCTCTACCTCACCGTCGCCCGGCGGACGGACGACCGGCTCTTGCGGTTGTGCATGCGTCTGATGGCGCTGGGCGCCGCCGTGGGCTCGTTCTACCCGGTCTACCGGATCTCGTTCCTCGTGTGCGGCTTCACCAGTTGGACGTATCCGCTTTCCGAGGAGGAGTTCCATCTAGGCGGATCGGTCATCCAGCTCGTGACGATCGTCTTCGTCATTGTCGGCAGCTCCGTGCGCGCCGCTGACTTCCTGCTCCGCGCTGTCCGGCAGCGTCGCGGCCTTATCGCCCTCCGCCCTCTGTGGGAGGAACTCGTCTCCGTTCTCCCGCCGGACGTTGTTGTTCGCCGCCTCAAGGAGGTCCCCTCGGCCCAGGAAGAGCGGCACCACATTCGCGACTTGTACGGCCGTCTGGATCAGCGGGTCGTCGACATCTCGGATGCCTCGCACGAGTTGCTGCCGTGGGTCACCAAGGATCTGCACCGTGATGCCCTCATCGAGGCGCGCGCCGCAGGCCTTCACGGTGCCGAAGCCCGCGCCGCCCGCGAAGCCCTGTGCTTGCGGGTCGCCCGCAAGAAGGCAGTCGACGGCGAGCCCTACGCCACCCGGCGCCCCGGGACGGTGCTGTCCCTGCGTAACGATCTGCTGCTCAACTCCATATGGCTGGCCCGGGTAGCCCACCACTACGCATCGCCCGCCCTCACCGACGCCGCCGACCGACTCTCCGGCGCCAACACCCCCCAGGAAGTCACCGCATGACCAGCGCCACCACTGCCGCGTCTGCCACGGCCCGCGAGGAGAACCGCGCGGCTCGCCTCATCACCGATCGGGCGGAGCCGCGGAACGTCATCATCCTGGTGAGCCTCGGCGTCGGCCTGGCCCAGGACAACCCGTTCACGGGCGTACTGTGGGCGCTCGAGGCCATCCTGTTCGCCGCGGCGATCCCCATGGCCTACATCAAGTACGGCATGCGCACGGGCATGTGGGCCGACCGACACATAGGCCAGGTCCAGCGCCGGAAGTTGTTGATCCCCGTCATCATGGCGTCCGTCGCAACCGGCATCGGCGGCATGTTCCTCTTCGACGCGCCACGGGCGATGGTCGCCCTTGTCGTCGCGATGCTCTCCACCCTCGCCGTCCTCCTCGTTCCCACCGCCGTGTGGAAGTGGAAGATCTCGGTGCACACCGCGGTCGCCGGCGGCGCACTGGCGATGCTCGCCCTCACCTGGGGCCCGCTCGTCTGGGTTGCCTACCCGCTCGTTGCCGTCATCGCCTGGTCCCGCATCTCCCTGCGCGACCACACCCTCCCCCAGACCATCGCAGGCGCGGCCGCGGGCACCATCACGTCCACCTTGGTCTTCACCGCGCTCACCTCGTGACGTAAGCGAATCCGGCCACGTACACCACCCGGCCATGACCATCTCGACGCACCCCGCCCCCGGCGCACCGGCCCGCCACATCGCCTTCATCGCCGACGGCAACCGCCGTTGGGCCGCCGCCCGGGGCGTCAGCGCTGCCAGGGGCTTCCGGCACGGCGCCCTCGCCGTCCGCCAAGCCCTCGACCACTGCCGTGAACTCGGCCTGGAAGCCGCCTCCGTGTTCCTCATGTCGAGCCGGAACTTCCACCGCGACACGGAGGAGGTCGCCGTCCTGGTCGACGTCATCGCCGAGCTGCTGCACGACGTCGCCGACGAGTCCGCCGGGCCCGTCCGCGTCCTGCACAACGGCGCGCTACGCGGCTACGCCACCCCGCAGCTCCTGGAGGCGATCGAGTACGCCGAAACCACCACGGCCCAGCGGGACGGCATGGCGATCTGCCTCGGCGTCGGCTACGACGGGCACGACGAGATCCGATGGGCCGCACACCAGGCAGCGACCTGCCCGGAGTACGACCCAGCGGTCAAGCTGCCGATCGAGCGGTACCTGACCACGGCCGGCCTGCCCGATCCGGACCTGATCATCCGTACCAGCGGAGAGCGCCGCCTGTCTGGCTTCCTGCTCTGGCAGGCCTGCGACGCCACCCTCCACTTCGACGACCGACGGTGGCCGGACTACGACCGGGCGGCTCTCGACGAGGCCCTGGCCGTGCACGCGGAGCAGCGTCGCACCTTCGGCCGATAAGCCGCGGACCGGTTCCAGCCCTCACGGGGGGGGTGGGGCAGGAGCCGGCCCGCTACAACCATGGGGTCCAGGAGGAACCTGGGCCCCATCCCGCTGTCACGGGGTCTGGTGACAGCAGCAGCCTTCACCGCATGCAATCACTCCCGGCTCACCCTTCAAGGAGTTGAAGGAAGCCACGTTCATTATCAGGAGGTCCTGGCGATTCTTCCGCATTGATAGGAGGCGTTAGGTCGATGCGGGGGCGCGTCATTGTGGCTGTCGCATAGACCTGATCGGCCAACTCTGCGGGCAGGCCGGAGCGTGCAACGATCTCATCGAATGTCACTCCCGTCTCCTCGCATAGACGAATGGCCGACTCGAGGAGCGAAGGGGATTCGCGGGGGCCGAGGTCGCAAGGTTCCGGATCCCCATGCTGAGAAAGTGTCATCATTGCTCTCTTGTAAGTGGTGTCGCGAAATACCCCAACGGAATGCGCTCGGTAAACAAGGGCTTTCAGCGAGGTCCCCCACCTGCGCTTCAGGTTGTAGAGGCTTTCCCAGTCCAAACGTCGGGGCAACTCTTCAACGATTTCAGTATGGGGCATCAAGAATTCGGCAGCGAAATCATGGGCCTGATTCTCAACGATTCTGCTGCCTGGTTCGGCATCTAGATGCATGATCAGATGCCCAGCCTCGTGGGCGACATCGAAGCGCGAGCGAGGTAGATCATTCTTGAGTGGATTACGAAAAATAAGTGGCCGGCTCCCATACCAATGAGAGAAGGCGTCAACTCGTTTGGATACTGGTGGCAGTTCCATGACCACGACACCGTGCGCTTCCAGCAATCGGGTCATATGCGGCACGGGCCCGCTCTTGACGCCTAGTGCAGAACGAGCCTGTCGAGCAGCAGATGCGACGTCTGAGCGTGTCGGGTCTGCAGGCGTCGGCAGTCGTGGCAGTACTACGGTCGGGAGTTCGACATACTTCTCGACTGTGGTCACCAACTGCCAAGCGATTTTCCCGAACGCTAGAGCTTGGTCTCTCTGCAGCTGGGTGGTTGCCCGAAGACTGCGGAAATGGGCGGCACTTGGCATGGCCGGATGGGGGTGCCCGCTCGTGAAGAAAGCAGCCGGCACCCCTAGGGCCATGGCGAGTTGGGCGACGGCAGAGGCTGATGGCCTACTTTGCGCAAGCTCGTACTGACTGACTGCTGCGGGTGTCAGACCAACTTGCTTAGCCAACTCGTTCTTGCGCAGACCGCGCAACTGTCGTGCGGTGGTCAGAGCTTGAGGGTCGAATGCGCGCGAAGCGAATTCGGCCTCTCTCTGACGCTGGCGTGTTGTGGGCACTGTTAGATTCTCAGTCTTCTTTGTGGTGCTTCTTCGGCTGCTCGTCCGGGTCTTTCGGGCGGCGCTTCAGGTTGATCTTCGACTTCTCGATATCCGTGAAGTTCGGCAGTTCCTTCGAACCATCCTCTTCGGGGAGCCCTTCGTCGTCGTGCGCTTGCTCCTCCGTGCCGTCGACCGGAGGCATGGACTCGTTTGCTCCTGCTGGCTTCGTGGTCCTCTCGACCTCTTCGGTATCGCCAGGATTAACGGCTGCCCTGGGGGTCGGCAGCGCCATCTGCAAGCCGTTGTGCAGTTCCGCCGTGCCGTCGAGCCAGGGAGAACCTCCTGCCCGGTTATCCCGGGGAAGACCCAACTCGATGACGCAGCCACCGGTCTCAGGATCACCCGTATGCATAATGCGGACATGTCCTTGCGTAATCGCTGGGGTGAAGGCCAGGTCCGCTTCGGGCTCCTCGCCAAGAGCGAGTTGCACGCCAGCGGAGCTGTTGGCTACAGCGCCGCGTAGTCGCGGGCCGCTTCCGTCCCAGCGAATTTTCTCAAGCGCGGCCGGGATCTTGTCGGGCGCGGTGAGGGGGAACTTGTAGAACCGCACCACCCATGGCCCAGAGACGATCTCGATGGCTCCGCCCGCCACGGTGCGCGCTCGGATGCCTGCCTGTACCAGGCGCAGGCGTACTAGGTTGGCGATGTTGCGCCAGGTGAGTTGTCCGAAAGTGCCCATGTCGTCACCATGTGCGGGTTCGAATCGGTCGGCGTTCGTCTCGTAGACCTGCTGAGTGACTTCCTCGATGATGCCAAGCACACCGTCTCGACGCAGATCCCGCATGGCTTGCTGCAGAGTCATGTCCACGGGGGAGAACATAGCAGAAGGCGACCATTTCTGCGTGAGAATCAAATCCACGTTGGTGTCGTGTGCCCTCAGCGACCCCCTTGGCTGAAGAGCCACGGCGTGAGACGCCCGAGGTTGACCCAACCTGGCGGGACTCAGGTCCTGCCCCCGGAAGCGTGGTCGAAGCCACATGCCTAACGTGCCAACAGGCCCAGAACTGGTGTGACCAGCCTTCTTCCTTGACACCTCTAGACATCGTCGCGGCGATCTCGCCGAAGGAATAGTTGTAGTGGGGGGCATGACGTCCTGTCTCAACAACCGTAAGTCGGCCTGGCGGTTGGGCATGGGGATCCATTCTCGGAGCAGCCGCGTGCGGTGCGCCACGGCTGTGGTCGATCAGGCAGGGTGCGGGACAGACAGGCTCGGGAACTCGAGCGGCCACGGCCGGCGGCGGGCGTACTCGGTGCGGTCGGCCGTCCACCGGCGACTGTTCGGCTTGAGACGGCGGGGTGTGACGTTCCAGCGCATGGCGGTGCCTCTCTGGGCGTGTGGTGGTCAAGCGGCTTCGGTGCCCGGACGGCGCTCCGGAGCCGGGGCCGGGACGAGACGGAGGTGACGGCGCAAGTCCGCGGTCTGGCACGCGTGGTCGCGGCTGTACGCGCGCCTGCGGTCCGCGGCCGGGGACTTGTCCTGCCAGCCCTCCAGGGCGGCGAGGATGTCGGCGCGGTGCTGGGCCTGCTCCTCCTCGGTCCAGGGCCGGATAGGGCGGCGCTCTGGCGGGCGCGCGGGCAGGGGCGGCAGCGGAGGACGCTGGACGGGCTCGGCGCGGCCGAACTTGCCGGTGGGCCACAGCTCGGCCATGAGGCGCTCGTCGTCGTGCGGCGTCATCTCGCATCTCCTGCCGGGGCGGATGGTGTGTGGTGCCGGGCGGCCGTGATGCCTGGGGGAACGTCACGGCCGGGCGTGCTGTGTCAGAACAGGCCGGACTGCCCGGCGGCCTCGAGCGCCTGGCGCTCCTTCTCGGCACGCTTCTGCGCCTCCCGGCGGGCGAGCTCCGCCGTGAGCGGGGCCTGGCGCTCCTTCTGGGCCGCCTTGCGGGCCTGCAGCTCCTCGGACGTCGCCCAGCGGGCGATGACCTCGTGGTCGCCGAGCTCGGGCGCGTCGCTGATGACGGTGCACTTGACGTGCGGGCTCTCGAGCCGGCCGGTGATCTCGGCAAGGGTCCGGACCCAGTTCGGGCCGTACGCGCCGGCGATGACGACGAGGGTGCCGTCGTGGTGGTGCTGCCGGGTGGCGAACCCGTCGACGTCGTGCCCGTCGGGACCGGCCTTCTGCGTGGCCTCGCCGAGGCTGAGGTCGACGAGTCCGCCCTGGACCAGGTGGCGGTCGATGGTGGAGACGCGCGTGACTCGAGACACGGGGTGTTCCCCGCTTCGTGGTTGGGGCCGGTGCTCTCCGGCCCGGGGAGGGTGGGGCGCCCCAGGGAGCTGCCGGGATCAGGCGGCGAGCAGGAGCTGCGGGTCGTCCGGCAGGGAGTTGAGGAGCTGGTTACGCCAGGCGATGGCGTACTTCGGGCAGTTGCCGCAGTGCACGTGTTTGCCCACGCACCCAGGCATCGGAGCGCGGTTCACGGCGTTGTACGACCAGGCCATGGAGTCGGAGCTGTAGAGCTGGTGGGCGACGCGTCGCAGGCCGGTCTTCTTGAAGCCGAACCCGTGCAGGCGGATCCCCATCCCCCAGATCGTTTCGATGATCCGGGCGGCCTCGTCGGTCTTCTGCAGGCGGCACACGGAGCCGATGCCGACGACCGGTTCGAGCGTGAGGTCGACGCCGACCTGGTCGTACAGGTCGATGCACCGCAGGTAGTCGTCGAGCGTGCGGCCCTGGATGATCGGCATCCACGGGAGCTCGGCGTCGAGGGTCATGAGGTTGAGGAACGACGCGACCGTCTTGATCTGGTGGTCGTCGATCGTGAGGCGGGTCTTCGCGAGGATCTCGTCCTCACACATCCAGTCCTGAATCGCACATACGTCCATCAGGCCGATCTCGTCGTAGTACCGGCGCGCGGCGGCGGCGTACTCGCACGGGGACAGAGTCCAGACGCCGAACTTCTCCAGGTGCTTGTAGCCGCCGGAGTCGAGCATCCACGGGGTCACGGCGCGCGGCATGGTCTTGCGGCCGTCGAGCCGCTGGTGCGCGATGCAAAGCGGGACACAGTCGTTGGCGAACTCTTCGCGCTCGAGCCAAGCGGGCTGATGCGTGCCCAGGTACGTCACCCGGTCGAAGTCGGCGAACCACCGACGCTCGGCGAACACCGGAGCGGGACGCTTTGCCTTGGGCTTAGCATTCGCCGCAGGGGCGGGGACGTCGAAGAGAACGGCAGCAGACATGGTATTCCTCGCTTCGTTGGTTCGTCGGTGGTCGCTCTCCACCAACACCCCGAATAGTACACCAAGGTAAATCCACGGGGGTAGGGATCCGCAGAAAGAAGCCGGGGCCGCCCACCAGGACGACCCCCGCCGTGCGGGCCCGCGCCGGGCCGGGCCGGGTGCGGGCATGGGCAGATCAGGCGGCCAGGCCGAACAACGTGGCCTGACGGCTGCGGTACTTGGTGGTCACGGCCCGCCCGACGTGCTCGGCCATCGCGGTACCGACCGGCGGCCGCGCGGCGGGTCCCTCGGCCACCTCCAGGGCCTGGGCGCGCCGGATGATCTCCCGCATCGACAGGCCCTTCTTGAAGTCGGCCCCGACCTTGACTTCGGTCCGGGCGAACGCCGCAGCGAGCTTCGGCACACGGCGCGCGCCGTTCACGAGGTCGTTGTTGCACCCGAGGACACAGAAAACGCAGCTCAGGCGCCGGTTTCCCCAGTCGTACGCCGGGTGGTACGGGAGGCGGGAACGGGCGATCTCGCGCCACACCTTCCGGTCGCTCCAGGCGTGGATGGGCCGCCAGGTGGTGACGTGCCGCTTGCCGTTGCTCGCCCCGCAGTCAATCTCCACCTCGGCGAGCTTCGCCCGCTGGTCGCTCTCGGCCGCGCGCTGCCCGATGCACGCCAGGATCCGCACGGGGCGCCCCAGGTGCGCGAGCTCGTCCGTGAGCCGCGTATAGAGGGTCCGGATCGGTCCCCGCTTCATGTCCGACGTGCACCAGCGCGCTGAACTCGACGGCCAGGCCGGCGGGACCGTCACCGTGGACGGGTCCTCGCCCGCGTCCCGGGCCTCCTTCTCCGCCTTCGCCTTGAGCTTGCCGTAGCGGATCTCGACGCGATCGAGGAAGTCAGCGTTCGCGGCCTGGACCACCTCGAACCGGCGGACTCCGGAGAGTCGCGCCTGGAGCTCGGCGAGCTCGCGGGTGCCGTCCCATTCAGCCCGGCCCAGGTCCGCGTGGACGACGACGACCTTGTGCAGCATCCCGAGGGCCTTCGCCCGCCGCACCACGTACGAGAGCATCGCCTGACTGTCCTTGCCGCCCGAGCTCGAGACGACCACCCAGTCGGCGCCCCGGATCAGCTCGTCGGGAACGGTCATCGACGGCTCGAACGGCACGGACGCGTGCGCGGTCCGCGCCTTCCGCTTCGGCTTCGCCGGCGCGGCGGCCGCGGGGGCTTCCTGGATGGTCTGGATGGCGGGGAGGTCGAACAGGGGCGCGGTCTGCATGGCGGGCATCCTCGAGGGCGTGGAGCGGGCGGAGAGGGGCGGTACGGGCCCGGGGCGCGGTACGGCCGCGCCCCGGGCGGGGCGGACGCTCTACGCGGCGCCGCCGGTGGGTCCCTCGGTGCCGCACTGATAGGTGCCGTTGACCGCAGCGCAGCCGCTGCACGCGGGCTCGTTGCAGCACGTCGTGTAGCTGTCCTCGATCTCGTGGTCGTCGACCTCGTAGCCGCAGCCCGAGCAGTGGGTGACCGCGGGGAAGACCTGGAAGTCGGGCGCGGTCAGCTCGTCACGGGTGTAGGGGTGCCGCTCGGGGACGATGGCGCGGTCCCACTGAATGATCATGCGGAGTTCCGCGTCGTAGTTCACGACGGTGCCGAAGCGGCCGTCGGAGGCACGCTGTGCGCGGGTATTCCAGGGCAGTGGAGCGCTACTTACGGCAGCGACCGGCGCGGCCGATATCGTGCGGAGGGCCGGGACCGTGGGGGTGCAGAACCGGGCCGGGGTGGCAGGCAGAGCCGTCCGGGCGGGCTTCTCGGTGGAGTCCAGAGGCATGTAGACCAGCCCGCCCGAACCGGGCTCCGCGGCGCGCACCTTCGGGTCCTCGTCGGCCACCTGGACGGCGTGGTTGTAGCTGGTCGCCTCGACCTGCGTGATCAGGTTGCCCGCGCGGTCTTTGACGGCCCACCAGGCGGCGTTGGGGAGGGGGTGCAGGTCCTTCACAGGTACGTGTATCTGCCTGCGGTGGAGGGCGCTGTACGCGATGACGGTTCCGTCCGCGTCCGGCTTGCCCTCCGGAACTACGACGGACCGATGACCCGTCTCGTTGGCAGGCACGTAGACGGCGATGTCGGGCAAGTGCGGGCCGTGTGGGGTGCTCTTGGACATGGCGGAGTTCTCCTCGGTGAGGTGTGGCGAGCTGGTGAGGGTGCCGGGGCGCGGCCTGTACGGTCGCGCCCCGGCGAGAGAGGGACCGGACCGGTCAGACGACGTCGGTGACGTCGTAGTAGGCGGCCGGACCGCGACCGACGCGCTCGGCGGGCGCCGAGATGGTCGGGTTCTGTGCCTCAGCGCGGACGACGGAGTCGTACAGGGCCTCGATCACCGCGAGGGTGTCGTGGTCGGCCGTGCGCCACTTGGCCAGGGACCAGAAGTCGAGGGCGTACCGGACCGTCAGGGTGACGGGCTCGATGTACTCGACGACTCGGATGGTCAGGGCCCAGCTCTGGCCGCTCCCGTCCCTCACGCCCGACTCGCGCAGCACCTTGCCGCCCGCGATGTTGAAGGCGTACGCCTCGTGCTGCTCGCGGGGGACGGAGGTCCGAGAGGCGGAGTGCAGGACCGTGCGCGGCTCGCCGTACTGCCTGGCCAACTCCCACCAGGGCTTCATCGCCGCTTCTACGGTGGCAACGCTCATAGGGGTGTTCCTCCTTCGTTGGTTTCGGCGGGTTGCTCTCCCGCCAACAAGAAGAATAGTACACCCAAGGCAATCACTGGAAGGGGCAGCACAGCAAATCCCACGGATCGACACCCCAAAATTCACTACGGCTTACTGTTCTGGGGAATCTCGGGGTGCCGTCCGGCGGGGAGCTGTCAGGCTGCGGGGGCGTACCGCCGGCGGTCCGGGCTCACCTCCGGCACCGGGAACGACGCTCGCTCTCCGTACAGCCGCTCTACCGCCTCAGCGGGGATCACGCGCACGGCTCCGTTGAAGGCCGCCCGCGTCTCGGGCCGCAGACCACGCTTTCGGGGGGCCCGGCGCGGCTTCAACGGCATGGGCGGGGGCACCACCAGCGGCGGCCGGGCGTCCCCGACGGGGAACAGTGCCGCCTGGCCGTCCCGCGCGAACCGCTCGTCGTCCGCCGCGTCTGCCTCTCGCACCAGGGCCGCATCGACCTGCCGGAACAGCTCCGCCCGCTCCTCCTCCAGGCGCTGCTCCTCGAGCCGGGCCGCCTCGGCGACGACCAGGCGCTCCGCCTCGGCGACGGCCGCCGGGACCATGCGCAGCTCCTGGACGGCCACGGCTTCCTCGTCGGCCCGCTCGAGGTCGACACCGCCCGCGATGGCCCGCACCTCCTCGGCGACGGCCCCGTACTGCTCCCACAGCGGCCGGGAGCTGTCCCGCTCCCCCGTGGGCCACGTACGGGAGCCGAGACCCCGCACCAGGGTCCGCAGGACGTCCGCCCGGAACTCCCGGGACCGCACGCGCATGGTGGACGCGTCCTCGTACTCCAGGAACGGCTCCGCCACGATGGACCGCTTCCACACGCCGAACACACGGACCGCCCGGGTCGCCAGTGCCTCCACCTCGTCCAGGACCCGCTCGAGGGCGACCAGGTACCGGGCGACCGCCCGCGCTGCTCCCTGCACCGTCAGGCGCCGATCGTCGAGGCCTCCGTACCGCTCATCGGTCCCGCACATCTCCTTGTAGTACGACCACCGGGGGTTCAACGCGAACGGGGTGGACGCCTCGACGCCGTGGACGTCGGCCATGGCCCACGCCACGTCGTGGTGCTGCTTCGCCCGGCGCTTCGACTGGGCGGGGAACACCAGGTCGACGGTGAACCGGCCGGGGGCCGACTCGTACGGGCGGGGGATCTCTACGTACGCGCTCACGCGCTGTTCCTCTCCTTCGGGTTACGGCGGTGCTCTCCGCCGCAGGGGGACCGGCCCACGAGATGCGGGCCGGGAACACTGGGGCCGGCTCAGCGACCGCGCAGCACACGGGCCAGCCAGTACGGGCGGCGACGCTCACGGCGCGCCCCGCGCTCGTACGCCCGGACCATCGCGGCCACCGTCTGCGGGTCCGGCGACTGGTGCCACTGGAGGCGCACCCACACCCCGTCACGCAGCTCCCCGTAAGGGCACTCGAGGAACAGGGACGCGCCGCCGTCCTTGTACCGCCACACCATCCAGACACGGGCCGTCTGGTACGCCCGCTGGTACACCTCCGCCGGGGGCGCGGGCGGCAACTCCAACAGCCGGGCAACCTCATCGGTGAACGCGACGAACGAACGGGTGGGCGACTCACTGGGGAGCCGGGAACGAAGCCACGGGGGCAGGGACATGACGGGCTGAGCCTTTCTGAGAGCGCACCGCAGCGCGCGGAAGCACCAAGAAGGTCGGGGAACCGCTGACAGGGCGGCAGACGGGTTATTGGGGCGCCGCCCGACGTCGGCCGGGCGGCGCCGCGCTGTCAGGGACGGCGGTCGGCGACGTACGCGATGGGGACGGAGACGCGGAACAGGCGGCCGAACATCCGGCGGGTGTTCTCGGCGGCGTCCTCGCGGCCCTCACGCTTGCGGAACTTCACGACGATCGGCGGGTGCGCGGGGATGTGACCGACGGGCGAGTCCACCCCGGCGGTGATCCTCGCGGTGACGGTCCAGCCGGTGCCGGAGTCGCTGCGGCAGTGCACGCGCACGGTGGGCGTGCCGGTCTCGACGGCGGACAGCTCCTCGGGCATGGCGTCGACCGCGTTGTACGCCAGGGCGGCGGCCCGGATCGCGTCGGCCGTGGCGGGCATGTCCGTGCCGTGCATCCGGTGGGCGTGCGGGGCAACGGCCAGGATCACCGCACGGGCCTGCTCGACGGCAGCGCGCGCCTGGTCGTGAGCGGCGTTGCGGGCGGTGAGGCTCCGAGCCTTACGCAGGGCGTCCCACGCGTCCTCGACGGCGTCGTGCGCCTCGACGATGGCCAGGTGGTGCTCCGGCACTGCCTTCCCCAGGGTGATCAGGTGCCGGGCAAGGTCGGCAAGGTCACGGGGAGCAGAGCCGAGGGAGGCGTGACCGGCCATCTCGTACGCGGCCAGAGCGGCGAACAGGGGTCCGGCGTCGGGTGCGGGCGGGGCGGTCTCCTCGGCGGGGGGCGGCTGCTCCTCGACGGCCGGACGGCGAGGCTCACGCCACAGACGGATGGAGACGGGCGTGCAGCCCCACAAGCGGTTCGGGGGGACGCGGTTGGACAAGTGGACGGAGATGGCGTCGATCAGGACCTTGTCCCACGCGCGGGGGTCGTCGTACCCACCCTCAGTGATCTCGTCACGCATGGCGTGGATCTCGTCGCCGCTCATGTGGTGGAGCTGCTCGCGGATGGCCCAGTACCGCTCATCGTCGGTGAAGATCACCCGGACCCCCTCCGATGCCGCCTGCTTCCGGATGATCCGGCGCACGGTCTCCTTGTTCGCCTTGCCCTGCTCCTTGTCGGCGTCCCGTCTCATGACGGCGTCCACCAGATCGTGGGTGACAACACGGCCGTTGTCCTGCTTGGCAGAGATGAAGACCTGGAGCGCCATCCATTCGGCGCGTGCGGTGGCAGTCAGCATCGGGGGTGTCCTCACTTCGTGGTTCGTCCGGCGTGCTCTCGCCGAAGGGGGCCGCGCGAACGCGGATTACGTCGCCCCAGGAGAGAGGCGGACGCGGGTTTCTGGACTTTCTGGACCGTTCACACGCGCGCGTGTGCGCGGGCCCTCAGCGGGGCCGCCCGACCCGTCCGGCCGGGCGGCCCCGCTGGCGGCTAGACCGTCGCGGGGATGGGCTGGAGCCAGTACGACGACTTGCCGGTCGTCGGCTCGATCTTCACGCCGCCCTCGGTGGACGGGTAGACCTTCGAGCCGGAGCGCAGGTTCTCGGTGATCAGGCTCAGCGCGGACTCGCGGGACACCGTCAGGTACTCCGCCTTGTCCGGCTGGAAGTGGTGGCGGATCCACTTCTCGCCGGTGCCGAGGATGTCGGCGGCCTTCTGCTCGTCGGTGATCGGCGGCCACACCAGCAGGTGCAGCGTGCGGCGGGTCTGCGTGTTGGTCGACTCGACGTCGTAGACCTTCCAGCCGGCCGTGCGGAGCGTGGCCGCGTAAGCCGTGAGGGCCTCGTTGCGGGCGGTGCGCTCCTCGGCGCGGCGCTCAGCGTTCCGGCGGGCCGTGATGGACTCCTCGGACCACCCGTCGGCCAGGTACGAGACGCGTACGCCCGTGTTGCCTTCGCCGCCTTCCGGGGTGATGAACGCTCCGTCAACGTTGGCGCCGCCGTTGCGGAGGGCGAGTGAGGCGAGGGTGTGCCCGGCGGCCTCGAGTGCGGCCAGAGCGGCGGTGACGTCGCGGTCCTTGGTGAACCAGGGGGCGGTGCCGGTGACGCGGGGGTCGGGGCGCAGCTCCCGGGTACGGCACAGCCGGACGCCGTGGCCGTGCTTGTCGGCCTGGTCTCCGCGCACGTTGTAGTTCGGAGCCGCCCAGTTCACGACCGTGCCCGCGTACTCGGGCAGGATGCGGTACTTGCGGGTCCTCGGGTCGAAGACCTCGGGGCGGACGATGACCGTGTCGCCGGGGGCGTACAGCTTGGATTCCGGCTTGACCTCGGCGGCGGCCTCTTCCGACGTGGCCGGGCGCAACTCCACAACGCCCCGGTTGTCCCGGTACTCGATGCGGGCGTTGGAGCCGTAGATGGACGCGGTGCGGACGGCCTTCTTGCCCGGCAGCATCTGCGCGTTGTTCATCTCGTCCAGGGCCGTGCGGGTGGGGATGCGCTCCGGGGTACCGCCGTTGACGGTGCGCATGTGGAAGCGGTCGGTCGGCTGCACGGTGCTGGGCTGGTCCGCCATTGGGTGCTCCTCGGTTCGTTGGTTCGGCCGGGGATGCTCGCCCCGACCCCGCCTTAGTGGCGTGCCCTGAACGTATAGCCCTCTCTAGGAATAGTCAATCCAGGGAAATATCGGGGAGGGGCACCGTGCGACTTTCTAGCATCTCACCTGCGATTCTTACGGATTCTAACGTCTGGGGTGTTGCGCTTAATTTCCCTGAGTGTACTGTTCTTCTCGTCGCCCCGGAGAGCACCGGGGCCAACCAACAAAGCGAGGAACACACCGTGGCCGCTTCCCTGGGCAAGACCCCCCAGCTCCACCTCTTCGTCGCCGTCGTCACCAATGCGGACACCGACCACGCCGTCGTTCACCACCTCGGCCTCACCGATGCCTTCTACTACGACGACCAGGTGAACCGCGCCCACGACGTCAAGCGCGCCGTCCCCGGCTCCGACGTGTACCTCGTCGTCGCCGGGGACCGCTCCGCCGGATACCGCGAAGCACTCAAGGGAGACAGCGCCGACGCGCTCGTCAACCCCTTCTTCTTCACCGCGCCGGTCAGCGCTCTCTCGGCCTGATCCCCCCAGCACCGCCCGCCGCCACCCCCCGGCGGGCGGTGTGCCCCGCCCCTGGGCCGGCTGTCCGCCGGAACGGGCGCAGGGCGCACCGCCCACGGTCCCGGAGCGCAACCGGGGCCCGAACCAGCGAACGAAGGAACACCCCATGCAGCGCTTCCCGCGCCTCGGCCGCATCCTGGCCCGCCGCCCCCGCCCGGCGTCCCTGCTCGCCGCCGGTACCGCCGTGGTCATCCTGGGCGGCCTGGGCACCATCACCGCGTCGGACGCCACCCCGGCCGACTTCGCCCCACAGACGGACACCGTCACCTCGTACAACGACGGCTGGACCGACGGACACGCCGACCTGGTGGGCGACGACAACCGCGACGGCCGCGTCGACGAGGACGAGTCCGGGTGGGACTGCCGCGCCATGGGCAACCGCGTGTGCGGCGCGGACGTCCCGCCGGAGTGCGAGGGCGCCGGGGAGGCCGTGCAGCTCTGCGTGACGGTAGCCAGCCGCGCGCCGTACGGCTGGACCAACCCGGACGGCTCCCGGGTCGACAACCCCGACGGGCGCGCCCAGGTACGCGACATCGAGGAGAAGCCCGGCACCCCCGGCTTCACGGCCGCGCTGCGCGCCCTCGATGCCGAGTACCACGAGCACGCCCAGGGCTGATCCGACAGCCGGTCCACCGCCGGGGTGCAGCACCGCGCCCCGGCCCCTCCACCCCAAGAAGGCACCGCACACCATGACCAGCGCCCCCCTCACCCCCGGGCAGGTCGAGCAGCTCGGCGACGCCACCGGCCGGATCGCCGCCTACGCCGCCCGCGCGCTGCACGACGAGTTCCCGCACCTGGACCTCGAGCAGCTCGTCGAGACGTTCACCCGCCCCGTGGCCGTCGAGGGGACCGCACGGCTCTACCTGGCCGCACTCGAGGGCGGCGCAACGCCCGGCGACGCCGCCGGGAAGGCAGGGAAGGCGCTCATCCACGCGTGGGCCGAGGCCCGCCTTGCCGCCAAGGCCGCCGCCAAGGCCGCCCGCACCGCCTGACACACCCGACCACACCGCCGGGGCGCAGCACGGCGCCCCGGCCCCGCACAGCACACGAGAGGAACCCGCCATGGCCCGGAAGATGAGCGCCACCGAGCGAGCCGCCCGCAACGTCGTGAACAAGTACGTCCGTGAGGGCCTGATGGAGCGCGGGCAGGCCAACCGTGTGATCCGCGACGGGCTGCACATCGCCGAGACGGCCGTTCGCACGGAGTACGTGAAGAACGGTTGGGGCTCTGCCCTGTACTACGGGCAGAAGGTCGCGGCGGCCCGCGAGGAGTTCGACGCCGCCCGGCCGGGCTCGGTCGCCCAGGGCGTGAAGGGGGCGCGCCTGCTGGTCACGGAGATATACGCGGCCGTGTTCGCGGTCGTGGAGGCCGAAGAGGGCCCGCGCGAGGGCGCTGAGAAGCTCACGCCCGGCCAGGCCGAGGAGGTCATGGCCACCGTGCGCGACACCGCCCGCGAGGTACGCGAGGCAGCGGCCAACCCCCGCGCCACGCTCACCATCGCCGCCTGACAGCTCCCACCGCCCGCCGGGGCGCACCACGCGCCCCGGCCCCGCCCGCACCGCCCCGAGACAGGAGAGACCCCGTGAGCACTGCCACCAGCCCCGAGGGCATCGACTGGCGCACCATGAAGCGCGCCGACTTCGACCCGGCCGCCCCGCTCGCCCTGGTGGACGTCCGCGCCGTCACCCGCCGCGTGGACGCCGTGGCGCACTCGAACGGCACCGACGCCCTGTTCGGGGAGGAGCCGCCCGCCCCCCGCGCCACCCGCACCCGTAGGCCGGCTGTCGCGTCCGCCCCGCAGGACGACGCCCTGTTCTGAGACTCGAGAACAGTACGCCGAGAGAAATGCGTCCGGCTCTCGCCGAGTGGGTCGGGCGCACTCTCATCTGCGGAAACATCGATCCGTGCGGATCAAGCGTTGCCTTCGCTGTTTCCCTGGATGTACTATTTCTCTTGTTGGCGGAGAGCACCGCCGACGAACCAACGAACAGCGAGGAACACCCCATGGCCAGTGCCCGCAACCGCCGCGCCACTTCCCTCCGGACCCGCGTCCGCGCTCAGCGCGAGATCCGCAACGCAGTCAAGGCCGTTGCCGCCGGTCCCGCCCCCGCCTCCGCCCACCTGATGGCCGGTGGCGTCGCCCTGCTCGTCGCCCACAACTACGCGGCCACCATCACGAAGAAGGCCAAGGGCCTCGACCGCGAGGCAGGCGAGGGCACCACCACGAAGAAGCGCCCCGGTAAGAAGGGCCTGACCGTCTCCCGCACTGGGGACCTCGCCCGGAAGAAGCGTCACCGCGTCATCGCGTGCGCTCTGTGGACCCGCGAGGACATCCGCGCCGTCGCCCTCTCCGGCTACGAGCCGAAGAACGAGCAGGTGGCCGACTTCCTCGCCGCGCTCCGCCTCGGCCGCCCGGCCGCCGCCCGCGCCGCCGCCTGACCCCTCCCCTGAACCGCCGGGGCGCGGCCCTCCCCCGCCGCGCCCCGGCCCCCCTCTCGATACCCCGGAGACCGAGACACCCGTGACCACCACCGCCCCGTTCCTCGACCAGTACCGCCAGGCCGCCCAGCGCGCCCGCGTCGTCGCCGAGATCGCCCGTGAGCGCTTCACCGACGACCCCCGCATCCGCGCCGCCCTCCTCGGCATCGCTGAGCGCCTGGACGCCGCCGCCGTCGAGTTCGAGGCCGTGCCGCCCGGCGCGTACGAAGAACTGCCCACGGAGGTCACCGAGGAGCTGTTCACGGCGGAGCAGATCGCCATGGAGCACCCGGCCGCCCGGTTCCCCGCCGAGCTCGGGGAGTACGTCCTGGTGCCGCTCGTCGACCGTGAGCTGCCGTTCCCCGTCCGCCTGAACCCGGTCAACCCCGAGTTCGCCAAGTTCGCCCAGCGGGAGGCCGACCAGGCGTACGCGCTGCACCTGCTGCACGCGGACAACGAGCACCAGTGGGAGCGCACGGAGGACTGGCTGCGCCAGGTCTTCAAGGTCTGGGAGAAGCATCTGCGCCTTGAGGCAGAAGTCCGCGTCGACAACGGCCGCCCCTGCAACCCCCGCTGACCTGCACGGCCGGGCGGGGGCGTCACAGGATCCCCCTAAGGGGGCCACCGTCGTTCCCCTGCCCACCCGCAGCCGTCCCTCGCCATCACCGCCCTGACCTAGGGCCATCCGGGCTGAATCTCGTACACGGCGAGTCTCCGTACGCCCTTATCGAGGTCAGTGCTGGGCCGGGACGCCGAGGTCGTCGAGGAGTCCGCGGACGCGGCGCTCGATGTCGTCGCGGATGGGGCGGACGTTGTCGACGGTCTCGCCTGCGGGGTCGTCCAGGGTCCAGTCGAGGTAGCGCTTGCCGGGGAAGACCGGGCAGGCGTCGCCGCAGCCCATGCTGACGACGACGTCGGCGGCGCGGACGATCTCGTCGGTCCAGGGCTTGGCGAACTCGCGGGAGATGTCGATGCCGCGCTCGCTCATCGCGGCGATGGCTGCGGGGTTGACCTCGTTGCCGGGTTCGGAACCGCCCGACCAGGCGACGGCGCCCTCGCCGGCGAGGTGCTGGAAGAAGCCCATGGCCATCTGGCTGCGGCCGGCGTTGTGGACGCAGAGGAAGAGCACGACGGGCTTGCCGTCGGTGTGGTGGCCTTCGACCTTGGCCAGGGCGCGCAGGCGCTGGCGGGCGAAGCGTTCGGCCATGAGTGGGAGGAAGTTGGGGATGGTGCTGCGGCCGGCGAACTGGTCGTAGCTGGTGTGCAGGAACCGTTCGATCGTCTCCTGGCCGAAGGTGCCGTCGAACTCGCGGCCCAGGTGGGTGGCGGCGGTGCGCAGGGCGAGTTGCTGGTCGATGCTCAGGTTGCGGTGCGGGACGGGCGCGGTTTCAGTCATCGCTGCCTCCAGGAGGCTGTACGGCGGATGCCAGCCGGTCGACCCGGTCGGCGAGATCACTCAGGGCGTCGGCGAAGGCGTCGTCGGTGCCGGTGCGGGTGGGGTCGGGGACCGACCAGTGCAGGCGGTCGGGGACCCGGGGGCCGAGCTGTTCGTGAGCGTTGTCGCAGACGGCGACGACGAGGTCGTCCGGGCGCAGCGTGTCGTCGATGTGGGCGGTGCGGGCATGGGCCAGGGACAGGCCGTGTTTGCGTGCGGTCGCGACGGCGCGGGGGTGGACGCGTGACGCGGGCTGGGTTCCCGCCGAGGCCACAGGCACGGTGCTGTGCCGCTTCCACAGGGCGGCAGCGAGGTGGGAGCGGGCGGAGTTGTGGGTGCAGACGAACACCACGCGGGGTGCCGTCCGCAGGGGTGTCGGCATGGTGTCGGCCAGGGCCTGGACGCGTAGGCGCAGGTAGGTGCGCCGTCGGTCTCCTTCGGAGCGGGACCGCTCGATCAGGCCGACCTGTTCGAGCAGCTTGAGGTGGTGTGCCAGGAGATTGCTGGGCAGGCCCAGTTCCTGGCCGAGTTCGCCGGGCGAGGCGTCGCCCAGCAGCAGCCGGTCGATGATCGCCAAGCGGGCGGGTTCTCCCAGTGCCGCGTGCCGTTGTGCTCGCGCCACCACCGATGCAGACCACTCAGCGTTCATTGAGTCAATTTTCATTGAGCTAATCTCGGCTGTCAATGCGGTCGGCGAAGGTCGATTCACGAGATACTGCGGGGCAGGTCAGCGACCATGCGGCGCTGGACGTCCAGCTGGTGCTCGTTCATCCATGCCTGCGCCGCGACCTGGACGGCGTCCCAGGGGGAGCCCAGGGGCGGGGTGTAGGAGAGGTCGAGTTCGCTGATGCCGTCGACGTCCATGCCGTGGAAGAGGGCGGTGGCGTACGTGTCCACGCGCTTGGAGATCTCCGCGCCGCGGCGTCCGACGAGCTGGGCGCCGAGCAGGAGGCCGCTGGAGGTGTCGCCGGTGACGCGGATGGAGATCGGGGTGGCGCCGGGGTAGTACGCCTTGTGATCGTCGGGGCGGGTCGTCGTGGTCGCCGGGGTCCAGCCCCGCCCGGCGGCTGCGGCTTCGTGGTCGCGAAGGCCGGTGCGAGCGGCGACGAGGTCAAAGACCTTGACGACCTGAGTGCCGAGGCTGCCGGCGAACCAGCGGTGGCCACCGAGGGCGTTCTCGCCCGCGATGCGGCCCTGCTTGTGGGCGGTCGTCCCCAGCGGGAGCCATGTCTTGCCGAGGAGGCGGTGGTGGGTGACCGTGCAGTCCCCGGCCGCGTACACGTCGGGCAGCGAGGTGCGCATGTACTCGTCGACCTCGATCGCGCCCTTCTCTCCGAGCTTGGCTCCGGCGGTGGCGGCGAGGGCGGTGTCGGGGCGGACGCCGACGACGACCAGGACGAGGTCGGTGCTGCGAGTGAAGGCCCGGCCGTCGGGGCCGGTGGCCCGGACGTCGAGGGCGTTGCCGGAGGCGGCGCGGGCGATCGCTGAGACGGTGGTGCTGGTGAGCACCTCGACGCCGTGGGCGGTGAGTTCGGCGTGGACGAGGGTGCCGAGTTCCGTATCAACGGTGGGCAGGACCTCGGGCAGTGCCTCGATCTGGGTGACGTGGATGCCGCGGATGGTGAGGGCTTCGGCCATCTCCAGGCCGATGTAGCCGGCGCCGATGACCACGGCCGCCTGGGGGCGGCGGGCGGCGAGGCTCTGCATCACGGCGAAGGTGTCGCCCATGCTGTGCAGCAGGTGGACGCCGTCGGCCGGGCCGAGCGCGTCGGGCCCGGTCAGACCCTCGATCGGCGGCCGGGCGCTGACGGCGCCGGTGCCCACGATCAGAGCGTCGTACTGCAGTTGCTCGGTGCGGCCGTCGGCGTCCCGTACGGCCAGCCGCTTGCCGGGCACGTCGATGCCGGTGGCGAGGGTGTCCGTACGCACCTGCATGCCGATGGCCTTCAGGTCCGCCAAGGTGCGGTGGGCGAGGTCGCTCCAGTGGCCGACCTCGCCGGAGACGTAGTACGGGATGCCGCAGATGGAAAAGTTCGGGTAGGCGTCGGCCACCACCACGGTGACCTCGCTGCTGGGATCCAGCTCGCGGGCGCGCAGGGCCGCGCTGATGCCGGCGTCACTGCCGCCGATGGCGACGATGCGCTTGCTGGCCACCGGGATACCTCCGTCGGAGATCGGAGAAAGGGGGGCTCGGTGGGGGCGCTGTGGGCGCCCCCACGGGCGTCGTCTGTCAGGCGAGGTGGTCGGCGAGTTCGCGTTCCAGGGCAGCCTTCGGCTTGGCGCCGACGATGGTCTGGATGACCTCGCCGCCCTTGTAGAGGTTCAGCGTCGGAATGGACATCACGCCGTATCGGGCGGCGATGGCCGGGTTCTCGTCGATGTTCAGCTTGACGATCTCGATCTTCTCGCCATGCTCGGCAGCGATCGCCTCCAGCGAGGGGGCGAGCTGGCGGCACGGGCCGCACCACGCGGCCCAGAAGTCGACCAGGACAGGCTTGTCGCTGGTCAGGACGTCCTGCTCGAAGGAGTCGTCGGTGACGTTCTTGAGAGCCATGATGTTGCTCCAGCGGATATCAGACGGTGGCCGCGACGGGCTCGCCCGCGGTGTCGGCGTCACTGAGGGCGGCGAGATACCGCTCGGCGTCCAGGGCCGCCGCGCAGCCGGAGCCAGCCGCGGTGATGGCCTGGCGGTAGGTGTGGTCGACCACGTCTCCGGCGCCGAAGACGCCGGAGAGATTCGTGCGCGTGGAGGGGGAGGCGACCTTGAGGTAGCCCTCGCCGTCCAGATCCAGCTGGCCGGTGACCAGGTCGGTGCGCGGGTCGTGGCCGATGGCGACAAACAGCCCGGTCGCCGCATGCTCGCGGGTCTCCCCAGTGACCGTGTCGCGCAGGGTGAGCCCGGCGAGCTTGCCGCCGTCCTCGTGAACTGCGGCGACCTCGCTGTTCCAGGCGAAGGAGATCTTCAGGTCGGCGAAGGCGCGGTCCTGCATGGCCTTGGAGGCCCGCAGAGTGTCGCGCCTGTGGACGACCGTCACCGACTTGGCGAAGCGGGAGAGGAAGGTGGCTTCCTCCAGCGCCGTGTCGCCGCCGCCGACCACGACGATGTCGTGCTCGCGGAAGAAGAAGCCGTCGCAGGTCGCGCAGTACGACACACCACGGCCGGACAGCGCGTCCTCGCCGGGCAGGCCCAGCTTGCGGTGCTGCGAGCCGGTCGCCACGATGACGGCCTTCGCCCGGTGGACCGTACCCGCGGAATCGGTGACGGTCTTAACCGGGCCGGTGAGGTCGGCCTCGATGACGTCGTCGGGGACGAGCTCGGCGCCGAAGCGTTCGGCCTGGGCCCGCATGTTGTCCATCAGATCCGGGCCCATGATGCCGTCGCGGAAACCGGGGAAGTTCTCCACCTCGGTCGTCTGCACCAGCGCGCCGCCGGCCGTGACGGCGCCCTCGAAGACCAGCGGCTTCAGCGAGGCGCGGGCGGTGTAGAGGGCGGCGGTGTATCCGGCGGGGCCGGAGCCGATGATGATGACGTTGCGTATGTCCGTGGCCGTGTTCGCCGCTGTGCTCATGCCTGGGGCTCCGGCGCGATCTCCTTGATCAGGCCCTCGATCAGCACCTTGATCTCGTCCCGGATCGGGCGGACGGCCTCGACGCCCTGGCCCGCCGGGTCCTCCAGCTGCCAGTCCAGGTACCGCTTGCCGGGGAAGACGGGGCAGGTGTCGCCGCAGCCCATGGTGATGCAGACGTCCGACTCCTTCACCGCGTCGACGGTGAGCATCTTCGGGACCTCGGCGGAGATGTCGATGCCGACCTCGCGCATGGCCTCGACGGCGGCCGGGTTGACGCCTGCGCCCGGGTTGGAGCCGGCGGAGCGGACCTCGACGCGGTCCCCGGCCAGGTGGGTCAGCCACGCGGCGGCCATCTGGGAACGGCCCGCGTTGTGGACACAGACGAACAGGACGGACGGCTTGTCGGACATCAGAGGTCTCTCTTGTCTCGCGACGACATCAGGCGCGAATGGATTCAGCACCCGGTGGTGTCAGCCACCACTGATGTGAGAGTATCAGCGCATGCTGACGTCAGTCGACACTGATCTGATGCGGGTCCTGGCCGACCCGCTCCGCCTCCAGATCGTCACCCTGCTCGCCAAGGAGACGCTCTGCAGCACACACCTGATCGAGGAGACGGGGGCCAGACAGACCAACCTCTCCAACCATCTGAAGGTGCTGCGCGAGGCCGGAGTCGTGGAAACCGAGCCCTGCGGCCGGTTCACCTACTACCGGCTCAAGCCCGACGTCATCGCCGCCCTCGCCGGTCAGTTCGCCGACCTCGCGGAGACCGCGCGCGCCACCGCCGAGAACAACGTCAAGCGGTCCTGCCCCTGATACCCGCCCCCGCGGCGACTGCACCGAGGAGTCCTGTTGACCGCCACCGAGGCCACCGAGCACGACAGAACCGGGGAGGCCGCCATAGCCGCAGGCGCCGAGCCGCAGCCCGCGCCGGGTGCCACCCCGCCGCGCAACCCGCTGGTCGCCCGCGCCGCCGCCGAACTCGTCGGCACGGCGCTGCTGGTGGCGGTCGTGGTCGGCTCCGGCATCCAGGCCACGGAACTGACGAAGGACGTCGGCCTGCAGCTGCTGGCCAACTCCACGGCCACCGTCTTCGGCCTCGGCATCCTGATCCTCCTGCTCGGCCCGGTCTCCGGCGCGCACTTCAACCCGGTCGTCACCCTGGCCGAGTGGTGGACGGCGCGGCGCGGGGGCGCCGGGGTGACCCTGCGCGAGGTGGCGGTGTACGTGCCCGCGCAGATCGTCGGCGCGATCGCGGGCGCCATCCTGGCGGACGCGATGTTCGGCAAGCCGCTGGTGGAGTGGTCCACGCACGACCGCTCGGCGGGCCACCTGCTGCTGGGCGAGGTCGTCGCCACGGCCGGCCTGATCCTGCTGATCTTCGGCCTGGCCCGCACCGACCAGCTGCGCTTCGCCCCCGTGGCCGTCGCCTCCTACATCGGCGCGGCGTACTGGTTCACCTCGTCGACGTCCTTCGCCAACCCGGCGGTGTCCATCGGCCGCGCCTTCACCGACACCTTCGCGGGCATCGCGCCGGGTTCGCTCCTGGGCTTCATCGGCATGCAACTCGTCGGCGGTGTGATCGGTTTGGCCCTCGTGGCTCTCATCTTCATGCGCGGACGATCGGCCGAATGAGCCGCAGGACGCAGGTGGTGGTGATCGGCGGCGGCCAGTCCGGGCTCGCCGCCGGCTACCACCTGCGCCGCCTCGGCCTCGACTTCGTCGTCCTCGACGCCCAGACCACACCGGGCGGCGCCTGGCAGCACACCTGGGACTCACTGCGCCTGTTCTCCCCGGCCGCGTACTCCTCGCTGCCCGGCCGCCTCATGCCGGCGCAGTCCGGCGAGACCTACCCCGACGCGCAGCACGTGGTGGAGTACCTCACCGACTACGAGAAGCGCCACGAGTTCCCCGTTGAGCGGCCGGTACGCGTTCTGGGCGTCCACCGGGACGGTGTGCTCCTGCGGGTGGAGACCGACTCCGGCACCTGGCACGCCCGCGCCGTGATCAGCGCGACCGGCTCCTGGTTGCGGCCTTTCCTCCCTGCTGTCCCCGGCCGAGCGGTCTTCGAGGGCCGCCAGCTGCACACGGTGGAGTACCGCAGTCCCGCCGACTTCGCAGGCCAATGCGTGATCGTGGTGGGCGGCGGCAACTCCGGCGCACAGATCGCCGCCGACCTTGCGCCCAGTACGGACCTGACATGGGTGACCCAGCGTCCGCCGCGTTTCCTGGCTGACGACATCGACGGGCGTGCTCTGTTCGACGTGGCTACCTCTCGCCGCCGCGCCCTCGACGAAGGACGCACGGACGCGGGCGGGGTCACCTCGCTCGGGGACATCGTCGCCGTTCCTCCCGTACGCGAGGCCCGCGACCGTGGCCTGCTCGCCAGGCGCCCGATGTTCACCCGGCTCAACTCCGGAGGTGTCGAGTGGGCCGACGGCACCCGGGCCGAGGCCGATGCGATCATCTGGTGCACCGGGTTCCGGCCCGCTCTGTCCCACCTGGCCCCGCTCCAACTGCGCGGCCGACGCGGCCACATCGCCACGTCGGGCACCCGCGCGCTTAGCGAGCCGCGCCTGCACCTGCTCGGCTACGGCGACTGGACCGGCCCCGCCTCCGCCACCCTCATCGGCGTCGGACGGCCAGCGCGCGAGACCGCCCGCGAGATCGCCGAACGGCTCGGGTAGGGCCCGGCTGGCTGAGGCCCTTCGGTGCAGGACGGGCCTCAGGTCAGGCAGCGGCCGGGGCTATGGTCAGCAGCTTGCCCATCGCGGCCAGCACCGACGGCTCCACCCGGTAGTACACCCAGGTGCCGCGCCGCTCAGAGGTGAGCAGGCCGGCCTCCTTGAGCTTCTTCAGATGGTGGGAGACCGTCGGCTGGGAGACGCCCACGTCGGAGATGTCGCACACGCACGCCTCGCCGCCCTCGTGCGAGGCCACGGCGGAGAACAGCCGCAGCCGCACCGGATCACCCAGCGCCTTGAACATCCGCGCAGCCGTCTCGGCCTCCACCGCGGTGAAGGGGCGTTCCGTCAGCGGCGGGCAGCACGGCGCCGCAGCCTCGCTGGCGGCGACATCCAGCAGCGGCAGCACCTTGGCGTTCGACATGCATCTATGTTGACATACGTCGAACCAGCGGGCGAGGGCCGGACCACCTCAGGTACGGGCGAGGTAGGCGGCGATGTGCCGGGCGGCCCGGGCGGCGTCACGCCCAACGCCGCGCAGGGAGTTCGACGACAGGCTGCGCTGCCACTCCAGCCCGACGTATGCCAGCCCCGGATGCGTCAGCGACATCCCCTCACGGTGGCGAGGGTGCCCGGTGGCGTCGAGGGCGCCGAGCGGGGCGAGGTAGCCCAGGTCAGGGCGGTAGCCGGTAGCCAGTACGATCGCGTCCACGTCCTCCGTGCTGCCGTCGGCCCAGGTGACCTTCGTGCCGTCGATGCCGGTGAACACCGGGCGCCGGTCCGGCCGCCCAGAGGTGATGGCGGCCCGGTAGCGGCCGTCGTCGATGACCAGCTGGGTCGGCGGCGTAGAAAGGAAGCGGCCGACGGGCAGCATGTCGAGGCCGGTGCGGGCCAGCCACCAGTGCAGGTCCCGGCCCAGGGTTCGCTGGCGGGCGAACCGCACCGGATGCCGCGCCGCGAGCGTCACCCGCGCCCGCCCGGCGAGCTCGGCGGCAATCTGCGCCGCGGAGTTCCCGGCCCCCACGACCACGATCCGCTGCCCGTCGAACGGCTCGGGCGTGCGGTAGTCGGCGGCGTGCAGCAGGGTTCCGGCGTAGGTCGCCAGCCCCGGAAGGTCCGGCCGGTACGGGCGGCCGAAGGTACCGGTCGCCGCGATCACGGCGCGCGCCGTGAGCCGCCCGCCGCCCTCCAGGCCCAGCATGAACGCGCCGTCGTCGGGGTGGACGTCGCGTACCCGGGTCCGGGTGCAGATCTCGGCGTCCAGCCGGTCGGCGCAGTGCAGCAGATAGGCGACGACCTCGTCGCGGTGCGGGTAGCGGTCTGGGTCGCCGCCGAACCGCAGGCCGGATAGCGAGCTGTACCGGGCCGGCGAGAAGAGGGTGAGGCTGTCGTAATAGCGCGGCCACGACCCTGCCGCCTGCTCGGACGCCTCCAGCACCACCGGCTGAAGCGCCTGCCTGCGAAGAGCGTGCGCGGCGGCCAGCCCGGACTGGCCACCCCCGATCACCGCGACGTCGACGTGTCCCACGATCCCAACCCCCTGGATTTGATGAATGTCTATGTTGACGCTCATCAATACAGGTGTCATGCTGGGCCGCGCAAGCCATCGACGAATGTCGAAGCAAAGGGGAATCTCGTGAACGCGCCCACCACCGACCAGCTGCCCGTCGTGGTCGTCGGAGCCGGCCCGATCGGCCTGGCCGCCGCAGCCCGCCTCGTCGAGCGCGGCCTCGAACCGCTCGTCCTGGAGTCCGGGCCGTCCGCCGGCACCGCCGTACGGGCCTGGGCGCACGTGCGGCTGTTCTCCCCCTGGGCCGAGGTCACCGACCCGGCCGCGGAGAAGCTCCTCGCCCCCACCGGCTGGGTCCGCCCCGACGGCACCGCCTACCCCACCGGCGGCGACTGGGCCGAGCAGTACCTCCAGCCGCTCGCCGACGTCCTCGGCGACACGGTCCGCTACGGCGCCACGGTGACCGGCGTCGCCCGCGCGGGCCGGGACCGCATCGTCGACTCCGGCCGCGACGAGCAGCCCTTCACCGTCCACATCCAGTCCGCGGACGGCCGCGAGGAGCTTCTTGCCGCCCGCGCCGTCATCGACGCCTCCGGCACCTGGTCCACCCCCAGCCCGATGGGCGCCGACGGCCTGCCCGCCCTCGGCGAGAAGACGGCCGCCGAGCGCATCTCCTACCAGGTCCCCGACCTGGGCGACCCGGCCGTACGCGCCCGGTACGCGGGCAAGCGCACCGCTGTGGTCGGCTCGGGTGCCTCCGCCTTCACCGCCCTCGCCTACCTCGCCGATCTCGCCAAGGGGGAGGACGGGACCCACGCCGCGTGGATTCTGCGCCGCGGCATCGGCGCGAGCACGTACGGCGGCGGCGAGGCGGACGAGCTGCCCGCGCGCGGCGCGCTGGGCCTGCGCGCCAAGGCGGCCGTCGAGGCCGGACACGCGAGCGCGGTCACCGGTTTCCGCACCCAGTCCGTCGAACGGGAGGGCGACCGACTCGTCCTCGTTGCCGAGGACGGCCGCCGCCTGGACCCGGTCGACGAGGTCATCGTCCTGACCGGCTTCCGCCCCGACCTGTCCTTCCTCTCCGAGGTCCGCCTCGGGCTCGACGAGCGCCTTCAGGCCCCGACCGCCCTGGCCCCGCTGATCGACCCGAACGTCCACTCCTGCGGCACCGTCTACCCGCACGGCGTGAACGAGCTCTCCCACCCGGAGCAGGGCGTCTACCTGGTCGGAATGAAGTCCTACGGCCGCGCCCCCACGTTCCTCGCCATGACCGGCTACGAGCAGGTCCGCTCTATTACCGCGGCGCTCGCCGGGGACCGCGAGGCCGCCGAGCGTGTCGAGCTGACCCTGCCGGAGACCGGAGTCTGTGGCGGCGCGGGCCTGTTCGACGACCCCGACGCCGCCCAGAGCAGTGAGGGCGGAGGCTGCTGCGCCGCCCCGGCCACCCTGCAGATCGGCATCGGCGCCCCTGCAACCGCGTCCGGCGGCTGCTGAACTCCTCACCTTTCCCAGGAGGTTCGCCATGTCCCGCGTACAGCTCGCCCTCCGCGTCCCCGACCTCAACGCCTCAGTCGCCTTCTACACGAAGCTGTTCGGCACCGAGCCCGCCAAACTCCGCGACGGCTACGCCAACTTCGCCATCGCCGAACCCCCGCTCAAGCTCGTCCTCATCGAAGGAACGGCGGACGAGGCGACCCGCATGGACCACCTCGGCGTCGAGGTCGAGACGACCGAGGCCGTGCACGCCGCCACCGCCCGCCTGGGCGAGGCCGGCCTGACCACCGACGTGGAGAACGACACCACCTGTTGCTACGCCCTCCAGGACAAGGTCTGGGTCCACGGCCCCGGCCAGGAACCCTGGGAGGTCTACGTCGTCAAGGCCGACGCCAACTCCCTCGCCAAGCAGCAGGGAAGCACCTGCTGCGCTGACCCGGTCGAGGCCGACACCAGCTCGAAGGAACCGGCCGTCGCGGGCGGCTGCTGCTGATCCGCCGATGACCGACCTCCACACCAGCGAGGCCGTGACCGGAACGGGCGACCGGTCACGGCCTCGCGCCGCCCTACCCGCCCTGTGCGCCACCCAGATCACCAGCTGGGGCATCGTCTACTACGCCTTCCCGGTCCTGAACCCCCAGATCACCGCTGCCACCCGGTGGCCAGTCGGGGCGACCACAGCAGCGTTCTCCGCCGCCCTGCTCGTCTCAGCCCTTGCCGGAATCCGCGTCGGCCGCATCATTGACCGCCACGGCCCGCGCACCGTGATGACCGCCGGCTCCCTCCTCGGCGTCCTCAGCATCCTCATAGTGGCAGCCGCGCCCAATCTGCCCGTCTTCGCCGCAGGTTGGATGCTCGCGGGAGGAGCGATGGCCGCCACCTTCTACCAGCCAGCTTTCGCCGCACTCACCCGCTGGTTCGCCCCCAACCACGTCCGCGCGCTCACCATCGTCACCCTCGCCGGGGGCCTGGCCTCCACCGTCTTCGCCCCCGCCACCGCAGCCCTCGCCGACCACCTGTCGTGGCGCGCGACATACGCCGTCCTCGCCCTGGTCCTCGCCGTCGTCACCATCCCCGCCCACGCCCTCGCGCTCAGAGGGCCCTGGCCCGCCGCGCCCCCTGCCCCGGCGCACGCCGACGGCGGAGCGAGAACGGTCAGCCACAGCCGCCCGTTCCTGATACTCGCCTGCGCCCTGACTCTTTCCGCGTTCAGCGTGTACGCGGTCGTCGTCGCCCTGGTCCCGCTCCTGCTCGAACGCGGCTTCACCACCAGCGAGGCCGCATGGGCCCTCGGCCTCGGCGGTGCCGGACAGACTCTCGGCCGCACCCTGTACGCCACCCTCGCCCGGCGCACGGGAGTAACCGGACGCACGACTACGCTCCTCGCGCTCGGTGGCATCACGACCGCCGCACTCGCGATCGCTCCCGGTCCATACGCCCTGCTGATCGCCCTCGCCGTCGCGGCCGGAATGGTTCGCGGCAACCTCACCCTGCTACAGGCCACCGCCATCACCGACCGATGGGGCACCACCCACTACGGCCACCTCTCCGGACTCCTCGCAGCTCCGGCGACCGCCGCCTCAGCCCTCGCCCCATTCGCCGGTGCCACCCTGGCCCCACCCCTCGGCGGATACCCACACCTATTCACCCTGCTCGCACTCCTCTCCGCCGTCGCCGCCCTCATCGCCGCCGCAGCCACAACGCCGAAGCAATAGGCGATCAGGTTCCAGGTCACGGGGTCCCGGATTTCTCGAACCCGGGCGCCTTTGCCTTCGAGGGGCTGGAGATCGCAGGCGCCGGCGAGCCGCGAAGGCGCTCGGCTACACGTGTTTGATCACGTACACGCAGGAGGGCGAGAGCGGCGCCAGCCTGCGCGCAGCCGGCTGGACGGTGGTTGCACAACGTCGCCCAAGGCCCGGCTGGAACTGTGCAAGTCGCCCCGACGGCGCAGGGCACGGAGAACATGGCGCGCACCCCATGGGAGGCGCAGCCTGTCGACGCGACGTAAGCCGCGACCTCCGTCCACTCTCCCCGCCTCGCCCCGGGCGCGCCCACCAGGACCGTGAACGACGCGGTCCGGCGCCCGGGGCAGGCGAGGAGACCAGTGCTGTGAAGGCACGACGGCGAACCGGCCCCACCGACGTGGTGAAGGCGATCGTCCATGACCGCGACGGCGGTGTGTGCGTGCGCTGCGGAACGCGGCACCACCTGACAATCCACCACCGCGTGAACCGCGGCATGGGCGGCGCCCGCAAGGAGTGGATCAACCAGGCCCACAACCTGCTGCTCGTCTGCACCGTGTGCAACGGCTGGTTCGAGGACAACCCGCGGGAGTCGTACGAGCGCGGGTGGAAGGTGCGCCGGCCGGAGCTCCCCGGCGAGGTCCTGGTGGTGTACGCCGATGGCCGCGAGTACCGGCTCACCCCGGACGGCGTCCGCTCCACGAGCGTGGCGGCCACCCGATGAAGCGCCGACGCCGCGCCCACGGCCGCACGTCGACGGGATTCGGGCCGGGATGGATCGCCACCGTTTTCGAGGGGCTCCTCGACGGGCTGCTCGACTTTCTGTTCTCGTGGGGGCGTCGATGAAGCGACGTCTTCAGTGCCCAGCCCGGCCGACCGGCTACACCGAGAACCGGTGGCAGTGCCAGCGCATCACCCAGCACCAGGGCCCTCACAAGGCGTCGTACTCCAAGAAGTCGAGGTCACACGTCTCGTGGAAGGACGAGGACAGCGTTTTCGAGCACGAGATCCTCCCCGGCACCGTCCGCTACCGCCCGCCGATCTGGACCACCTCGAGGGCGCTCCGCATCCTCGAGTGGGCCGTGTACCTGTGGCTCACCGCGGGACTTTGGCGGTACCTCTCGCCGGGCGCGGCCGCTGGCTTCTTCGTCGCGCTGCTGCTGTTGTCCGTCCGGCGCACGCACTTCCTGGACTTCGGCCGGTTCACCGTCGGCGTGTGGCGCATACCGCCGACGTCACCGGCGCCGATTGTCGGCATCGGTTGGATGCTGCACGGCAAGGACCGGACCGGTCCGAAGGCCGGCCTCGACATGGTGATCGGCCGCGTGGGCATGGGTGCGTTCGCCTTGATGCGGCGCGAGGAGTGGGCCGAGTTCAAACGCGACAAGGGCAAGGGCCTCGCCGGGAAGGTGGATTGGCGCTCATGAGTCCGCGCGTCACGCTGCAGCGCCGCATTCGCTCCCCGCGGTGCCTCTGCCTGGGCCCGTTCATGCTGTGGGCTGTACGGATCCCGCAGGGCCCGGGGATCGGCTTTGGGCGGATCGCAGCCACCGACACCCCCTGTAACCCAGCTCCCGGGCAGCGCTATGTGCGCGACGCGCACGGCCCTGTCGTGGTTGTGGCCGGCTTCGCGTTCGCCGCGCTCCGCTGCAGGTCAGTGCCCGTAACGTCACAGCATCCCTGACACCGGCATTTACCTTGGTGTACTGTTCTCGCCGTTGTGGCGGCACGGGTTTACCCGGGTCTCCGCACGCCGGCGCAAGACCGCGCCTCAGTCGGACGGAGAATAGCGACCATGCCCAAGGCTGGGATCACGTACGGCCCACGCATCCAGGCCCCGGACTATGCCCAGATCGACGAGACCGCCGAGCAGGAGGTCCTCAAGGGCCTCGGCCTCCGGCGGCCCGAGGACCTGGTCGCCGCCCGCCCCGACGGCTTGCTCGTGAAGGCCTGGGGGATCGTCGAGCAGGCCGACGCGGAGCTCGGCGCGTACCTGGACGAGCGGGACCGGGCACTCGCACACCTGTGGTTCTACGAGCCGCGCCTCGGCCTGGCCCGCACCGCAGGCCTGTCGACCATGGGGTACCGCGGTGCCATCGCCCGTGTGGTGTACGGGGACAAGAAGCACCCGCTGCCGGAAGTGCAGTCCAACGAGGTGCTCGCCAAGCTTGGCAAGGAACTGCGCGTCAAGCACGTCAAGGACGCCGAGAAGAAGCTCCTCGAGGTGGCCCCGATCGTGTACGCCGCGCGGGCCCGCCGCGAGCTCGCCGTGCGCTTCATGCAGGAGGCGGTGTTCGCCCTGTCGCAGGAGCCTTACGGTTGGACGCCCGAGCGGATCGCCGAACACGTCGGCGTGCACCGGGATTTGATCTACAAGCAGCGGGCTGCGGCCCGGAAGCGCCACGGGCTGTAAGGCACAGCCCGACTGGCAATGACCGGCCCCAGTTCCATCAGGGGCCGGTCTTTTTGTTGCCCCACCGCTGGTCAGACCGGGGACGGGTTTTCGGTCTCCGGTCACCGGAGACGGGTTTCCGGTCGCCGGTTTACGGGTCGCCGGAGTTCCGGCTTCCGGAGAACTGGGCCCCTTTAGTAACAAGATCAAGTACCGCCATTAAGTAGGTTCCGATGCCTTCGCTTCGCTCAGGCATCGGCGCGTATTGGTGATCGCTAAGCGTCGAGCGGGATCCGGCTTCGCAGCATCGGCAGGGGGGTGTCACAGATTTCGGCCGCTGTCGTTCCCTCGGGCATGACAACGCGATCTTCCATGCCCAGGCGCACGATGCTGCCGCCGAACCTGACCCGCCACCTCTATGAGACCCGGCGCCTGATCGCTGAGAGCGAGGGCCGCGAGCTTCCGCCCTGGTTCCGGCTCACTGCGGACGAGCGGGCCGCCGTCGAGGGGGACATGGAGGTCTTCGGCCGGGCGATATCCCGGGCTGAGGAGGAACAGGACATCGTCGCCGCCTACAACGCCTCCGCCGCTGAACAGCCCCAGCCCATCGGCGAGTCCACGGCGCCGGCGGCTGGGAGGTGTGGCTGCCCCGGCTGCTCCACCGTCACCGCACTGATCGAGCTCATCCGGCAGGCCCGGCGCCTCGAGGCCACCCTCGGTTGGGATACCGACAGCAGCGGCAAGGAGTCCAGCGTGTTCGCGTTCACCTCCCCAGCTCTGAGTGCCGAGGACCTCACCCGAGTGCGGAAGGCCGCCCGAGAGGCCATCGGCAAGTGGGGCGCCGCGGGTAAGCCGTTCGAGGAGATCAGGCCCGAGACCGTGTGGCCGTTCGAGGTCACCCCTCCGACGCCTCTCTCGCTCGACTACCTCCGGCGCCTCCAGGAGCAACTCCTGCGTACCCGGTATCGGCCCAGTTTCCCGCTGCTGATCACGGACGTCTGGACTACGCGGCCGCCGACCGCGGACAAGGCGTAACAGAATCCGGCGCCTGACGTACTACATGGTGCGGCTGGCTTTCTGACCCCGATCTCCCCCGGGTAGAGCACTCCAGCCACGCACCCCCCTGAGACCGGGGGCGCCCTTGCTCCACCTCCCCGGAGCAGGGTCGCCCCCGGTAAGACTTCCGGCACACACCGCCAATCCCGTTCCCCGGGTGGCGCCTCCTGATGGGTAGTGCCGGATTTCGCGGCTTGGCCGATGGTCTGGGCATGGACCGTTCGGCCAGGCCGCGACACTAGCTCCTCGCGGGCCGCACCTTTCCCGGCATGTCCCGCACGCAGCCCTCGTCCCGCCTTCGCGTGGCCCCCTCGCGCCAGGAGCTGCACCGCGCCCGTAAGCCGGGCGTCATCTCCCGCGACGCCTCCAATGTCGCCGACATCCTGCTCCGCGCCCCGGTTGCCGCCCGGCGCCACGCCTTCAAGCACGACATCAGCGCCCGCGAGCGCTCGTACGTCATGCGGGAGGTCGAGCGGGTCACCGGCTCCCTGTACGGCCTGTGGCGGGACAGCCCTTCGGGCTTCGTGGAGGACGTCCTCGGCGAGTCCATATGGAGCTTGCAGCGGGACGTCCTGGACGCGCTCGTCGACCACAAGCGCGTCGCCGTCCCGGCTGGCTTCGGCGTAGGGAAGACGCACCTCGCCGCGCGTGCCGCCGTGTGGTTCGTCAACGTCTACCCGGTCGGCACCGCGCTGTGCATCACCACCGCGACCCGCTTCCGCCAGGTGCAACGGCAGCTCTGGCCCCACATCCGCAAGGTGGTCCCCCGCGCAGGTCTGCCCGGCTCCTGCGACACGGTCCAGTACAAGATGCCCACCCCCCAGGGGCACGACTTCGTCGCCGCGTACGGCTTCTCGGCGCCAGCGAACGACGAAGCGGCCATGCAGGGCATCCACATGGCCCACATCCTGCTGATCGTCGACGAGGCCGGCGGTATCGCGCCGACCATTGGTCACGGCACGAACAACCTCCTGACCGGCGGACACGCTGCGATGTTGGCGATCGGCAACCCCTCCATGGATGACCCGGCGAGCTGGTTCGAGGAACTGTGCATCGAGGGCGACGACCCGGACGAGCCGACCACCGTCACCATTCCGATCTCCTCCCTCACCTCCCCGGCGATCACGGGCGAGCGGGTGCCGTACTGCACGGACTGCCCGCCCAACCCGAACGACATGCACACCCTGAGCCGGCACATGCCGGACCAAGACTGGGTCGACCGCACGATCCGCGCCTACGGCCCCGATCACCCGTACGTCGTCGCCAAGGTCTACGCGAAGTTCCCGAAGGGAGGCGGAGGCCTCGTCATCCCGCCCACCTGGATCGAGGACGCCATCAACGCCGAAGACCCCACCGGGCCCGGCTGGCACCGACTTTGCGACCTCGGCCTGGACGACGAGACCGCCACCCACACCGTGAAGGAAGGTGCCTGGGTCCGCTTGGGGGTCGACGTCGCCGCCGACGGTGGCGACGAATTCGCCATCGCCCGTTCCATAGGTGACGTCATCGAGAACCGGCACGCGAGCGCCGGCGCCGCCAACGACAATCAGGTCAAGGTCGCGGAGAAAGTCCTCGAGGAGATCCACGCAGCGCAGCGTCTCGCGGACGCCCTGCGCTCCCCGCACCCCGTCCGCGTCAAGGTCGACAAGAACGGCATCGGCCACGGCGTGGTGTCCATGCTCGAACGCTGGGGCGAGAACGGACGGCACAAGGCGCAGATTGTCGGCGTGATGGTGTCCGAGAATCCCACCCAGGACGACCCGGGCGCCGTCATGCGGCCCTACCGCAAGCGTGACGAGATGTGGCTCGCCACCCGCAGCCTGTTGCAACCGGACCCGTCCACCGGCCATGGTCGTTTGCGCTACCGGGTCGACAAGAAGTCGGCGGCGCAACTCTCCACGCCGAAGCTCCTGTCGAACGCCGGTGGCTACTCCGTCGTCGAGTCGAAGAAGCAGATGAAGGGGCGCGGCATGAAGTCCCCCGACCGTGCCGAGGCGATCCTCCTAGCACTGTACGAGCCCGAGCCGATCAACCAGCCGCGCCGTCGCGGACTGCTCAACTAGTCGGTCCACGTGACGGGAATGGTGGGCCTCCAAGATCAGCCCCGAGACGGCATCTGACAGTATCCAGGGCGCTGGTACGGTCCTCGCATGGACGTCGCCCAGACCCAAGTCCTCGCAGTGCCTCTCACGGACACCGAGCAGAACCAGGTGCAGATCGCCGCGGCGGCCGCGGGTAAGTCCGTCGACGACTTCCTGCGAGACGCGATCCTCAGCGCGGCGTTCGACCCGTTCTTCATCGCCCTGGAAAAGGCCGCCGACACCATCGCCGGCCACGCCGACCGAATCCAGCATGACTACGCCAGCGGCTGACCGCACGTGAAAGACCCCGGTACCGACGGGGGATGCGGTACCGGGGCTTACGACCACCCTATTCGACGACGCCGCCCGTGTTGGGACTCCTCGAAAACCAGGGTTCCTCTCACCCAGGCACGGCTATGCGTGGAGCCTGAACGGGCAGGCGGCCCCGTCGCATCTGTTCACGCCAGACAAGGCCGCGGGGCCGACGGATGAAGCTCCGTCGGCCCCGCGGTACGGGTGGGATCAGGCCATCGGGTACGAACCGGTGACGGTGATGATCTCGGCATTGGTGGCACCCTCGGCGTCACCGTAGAGGTGCTCGGTGTTCAGCACCGCAGCGCCGTTCGTGTTGCTGGTGACGCGCATGCGGTCGATCTTCGTGCCGTCCGATCCGGCGTAGATGACCGCCTCACCGGTCCAGACGCCGTTGTCGGCGTCGCGGCCGTCGAGGCTGAGCTGGAACGTGTAGCGAACGCCAGCCGCGGCCGGTACCGGCAGGGTCAGGCCGAAGCCGGCGCTGGAGGCCGACACGGTCTCCTTCTTCGCGTTGATCTGCGCGGTGAACGTGCAGACACCGTTCGCGTTGACGTACCTGCCCATGCTGGTCGTGCCGTCGACGCCGGCAACGTTGGTGAGCTTCGGGGCCCAAGAGGTGGCAGTCATGAGCAATTCCTTCTGTTCGGAAAGCTGCCCCAGGTGAGGCAGCCGCCGAACAGTGCTCGACGCGCCCCGTTAACGTCGCGTCTTCACGCTGAAGCGCCCTGAACTGTGGGCTCGGAGGTACTCAGCTGTGTCCAGTCAACTGTCTGCTGTGGGAGGGGGACGCCAGTGAGTGGATCGCTGGTGTGGTGATGGGGGCGTGGTAGTGACGCTTAATGCCCCACGACCTCACGGAAGTCGTGGTTCTGTTACTCCAAGCGCCACCGTCCAGCATTGGGGCGGGGCGGCGGTCAGGGTCAGGCGTGGGGAGAGGTCAGAGGTGAACGAGGAGAGGTTCGGCGAGATGGCGGGCCAGCTCGCCCGGGCCAGCTTGGATTCGTGGCGCGCGGGAAACCGAGCCTTCGCGGTGCTGCATTGCGGCATCGGGTGCGAACACATTCTCAAGGCTCTCTTGTGCCGCCACGACCCGCTTCTCATCTCAGAGAAGGGCGACCGGGCCCACCGCTTCCATACCCTCGGATTCGGAAACGCTCCAGGGGTCAAGCCGCTGGCCGAGGCTCGAACCATCGGCATCACGGAAGCGTTCAGGGACGCGACGGTCTTCATGGACGGACGTATGCCCCTCGACGAGCGCGACTTTCACCCGGTCGCTGTATCACGCAACGGCGTTGCTCATTACGCGCACCACAGCGAAGGGTCTGCGGCCGACGTCGTCAAACTCGGTCTCCAGGTCATCGAAGCCGTACGCGCCGAACTGTGCCTCGACCCCTCCACCTTCTGGGGCGAGTACCAGTCCGTCTTCACGAACCTGGACAAGGTCGCCGATCTGCCGAGCCAGAAGGGCCAGAGCGACCGGCCGGCCATCGAAAGAGCGACCGAGCAGCTAGCGCTTCGCCAGGCCCAGATGGTCTTCCGCGAACTCACCACAGCCGCCCAGACGGCTCAGTCGGTCAGCTCATGGTGGGCTGAGGTGCGGCACGCCGACGTCCAGGAAACTGTAGCCCGCACGACCTTGATCGCCGCCCTGCTCACCGCCCTCGACTCCGCTGGGTACCGGATACGGGACGCTGCGAGCGAGCTTCTCGTCGCCTACGACGTAGTCCCCTACACCTTCCCGCTCGAAGCTCCGCCCAGCCCTTCCGAGATCGAGCAGCGGGCGCGGACCGCAGTGATGGTCAAGGTTGTACTCGCATCGAGCGTGGGCCCCGCCATCCGTCGTGTTCACAACGACATCCCTGCCTTGTCCATCGCGCCGATCCTGGCTGAAGTCAGCGCTTCAGGGCGTCTACTGGAAGACCGATTGGCGAAATCCGGCACACGCCGCTGGTGGCATAACTGCCCGGCCTGCGGCTACAGCGGCAACGTATACGGTGACCTGGAGCCCAGGGGCTGCTCCTGCAAGCAGGAGTGGGACACCTGCCCCCACGACGACCGGAACGAGGGGGTGGGAAGTATCGAGTCGTTCTGCTGTCCGTTCTGTGGGCTACTCCTCAATCACAGCGCGGAGTTGGCGGAGGCCGGCGTCGCGCCCGAGACGGCAGTACCCTCGGACGCGTCCCCGGCGAGTGGATGACATAGAACCACCGTCTTGCGCCAGCACGGCCTGCAAAGATCCGCCGGACAGACCCTAGCTGGAAGGTGGCGGGACGTTCTCGATGGCGGGGGTGCCAGCTACTCGGTCAGCGCCCCTCCATGAGGATGTGGAGATCAGGGCCATGACTCCGATTGCCGCAGCGGACCTCGTCAGCTGGATCGTGCGAGGTGGCCGTCGGGCCGTGGGGCGGGTTCTGCTCTTGCCGCTGCAACGCGGCCGACCTTGCGGTATTGCAGGGCCTGTAAAGACGTTGCCATCCGTTACGCTCATGGGTCTAGCTTTCACGGATCACGTCCAGGGGGATTCTTGATCAGCGACGCTCAACTCATCCTGGGTTTTTCTCGGCACCTGACCGCTTACTCGGTGTCGGCTGTGCACGCTGAACTGGAGACGTTGCGGTTTGCCGGGCAGGTCTACGAGATGGCCTGGCGGCTGCGTAACGCCCAAGTTTCGTCGGTCGAGCGAGTACGGGCCATCGGCATCGAAGCCAAGATCGGACCGTTGGATCTTGAGCGGTTTGTGCTGCCTACGATGGAAGAGCTGGGCTGGGTTCAGTGCGACCGGCGACCCGATGGGGGGCTGGTCAGCGTGGCGGCCTTCGTTCCGCCGAATGCCGAGCTGTTGGGTGCAACAGATCGGCTGCTGGGCATGCTGCTTGCCACGCCGACGCAGCGCGCCGCGCTGGAGATCATGCGGGCGACCTCAATCCAGCCGCTGGAGCGCCATGCGGCTCTGCAGGCAGGCTCTGGGCACGGGGATGAGTCTGCCGAGCGGGCGTTGGGCTGCTTGATCACCGTCAACCTCGTGCGCGAGGTGCAGAGTGAGGACGGCCGCGCGGTGGTCTTCAATCCGAACATCTGGGTCGGTGACGCCGAGGTGGTGACGGCCGCGCTGCGCACTGAGGACGCGCGCGTGCAGCGAGAGGTCGGTGCGCTGATTGAGGAGGTCATGGCCTCGCCCGGTATTCCGGAGGAGCACGTCAAGAGCACCGAACAGCGGTGGATCGACTTCGCTGTCAGTGCCGGGTTGGTCGAGCGGTCCCAGGTCCTCGCCACCAGCGACAAGAAACTCCTCTTTACACCACACCTGCATCGAGACCCGTTCGGTACCGATCCCCGCGACCCATCCGGCCACATCCGTCAGCTCGTCGGCAGCATGATCTACGCATCGACGTTCGCGTCCTGGAAGCTCAATAGCCCAGGCGCGTTCCTGCACGTCCTCATCCGCGACGGCGAAGCCGGCGGCCACGAGCGCATCGCGGAGGACTACGCGATGCTCGAAACCGCTGGAACCATCGAAGTCGTAGGCGACGGCCGCCATGCCCGGATGCGCCTGCTGCAGGCCGACGTCGCGGAGCAAGCGCTCGCGATCCTCGACGCGCGCGGGAACACCGCTGGCGGCGAGAACACGACTTTTGCCGGGATCGGCGAGCAACGCTCGTACAACCACCTGGAACGCGAGCGCGCCCAGGTCGCCACCGCGGTCGTATTGGACGACGCCGACTCGCGGCGGTTCATGTCAGCACTGCGCGACACGACGGCCCGGAGGAACTTCTAGTGGCGGCCACCCAGACGAACCGCACCCGTCCCGAGGACCCAGGCGCGGACCTGGAGCGGCGGGTGGGACGCCTCGAGTTCGCTGAGGGCGCCCTAGCTCGCCTGCGGGTCCCGTTGCGGGTAGCCGCCGACCGAGGGCGCGAAATCCTCACCGACCTTGACGTGCTCGCGGTCGACATCGACGGCCGGCTGCGGACGAGCCTGTCGGTTTTGGAATGCAAGACCACCAAGGGACAGTCAGGCGAGCCGGATCGGCTGTTGTGGCTCTCCGGACTGCAGCGCCTGACCGGCACCCAACGAGCCGTCCTCGTTCGCCAAACCATCACCCGCCGGGGCCGGACCATCGCCCAGGCGCTGGATCTGCAGATCATGGACATGCAGACCCTCGCCTCCAGGGAGGAGGGCCACGCCTGGGTACCCGAACGATTCGCCCACATCCAGGGCATGGGCTGTGAACAGGCGGAACGTCGCACTGACACCCAGCTCAAGGGACTCAAGCACATCCCCGGCGGACTGGTGGCGTTTCTGCGTGCCGATAGCCTGCTGGCCGACTCGCCCGAATGTCTTAACGCGCTGGTCGCGCTGAACTCCGCCACACGCCAGGGCGTCGTCCCGAATCCGACCTCACAGATCCTGGCCAGCCACGCCCTGATCGCGCTGCTGCTGGCCGCGATCCGCGACGCCTCCCGCCTGGATGTCGTACCCGCCAGCGACCTGAAGGAACGGGTCGCCCGCGCAGTCACCCTCGGCGATCCCGACAACAGCGAGATCCTGGCAATCCTCAGCCAGGCAGACGAACTCGTCCAACACCAAGTCCGGCGTATCCACGACAGCTACACCAGGGGCGGCGCCACCCGGCAGGACATCGCCGTCGCCAGCCTCAAATCCATTGTCGCCGAACCACCCGAGTGGCTTGACCGCTACATCGACCTGGTCACCAAGCTGCGAGCCAACCCCGCGATCGCGCGGGACCTCGTCCAGACCGCCGAACTGGCTTGCTTCGATGCGCGCTGCGGCGACCACGCATACACCGAGGCCGCTTTCGACCATCTGTTCACCCCTGAACACAGATACCTCTTGGTGACGGCCATCAAGGTGCTGCGCGACATCGTCGGCGACCAGCTCGCCGACACAATCGGAGAATTCGACGACCTGGACTTCCGCCGGGCCGCGCCGACCATCCCCGACCGGTCCACCGTGCAGGTTGAGCGCTCCACCCCCAAGCTCGCGCACGAGGCGCGCCCCGCCGAGTAGCGTCGTACCGGCAAAAGTTGCTCGGCCTGTCCCTGGCCTTGGCATCGGTGCCCGGCCTGGCCGAAGCCGCAGCGTCATCGAGGACTCGGCACATGTTGGAACTCGCGGCACCTTTCTGCCGGAAGTGATGGACGTTCTCCTCTCGGTCACTGCAGGCGGACCTAACAGCAAAGAATCCCGGCCAGTGGTGCATGACCTCGATCACACCCCCCGTGGCCAGCGAACGCCGCAGGGGCCCCTGCGACGCGTACGGGATCAACTCCCCGGCTGGCTAACCCGGTTGGCCCAGGAGCCACTACGCGACGGGGTTGTCGTCGAGCCAGTCCGACAGGTCGTGGGCGGAGCCGAGGACGTCGGGCCGGTTCGTCCCGATGGCCGTCGCCCCCTTGTCATCCCCCACCGCGATGCCTTCCTCCATCGTGTCGATCAGGGCGTACGCCTCCGACCAAAACTCCGCCCCCGTGCCCTTGTCCGCGTTCGCCGCCTTCCGCAGATCGCGTGCAGGCTTCATCAGCGCCTGCATCTGCTCCCAGCACGTCCCCGGCGCCTTCTCCAGGCAGCCGCCGTCCTCGTCGAACTTCGTCACCGCGGCCTGGAAGGTGGTGGTCGCTTCCGTCACGCTCAACGCCTCCGCCTTCGCGGCCGGCTTCGTCGTGTCCTCGTCGTTCGAGCTGCTGCAGCCGCTCGCCGCCACCGTCGCGGCAGCCAGGACCAGCGTGCCGACCGTCTTCCCCCAGATATGTCTCCCCATGACGGGGGATCATCGCACGAGCCTCCGACACGGACACGACAAGGGCCCCAGCCGGTCGGCCAAGGCCCTCCCTCCGCGAACCCCCTTGCTCGGCTTACGACTTGTTCACTACGGCGCGTCCTCGAAGTGGCCGTGGCCCAGGTGCTCCTTGCAGTTCCGGCACCGCAACGAGTCCGGGAGCCGGGGGTGTTCCTCCACGGCCGTCGGCCCGCACGTCGGGCAGTTCAGCCGGATGAGCTGGATCGGGCGCTCGAGGAGCGGCACGGTCGGGGAGTCGTGCGGTGTCGCCGCGTGCGCCTTGTCGGTCCAGCAGATCCGGGCACCCTCACGGTCGGGCGCGGACTGGTGCCAACCGCCGGGGTTCTCGGAGAACGCCCCGCCCTCCGGCCGCTTCTCCTCGTCGTAGTGCCCGGCCGGCTGGGCGCAGCGCACGACGCCTGCGAGAGAGTGCAGGGCGGTAGCGGTGCACGTGGTGCACTCCGGGCAGGGCACGGGCTTCGGCTCTCCGTAGTACGGATTCCACTGATTGAAGTCGGGGACGATCTTCCGTCCACGGCACCTCTTGCACGGCGAATCGGGCGCGGCTGGCGGGAACGAGACCTCGAGCTTCACCAGGTCCTGGTGCCGGTCAGACGGGCCGATCGCGTCGACCTGGCAATGCAGCGTCAGCGTGTGCCAGCCCTCGAGCGGCAGCGTGGACGGCAACTCGCCCCCGAGCAGCTTGGACAGCTCCTCGGGGGCGAGTTCCTGGTTCCCTGGACGAGTCACGCAACGTCACCCCAGTAGCCGGGCAGCGGTATGACTTCGATGCCTTCCTGTTCCGACAGGCGGTTCACGCTCGGGTCGGCGCTCCACACGGTGAGGTTGCCGAACTGGCGGTAGACGGCACGCAGTTGTTCCCGCTTCACCACGGCGCCGGGCCGGTAGTCGCCGCGGCCCCTCATCAGGACCATGGTCGCGGGCACGCCGTTCCTCCCCAGCCACGTGGCCACGAGCTGCTCCAGGCGCCGGTCCCCGCCCGTCATGACAAGGACGACTTTCCCGTTCTCGTATGCCCACCGGGCCGCGTTCACGACCTCGCGGTTGGGCGGGCAGCCGAGGCTCGCCCGGTGGAACCGGGAGGCGTCGTTCGCCAGGGCGTGTATGCGGGAGACGTCGATGAGACCGCCCTCGAGGTCGAACGCGACCGCTTCGCGTGGGGCCCCTTCGTTGTAGACGCGGATGATCTCGAGCGCCTTGGCGCTGCATGGTTGACATTTCCCCTTGTGGCCGCATATCGCCGCGGCGAGGGCGTCGGCGGCGCCCTCGGCGGCGATGGTCAGCAGGGCGCGGGCCTGGTGGCGGTGGCGGTCGCAGTCCTGTGTTTTCCCAGGTCTGGAGTTCTCGCCACACGCGATCAGGGCAATGCGCTGTTCCAGAGCTGTGATGTCGGAAGCCGTGTTAGCGACAGCGGCAAGGGTGGGGCTCATCGGTTGCAGTCCTTCGGGGCGCGCGACTTGTGGTGGGCGATGGTCTGGAGGTCGCTGCCGACCTGCTCGTACGCGGTCATCTCCTGGCACGCGGTGCACCGGCGCGCGAGGAACACCCGCAGAGGCGCGATCTGGGACGAGGGGTGTCCCTGGGTCCCACGGAGCATCTCGCCGTGCGCGGGGTCGCCGCACCACTCACACGAGGGGTCGTAGTGAGTGATGACCGGGATCGGCCCCCACGGCAACGACCACTTGATCGGGCGTCGCGCGTGTTCGGTCGGTAGAGGTGCCTCGCCGTACGTCACCGGGTCCGGGACGGCCCAAGGACGGCGGCCGCGGTGGTCTGGATCGGGTTGCGGCAGTTCCTCGGCGATCCCGGCAGGGACTGGCCGCGGCTGCTCGGGCTCCGGCTCCCCGCGCAGCGAGCGCAGGCAGGTCGGGCAGACGCTTGCCTCGGTGACGGGCCCGTCCCACGGCCGTACGCCTGGCGCCCGTTCGGCGTCCGGCTCGCACTCCAGGGGCACGGTGAACACCGGCATCGCGGGGGCCATGACGCCTTCCGTCGCGATGTGCAGCAGAGGACGGCCCGCGGCGCGGACGACGAGGCGGCCGAACCACTGGGTCGCGGCCGGGACCTCAACGGCTAGAGCGGTCAAGACCGTTCACCTTGCTCGGCCAGGTGGAGGACGCCGGCGATGTTGGCCCACATGTTCGCCATGGCGACGGCCTTGTCGCGGGTCCGCTCGTAGGACTCGGCCCGCTCGTACCAGTCGACGGAGTTGCCCAGTCCGCCGCGCTGGGACGCCCACTGGTCGCCCTTCTGGCGGCGGTCCCGCGCGGTCTTGTCGGCGTTTTCAGCGGACGTCGCCCAGGAGACGGCTCTTGTTGCGGCCTGCGCCGATGTGGTGATTGCCGTCATCGGGCACGGCCCACGAGGAGCGGCACCAGGCCGGGCGACTTCGGACTCTGCAGGTACAGGCTTCGGCGGGCAGCGTGCACGTTGCGCCGAGCGAGGCAGAGCACGCCGGCCGGGACGTGGCACTCCGGGCACGGCACCGAGTAGGCACCGTGCTGAAACCGGGCCGCGGTCTCGTGTGCAGCGTCGTGCGCGGCGTCCGCGGCCGGGGACGAGATGATGGCGGAGGGGAGGGATATCACGCGCGGCCGCCCTGGTCGGGCGTGATGGGGAGCATGTGGGGGCGCGAGCCTTCCGCCGGGAACTCGTGGCTGCGGTCGAGCCAGAATTCCCACTGCCCGCTGTTGAGGTTGGGCCTCTTGAGCCGGGAGTAGAAGGCGGTGCCGTGCTCCAAGGTCTCGCTGTCGCCGTGGACGATCGGCAGTTCCAGGGTCAGCGGCGGGCCCGGCAGCGTGTCGGGGGCCTGGCTTGTCTTCGGGCCCCACAGTGCGAGCGCGATGCCCCGATGCGGGCCCTCGACGATGTTGACCTCGTGCAGGTCCGCCGGAACGCCCATGACCGCCTCGTGGGAGATGTCGCGCAGGGCACGGGCCCAGTCATGGACATCCCGAGCCGTCGGCGTCGGCGCGTAGCCAAGAAGACTCCGCAGCGCGGCGATTGCCGAGAGGAGCTCCGAGTACGCAGCGACCGGGAAGCCGTCTTTCCACTGGTCCCTCAGCAAGGAACACGCCGCCTTGTCGACGGCCTCGGCGAGGTGAAGGTCGACGACATCGCGGGCGAGCTCGGTGCCATTGAGCGCGTACGCGTTGATGACCTTGTCCACCAGGTGGGCACGGTCCCAGGTCGGCGCAACGGGCATGCCGCGGTTGTCGTACCACTGCAGGGACACGGGCCGTGGGGTGCTCATGGAGGGGCATCTCCTGTTGCTGGGGGCGAGAGCGGGCCAGCCCTCATGACATGTACGTCGGGGCCTCGATTCCTGTTACGTTTTCAGCGTTTCCACTGGTCAGCAGGTCCGTAAGTTCAAAAACGACAGGTGGCATCCGAGCGAATTCAGAGTCCACGGGCTCACCCATGACGGGCCGAGCAGATACTCGTGGCCGTCGTCCGGCAGCAAATGTCAGAGGCGGGACTGCTTCAGGGTGGAAGTCACCAGGCCATCGACGTACGCCTCACCGGTCGGCTCCCTCATCCTTGGAACATGCAGCCGGTTGGCAGGCCACGGGGTGCAGCTCATGGTGTACGGCGGCGCGCTCCACGCCCAGCAGGCTCTGGCATCGCAGGGTAGTTGGGAGTTAGGCAGCGCGGAGCTGAGCTCATTTAGCAGGGCTGCGCCTCGAACTCGACGTAGTTCCTGCCGGTTGTGATTGAGAAAGCACCCACGGGCTGCGAAGCTGTATCCCTCAAAGGGAGGGGACGCCACATGGCAGCGACTAAGTCAGTAGTTTTCGATCGGGAGAAAGATTGCCTCGTATTGGCAGATGGCACGTCTCGCCGCGGGCTTGATACCGATGACTTCCTCGTCCACTCCGAAGACCTCAAGGGAATGCGTGCCGCTGACTTGAAAGCGGCTTTGAGGCGCGGGCGGGACGGAGCAAACGTCACGGTTGACGTCACTCACGACGATGCAGTCGATGAGGAATATTCCGTCCGGGACCAGGTTTCATTCACTCTCTCTACAGGTCTTTTGACGGTCAATATCTCATTTGCAACCGATGAGTACGATACCGATGAAGCTGCGACCACCGCAATTTCCCCCTTGTTGAGCCCATATCTGAAACGCCACCGCGCCTCGCTTGTCAGCATAGAAATGAACGCAAATTACTATCACCCCCTTATCTGGGATATCGAAATCTCCTGTTCGCCCCGCGGGCGCGACATGGCCGCCCTCTTCCAGGTGGGCGAGGGCGCCCTTGCACTCCTAGAGGCATTTGAGAGCGGAGAGCTAACCCGCGAGACCACCCTGGACCTTCTGCGTTCCGGCAATGCCCAGGTCTTGATCGGCCAGGAAGAAGGGCCATGGCTCGACGTCAAGAGTGCCCACTACGACCTCAGGTCGCCCGGAGGAAAGATCTCCATCGCGCAGGCTGTCGCCCGCTTCGCTAATGCCGAACACGGCGGCATAGTCGTGGTAGGGATGCGCGGTAAGAAGGTTCCCGGCGGAGAGATTATTAGCGCCATCTGTCCAGTACCGATGGATGGCCGAATGCTACGTAATTACCAGACGGCGATCGAGCAGCACTTGTACCCGCCGCCGGACTATCTCGACATCGAGACGGTGCCAGTTGAAGAAGGGAACTTGGTGGTTCTCCACATCCCTCCACAGCCCGAGGAGCACAAGCCGTTTCTTGTTCATGGCGCGATAATGGATGGGAAAGTCGAAGGCGCCTTCATTAGCATCGTGCGCCGGCGCGGCGAGTCATCTATCCCAATTACAGCTCCAGCCGTTCATGCGACCTTGGCGGCTGGCCGTGCTCTTCTCCGAAGAGGGGAACTACCCCAGGACGACGAGTGACCAATACCGCCGGGCATGGTGCGGTGCCGGGGGAAGTCGGGGTTTCGGCGCGCCTTCGAGCCGTGGTCGACACTCACGTGTCGAGGAAGTCCCATTCCTCCCCAAGCACCCAGCGCAGAGCCGAGAGCTTGCCGTGCATGAAGCCCCATTCCCAATCATCGACTGGCGGAAGGCTTTCCAGGCCGTACGTGTCCTCGACGCGCTTTCGGGCTGCCATCATACCTTCCTTAATCGACTCCGGCAGTTCGGAATGCTTCTCCGGATGAAGCTCCTCACTAATCACACTTCGCCCATACCAGATTTTGTCAAAAAATTCGTGCTCGGCGGTAAGAATATCTGCGAGTGATCGGGTCTCGGATGCGTTCTGGATGAATTCCACCTCATCGGCTTCATCGAGATAATCGCTGCCCAGTTCCTCTCCGAGAACCTTGACCAGGCCATCCACTTCATAGACATAGTGAGAGTTCGATGCTGTGAAGAGGTTAGCGATGTCGTCGTGGGGCTGGCGTCGGTCGCCCTTGGGAACCGAGAAGTCAATGTAGTTGGCCGTCGCAAAGACGTACTGATCTTCGCCCGATCCGGCAGCAAGGGCGGTTGCATACTGCTCAACCAATAGCGCATCAGCCACGCTGTTCTTGTCGAGATGGAGCGGGGCCCGCTTTTCGAGGCCACGCCTGACGACGGCCGCATGCTCCACGTCCCTCGACAGAAGTTGTGTCCCTACGCGCAGCAAATCTGAGATTTCGGAGAAGTTCTGGAGAGAGCGAGCACTTACGTACGGGATCTGGTGGGACATTTCGGCAATCCAACGCTGGGCCTCGTCATCGCCATAATCTTGAAGATCCTGACGGAGAACTCGAAAGCGCTCTCGAACGCTCGTCGATGTTGCCGCTTCTGCGCGCGGGCGGTTTCGGTTGAACTCGTCCAGGATCAGAGATGGGACAAGGAGTTCGATCTTCTTCTGAGACAGCAGCAATCGCAGGGGGACGATGATCTGCTGACCGTCCCGACGCTTTGCAATATTCAACCAAACAGACGTGTCGATGAGTAGTCGGAGCATAGCGAGATCGTAGGGGAGACACGACCACGACTGAAGCTTTTCGCTGTTCGCCCTGCGGGACGCGCTCGCCTTGGACCTGGAGATGCGGCGGCCCGATCAAGAACGGCATGCCCGCGACGGAGGAGACCCGGGCGAAGACGGCCCCGAAGTGCGGCGCGCACCTTCGGGGGCACGTCGTCAACGAGCGGGTGAAGCACTGGTTCGCCAAGGCCGGGCTGGTGAGCGACGGCCGACCAGTCACCTCCCATGGCCTGAGTGCGGGCGGCGCCACTGACCTCGCCGAGGCGGGTGCCACCGATCAGGAACTCGAGGACGCCGGCCGCTGGGCCAAGGGATCCTCCATTCCTCGCAAGGTCTACGTGCGCCCGGCTCAGGCCGGAAAGAAGGACCCATTCGACGAGGTCCCCGTGCACAACCCGGCGGCGGTGACGGAGGACTGACGCGGCATCCGCGCGCGGGGACGTCCTCGGATACCGCTAGGAGTTACTCGCCCTTGGGGAACCCTCCAGCGAGGCGAGGACCGATCCGCGCGCAGCGGGCGACGTACTCCACGAGGTGCCGGGCTTGGAAGCCCTCGGCGTCCCAGTCGTCTTCCTGGACGTCGTCGCCTCGCCAGATGTACGCCCATCCCGACTTGCCCGTGGAGAGGGCGACTTCTCGCAGTTCGTAGCGGAGATCCTCGAATGCGTCGAGGATCTCCCATTCCTCATAGCTGAGGTCAGTCAGCAGCAGGCCGGAGGCCGCGCCGCCGCGCGCCGAGCCCACGAGGCCGGGGTACACCCGCCCTTCCAGTGCGGCGGCGCGCCACCCGGGCGCGGAGGCTGACGTGCGGGCAGGTACTCGCCCTAACAGGGCTTCAAGGACGACATCGAACCTCAGCGTGCCGTAGACGAAGAGTTCGTTCGGGCCGTCGGGAAGCAGATGTCGGCGGCTGGAGGTCACCGACACAACGCTCTCCACTCGTCATCGAGCATCGCGTGCACGACCGAGTCACGCCATCGGCCAGCTTTCTTGATGTGAGCGCGAATAGTGCCCTCCTCGACCATGCCCGCCGCCGTCATGGTCTTCGCCGAAGCCTCGTTGAGCGGGGAGCGTGCACCCCAGATGCGATGCAAATCAAGGTCGTCGAACCCGAGCCCGAGGAGAAGGCGGACGGTCTCGAGGCCGTATCCGACTCCCCACGCGTCGGGGCGCAGCGCGAAGCCGAACGTGGCCGCGAGCTGCTGGTGTGGATCCATGGCGAGTCGGCCGAACCCGATCAGTTGCTTCGTATCCCGCTCGATGACGGCGAGTGCGTACTCGCTGCGTGGCTCCGCGGTGGCCGAGGCGAGAGATCGAGCCACGATCTGGCCCACTTGCTCGCGCGTACGCGGCTCGAACGAGAGGTGCTCTGCGGCCTCCGGGCTGCCGTAGATGGCGAGCACAGCGTCGACGTCCTCGATGGCGAGTTCCCGCAGCTCGAGGCGTGGGCTAGAGCGCTTAATCGGGTACATGTCTCGGACTCTACCCGCGGGGCAGTGCCGGCCGACTTGCCGGGAAGGCCTCGATCTCCGCACGCAGGTCCCGGGCGACAACGGCCGTACGCGCCGGGCCGCTCATCAGCGCCTGACGTACGCGCTGCGCCGAGACCACAATGCCGTTGTTTCGATGCGAGTTCGGCAGGTCCAGCACGGGACGAATAGCCGCTGCGGTGCCGTCCAAGTCACCGCTGAAGAGACGGATCAGGGCTAGGTCGCACTGCGATCCTGCGAGGTCTCCAAACGCCCAGTTCGGGGAGCTGGGGTCGCTGAAGCCCTGCACGGCCCGTTCTGCCTCCGCGGCGAGTTGCGCGTCTCCGTGGCCGAGGAGCGCCTCGGACTCCACTGCGTAGTAGAGCTGCTTTTCCGGGGCGTAGGTGAACAGTCCGCCGAGTCGGTCCAAGTCGTCGAGTGCTACCCGCTCTCGCCGGTCGGCAGCATCCTGGTTGACGATGCGCACCGTCGCCTCGTCGCCCAGGACCGCGGCGGCACGGGCCTGGAGGCCGAGCAGCCACAGCCCGACGGTTCCACGCAGGCCGGCGGCGGTCGCCGCGCCCTGGCTTGCGTAGTGATAGGCGTCCTCCGGCTTGTCCGCCCAGTAGGCGATCAGCGACTTGAGCCCGTCGGTGAGCGCGATGAGACCCGGGTGTTCGGCGGTCCGAGCGCAGGAGGCGGCGACGCGGGTCATGGTCATCGCCTGGTGCGGCGACTCCATGTCGTTGAAGCCCTTGGCGACGAGGAACGACAACACAGCGGCCTTCACGTTCAGGTCGCGCAGGTGCGAGAGCTGCCGGACCCTGCCGCCCTCGAGGAGGCGGAACACCTGCTCCTGGGTCTCGAGCAGGTCGTCCCAGATCGTCGACAGGGGGTCACGCGGGTAGGCGGCGACCAGGCGCCCCACCTCGTCGTCGAGCAGGTCAAGCGTATCGTCGCCCACCGTCTCGCGGTCCTTCCCCAGGAGGAACTCCTTCGCGCGTTGCACAGCCACAGCGCCCGTCCTTTTCATCTCGTTCAGGTCCACACCAGGCTCGGCATGGAGTGCAGTCGGTGACACGCCAGTCAGTGGAGAGAAGGTCGGGATGGCGCCCTCGGGCACCTCGGTCCACAAGTCGTCGATGCTGAAGCCCAGCATTTCGACAATGACCGGGCGGAAAGCCCGTTGGGGCCTACGACCGTCGTAGAACCATCCCTCGACAGTCTTTGACGCCGGTTCAGCGTTCTCTAAGCCGAGCCTCGCAGCCGCTTCCCTGTAGAGCGGAAGGATGTCCTCGGGCGTGCGTATGCCGCGCGCTTCGAGGGCTTTCCGAAAGAACAACACGGCGCTCGCCTCCCATTCCATCTGCCTGGCACCTCACGGCCACCACGGTAGAACGCTGTCCCCATCAAGATGCCCCGTACAGACGCTACTTAGCGGGTCCGGGGGAAGTCCGAGGAAGTTCCGAGGAAGACCGTCAACTTCGTGCCAAGACCCGAGGGACGTCTGGGGGTAGAGCCGTCTGCACGCTGTTGCAACCCTCGTAACAGCCCTCGCTGAGAGTGCCCGAACGTGCACATTCATGGATCAGGGAGTCCCCCCATGCCCTCCAGAGTTGCCGGAGCGACGACAGTCGTACGGACGCCTCGCGCCGTCCGTCACGGCGACGTGATGAGTGAGCGCTTCAAGGTCGCTGCTCGTCGCGGTGACGCACCGCCCCGCGCAGAGGACGCATGCCGCGTAGGAGTGATGCGCCGGATCGCTGCAGCGCGGCTCAGGCACTGCGGACTTGAGACGATGCAGGGCGACGTGATGGTGATCATCTCGGAGCTGCTGACCAACGCCCTGCTGCACAGCGGCACCAAGGAAATCAGCCTGAGCATCACAGTCCGAGACGGCTTCCTGAATGTGACCGTCACCGACGACATGCCAGGCAGTGCCACACGCAAGTACGTCAACGACAAGGCTGAGTCCGGGCGCGGCCTCGCCCTCGTCGAGGCCCTGGTTCAGGAGAACGGCGGGGACTGGGGAACTCGCGATGCCGGCGCCGAGACCTGGTGTCGTCTCGCCCTGCCCGAGGAGGCGCGGTGACGACAGGTTCCGCCCTTGCCCCCTGTTGGGACCATCCCGTACGGGCAGCCGTACCGCCCTTCGCCGAGGCGGGCCTGAAGAGAGTCCTCGAGAAGATTCAGAGGTGGGCGCCGTACGTCGATGGCCTGTTACTCGACGACATCGCGGCCGTCCTGGACGACTACATGCCCAGCGAGGACGAGGCCGACGAACATGCGCAGCGGCTCCGTGGCCACCTGATGTGCCTCGTAAATCTCGCCGTCACTTCCAAGGTGGACCAGCGGGATCAGAAGGTGGCCGGCCTCGTTGAGCGGGGTCGCATCATCCGGTCCGAGGAAGTACCCAGCGACCACCGGCGGGCCGTCGGAGCCGTCCGGCAGATGGCGTGGACACTCAACGAACTCCTCGAACTGCTGGTGGAGAACCAGTGCCTCACGGAGGAGCCGTGACCTTCCCGTCCGTCAGACTTGCTTACAACCCCCGGGCCATAGACCCGCGGGAGCCGCGCCTTTCGCTGGTGCCCTACATCACTCAGAGGGCCGGGGAAGACGCAGCGTCAGACAACCTCTTCATCGCCCGGCATTCGTCCGGCCCGCGGTTGTACTACCGAGATGAGGACCCCAGGGACCGAGACCCGCGAGGCGCCCTGTGGGCCCGGTGCAGTTGGAACCCCGTCGACGCGAAAGGCCGGATTACCGGCGAACCGCAGTGGAAGCTGATGCACCCTCACCGGCAGATGGTGTGCATGCAGACGATGGTCTGTCAGGTCTGCACGCGCACCGCCCGGACGCCGCTCGGCTTCATCTTCCTCGCCGGCCCCAGGGACCACGACCCGACCCAGGCGCGCATCCTCACGAACCAGCCGCCCGTGTGCCGGAAGCACGCCCGTGCAGCCGCGAAGCTCTGTCCGCACCTCGAGGACAACCCGATGGTCTTCCTGGCCAAGAGCGCGCCCCTGTTCGGCGTGCACGGCACCCTGTACGGCCTCGAGGGGCAGGGTGTGAAGGTCGTTGCCCAGCCGGACGCGCCGCTGCCGTACGGCCACGCGAACATCGGGACGTTCCTCGCCTCGCAGTTGGTTCGCCGTCTCCAGTCGTTCCGCACCGTCGGCCTCGACGAGTTGCTCGAGGACCTGGCGACGTCCGCCGCCCCGTAGACCCCTGTCCGAAATCCCCCCGCCCTTTCAACGACGAGGCCATCCATGCCCGACTCGTTAGCGACCAGCGCCGTCTCCGCCCGCCGCGGAGAACGTACGGCAGCCCCCAATGCCATGAACCTGATTGTGACGCCCGTTGGTGCCGATTCCGACCTGCGCTCCGTCTTGGAGGACCTGAAGATGGGCCGCTACTCGGCCGCCCGCGACCTGCTCATCCGTACGGGTGGCAACTGGTCGTTGTACGCGAGCCGGAGTCAGCGCCTCACGGACAGCGCGGCTGGACGCGGTGTCCTGAAGATGTGGCGGGACGAGGAGCCCCACAGTGCACACGCCGCCACGCTTTGGGCGTGGTCGCTGACCCGGGGAGCGATCGACCTCCACCGCGAGGGTGCGAACACCGAGGTCGTGGGGCGCGCTGCGGCGATGGCCCAGCAGGAGTGGAAGAAGGTGGACGAGCTGTGGCCGCACTCTCCGGAGCCGTGGTCCGGGCGACTTCAGCTGAGTCAACTTCCCTACGACGCACGGTACTTCGACCCCCATTGGCGCAATCGCCAAGAGCCGTGGAACAAGCTTGCCGATCCCGTGATGCACCACGAGGGCCCGTGGCCGCTTCTGGGTGAGGTCAACCGGCGCCATCCGGGCAGCCGGGACGGCCACCACCGCATGCGCGAATACTTCCTGCACCGTCACGGGGCCTCTGTCTCCAGCCAGTACACGCACTGGCTTGTCGCAGGCGGCCAGCTCAACCCCGAACTGCTCGTCCTGCCTCTGTATTCACAGATGGACCTCTACCGGGAGCGGCACAGCGACGGCCGTAACTCCGCCCTCCAGTTCTGGCAGACGGAACAAGTGCGGCACTTCGCGACCCGGGCCTACGAGGGATGGTTCGCCCACATCCCGAGGACCGAGTACGCCTGGGTGTCGCCCTGGGACCTGAACCACCTGGCGCATGCCCTGGTGGGCTGCGGCGAGACCGAGCGCGCTGCCTGGGTGTTCCGGGCGCTGGGCCCCTACGCCACACCGCAGCCGTGGAAGGACGTCCTGGAAAGCCTGGGCCGCTCCAGGGACTGGACCGATGAGTTCCTCCGCATCCGCACCACCGTCCTCGGAAGGGGTGCGCCCCGATGAACAGCCGTGCGCCGCCGCCGCGCCCAGCGCCTGCCCCTTCCGTCCCTGAAACCTCTCCCTTCTCCCTGAATGGACTCTGGTGTCTCACAGAAGTGCCGTCACAATGACGCCGCCGGATGACGATGACGTCCTCGAAGCCCTCGGAATCAAGCCTGAACTGTCCCGCAAGATGGGCCCGTTCGGAAACTACGCGATCAGCCTCACCGTCATCTGCGTCCTGGCCGGCGGCATGGCCTTGTTCGGCTTCGGCCTAGCGCACGGCGGGCCCGTCGTCATGCTGGGCAGTTGGGTCGTGATTGGCGGGCTGACGCTGCTGGTCGGCATGTCGCTGGCCGACGTGGTCTCCGCCTACCCGACCTCCGGCGGACCGTACTTCATGGCCGAGAAGCTGGGCGGCAAACGCTGGGGCTGGTACACCGGCTGGCTGAACCTGCTCGGCCTGCTCGGCGCCATCGCCGGCATCGACTACGGAGCCGCCGCGTTCATCGGCGCCTTCGCACAGCTCCAGTGGGACATCACCCCCACCCCGACGAGCACCCTGCTGATATTTGCCGCCATCCTGCTCCTGCACGGACTGCTCAACTCCGCGGGCGTGCGCCTGGTCAACATCCTCAACTCGATCTCGGTGTGGTGGCAGCTCATCGGCGTCGCCGTCATCGTCGGCACGCTCACCTTCGCTCCGACCAAGCACCAGTCGGTGAGCTTCGTGTTCACGCACTTCCACAACGACACCGGCTTCAGCCCCGTCTACGTCGCGCTCATCGGCGGCCTGCTCGCGGGCTACACCTTCTGCGGCTACGACGCCTCCTCACACGTGGCTGAGGAGACCACCGACGCACAGATGTCCGCCCCGAAGGGCATGGTCCGTTCCATCTGGGTGTCCTGGGTGGCCGGTTTCGTGCTCATCGCCGGCCTGCTGTTCGCGATGCAGGACTACACCGCCACCCAGAACACGGCGACCGGGGTCCCGCCGGTCGCGATCTTCCTCGACGTCCTGGGAGCATCCGGCGCCAAGGTTCTGCTGTTCATCGTCATTGTGGCGATGCTGTTCTGCGGCAACGCCGAGGTCGCCGCGGCCAGCCGCATGATCTACGCGTTCTCGCGCAGCCGCGCTCTGCCCGGCTGGGAGAGCTGGCGGCGTGTCAACGCCCGGACCAAGACCCCCACGCGGGCCGTGTGGTTCGCCGTCGTCGTCCCCTTCGTACTCGCCCTGCCGGCCCTTTGGTCGCCTGCCGCCTACGGTGCGATCACCGCGATCAACGCGGTCGGCATGATTCCCACCTACGGCATCCCCGTCTTCCTGGCCCTGCGCAAGGGACGCCACTACGAGAGCGGCCCGTGGACCCTGGGGCGGTGGCGGCGGCCGGTCGGCGTCATCGCAGTCATCTACGTCGTCATCATCACCGTGGTGTTCTGCCTTCCGCAGTCCACGCCGATCACCGGCGAGACCTTCAACTACGCCGGCGTGACGCTGCTGGTCGCGCTGCTGCTCGCCACCGTCACGTGGATGACCCGCGGTAAGCGGAACTACCAGCTCGCTGCCGCAGAAACCGCCCTCCCCAGCGAGGCCGCGGAGTTCAGCGGGGGAGGCTTCTGATGACGACCGGAAAATCGGTACGTCCCGCTACGCCCTGGCTGTCCGGAGCGGTCTCCGAGAAGTCGCTTCGAGACGCCGTGGAGGCACGGCGCATCACCGAGATCATGCTCGGCTTCCCGGACATGCAGGGACGTCTGAAGGGTAAGACGTTCAGCGCGCCCGTGTTCCTGGAGCGGATGACCAGCGGTGCGGAGATGTGCTCCTACCTCCTGGCCACCGATACCGGCATGAACCCCCTGGACGGGTTCGAACTCACCGGCTGGAAACAGGGATTCGGTGATTTCCTCGTCACACCCGACCTGAATACCGGCCGAGTGCTCTCCACCCGGCGCAGTACCGCCATCGTGATCGGGGCCCCTTTCCACCACGATGGCACACCGGTCACGGTGGACCCCCGCCACATGCTGCACGCCCAGCTCGACCGGATGCGCGGGCTGGGATACGAAGTAAAGACGGGAGTGGAGAGCGAATTCGTCCTCTTCTCAAAATGGGACTCAGGCCTGGTACCCGCGTGGAGCGAGAACCTCGACTACGCCCTGGACCACCCGCCCGACATCAGTGACTTCTCCCGCCATCTGAGCGACGCCATGACCGACACAGGTATCCCCTACGAAGCGATCAAGACGGAGGGCGCGGCAGGCCAGACCGAGGTCACGTTCGAATACGGCGATTCCCGCGAAGCCTGCGACGACTATGCCGTCTTCCAGCTCCTCACGCGCGATGTTGCCGGGCGCGACGGCATGGTCCCAGCCTTCATGGCAGCCCCGCAGACCGGCACGAGCAGCGGGCTCCACCTGCACGTGTCGCTGTGGAACGAGCACGGCGATCCGGGATTCGCCCACGACCGCGGCGAAGACCTACCGCCGCTGATGATGCACGCCATCGCAGGCCTGATCTCCGTTTCGCCGAACCTGGCCCCGCTGTACGCGCCCAGCCACAACTCCTACAAGCGCTACCAGCCGCACAGCTTCGCCCCCACCCGCTACAACTGGGGCATCGATCACCGCGGCTGCGCCGTCCGCGTCACCGGCCACGGCACAGGCACCCACCTGGAAGTCCGCCTCGCCGGCGCCGACGCCAACGCCTACCTCGTCCTCACCGCCTACCTCGCCGCAATGGCCCATGGCATCGAGGAGAAGCTGACGCCACGGCCACCCTGCGAAGGCGACGCCTACCAGGATCGCAGCACGGTACCCGTCTACGCCGATCTGGCTGAAGCGCTCCAGCACTTCGAGCACAGCCCCATCGCGGACAGCCTGCTAGGCAAGGACGTCGTGCAGCACTACGCCCATGCCGCCCACGCCGAACTCGACTGGCACCGCAGGCACGTCACCGACACGGAACAGCGCCGCGGAATCCGCTGATTTCCCCGGCAGCAGGGTGCAACACCTCGTTCCCCGGACCCGACTACGGCCGGGAACCGAGGGTCCGACTCGCGGCCCCTGACAAGGCCAGAGGGCCTGGTCCTTGGTGGGTCCAGACCCGTCCTGGTCTTCGCGGGGTGGCTCCCGCGGAGACCGGGACACCACCCCTCACCAGCCCCCTGCGCAACAACACCATCGCCTTCGAACCAAGGAGAAACACATGTCCGTTGCGAGTGCTGACGCTCCGACGCTGGTCGAGCAGCAGGCAGGGCTGTTCCGCGAACTCAACGCCGTGCTGCACCGGCACCCCATCGGCGCGGCCCTGCGTCTCCTGCTCATGCCGGGGGAACTGGCCCTGGGAGTGGACGAGGTGCTCGTCCAGGAGGTCGACGCCGAGCGGCGTGTGGTGGAGCTCCGTCCGCGGCACCTGGCGGATCTCCGTCCCGAGGACGTACTCCACGCGACGCGGGTTCTCGACCCGGCCGACCACGCCCTCAACGAGCACGCCCTCCAGGCCCGCGCGAGTGACTGTTACAAGAAGGACGGCTCGCACTGGTACGTGATGGCCCAGCAGCGGGGTGAGTCGTGACGTCACCTGAATCGCCTGTCGCCACGGCCACCGCCTTCCTCGCGCCCCTGGCGGCCATGGTCCTGCCCGAGATACGCCTTGCGCTCGGCCAACTCCGACACGAGAAGGGCGTGTTCACGGCGGAGTGGCTCGCGGTCCGGCCACTGCCGACGGCGGAGGCGACGCAGCGAGGCCAGACGATCGCCCTGGCTGACGGCGCCGGCTTCACCCGCACGACCAGCGGAGAAGGCGCCGCCCGCGGCCACCGGGAGCGGCCAAGGACCCGGGTGTACGAAAGCCTGCACGTGCGCAGCGACAGCTGGCTGAGCCTGGCGACGCTCCAACTGGCTGGTCTGGTGCGACGCGATGTGGTGTGCACGGCTTACGAGTCTCATGCCGGTGACCTCAATCTCGGTGTGCACGACGACGTCTGGACCGGCGTTGTCGTGCAGATCTCGGGCGCGAAATGCTGGAGGGTCTGGCCGAGGGCGCACGGCAGTCCCGAGGAGATCCGCATGGAGGCCGGGGACGTGATGGTCCTGCCGCACGGCATGAAGCACGAGGTCAGCACCCCTGAGACCCCGGGTCACTCATTGCACCTGGTCTTCGCCGCTACGAACCGGCCCATTGATCCGCGTCCCGAGGCGTTCAGCCCCAGCGCCTCATGAACACCTGCCCATCGGCCCAGATGACGTACGACCGTGACCACCGGGCCGAGACAACGCCCCAACCCACCAGACTCCCAGGGAGAACCTCTTGACCGGGCTCGATGACGACGCTTTCCGTGTGGTCTCGTGGAACGTCGAGCACAACGGCATCAGCAACGGCGGTGATGATGCGAAATGGCACCTGGCCATGGACGTGCTCACCGAACTCCAGCCGCACGTGCTCCTTCGCCAGGAGCTGACCCGCGCCGACATGTACGGCGGGCGAGCGGTATGGGCGGAGGCCGCTCGCATCGGCAGCCACATGATTCCGTTCCTCGCCAGCGCCACCCGCGAGTCCGCCAACCCGACCGGCGTCTACGTCGACAGGAACCTGCTCCAGCCCACCGAGTTGTTCGAGCACCGCACGTCGATGTGGCATCCGATCTGCAACCCGGTGGTTCAGCTCAGCGGTGCCGCGAGGAAGCTGAGCCTGGCCTCCTTCCACCTGTGCTCATTCTCCCCTGCCAATCGAGCGGTCGAGGCCCACAGGCTGGTCACACTTGGCAAACCGGGCTTGGAAACGATCATCGGCGGCGACTGCAACTCCTATCCGCACCGCACGGCCGACGAGATAGCAGCACTGCCGGACTGGAGTCAGATCGAGGACCGAAGTCACTTCGTGCACCGCACGATCGAGCGGAACGGCAAACGGCTCTCCGACACCGTCCCGGACGAAATCCTCACCGGTGAGCACGAAGGATGGCCCCCCGTTTTTGTGGATCTGGCCCACCGGGCGGCGACCGTACTGGGACAACCGGAGGCCCTGGCCCCGACGGCGTCGTTGTGGCGCGGGGACCAGGGGCCGAGGCAGCGAATCGATCGAATGTACGCAACGCCGCGGATCGCCGAGGCCCTGGTCCGGCTGGAAGTCGTCGCGACCGACGAGGTGATCGAAGCATCCGATCACGCGCTAGTGATGGCGACGTTCAGCTTCGATGCCCTGCGTCGCGCCCTGTCCCGAACCCCGTGGGAGAAGGCGGTCGCAGCATGAGCACCAAAATCACCTTACTGTCCTGGAACTTTGAGAATAACGGCGGTGGTGACTCCGCAAAGCGCCTGCAGGCGCACGAGATGCTGGTGTCCCTGAGCCCGCACCTGGTGCTTCGTCAGGAGATGTGGCGCGCGGACGCCGACGGCAACGCGATCCTGTACGAGCTGGAGGGCGTGCTCGGTATGCGCGGCTGGCTCGGCCCGGAATCGTGCACCGCGATCTTCGCCGACCCGCGCTTCTTCCACCCGGTGCGTGAGTGGCCCAAGCCCGGCCCCATGTGGGTTTTACCGCCCACAGCACTGACCATGCGCTACCTGCCCGCTGGCACCGAAGCCACACCGTTCGCCCTGGCCTCCTACCACCTCAACTACGCATCCAGCACCAACCGTGCAGCCGAGGCGGAATGGCTGTCAACGTGGGCCGACAAGAAGTGGACCACCTCCCAGGGCGAGACCGTACGGATGCCGTGCCTCGCCGGCGGGGACAACAACAGCTATCCAGTCCCCGGCATCGAGAGCGACCCCGTGCTGCCGGTGCTGAACGAGATCAAGGACCGGCCGCACCGCCTACACCGCTCGTTCATAGGCCCGGACGGTACCCGGGTGATGGATACCCGCCCGGATGAGGCGCTGCGCACCGCCGGCCTAGAGGACGTGGCCCGTCACTGGTCTGCCAAGCACGGAGACAACGCGGCTGCCTCCCGAACGGCCAACGCCTACGAGACGCACGGGCCGGACTCCCGCATCGACCGCGTTTACGCCACCACCGACTTGCTGGACACGGTGACAGGCGTAGATGTGATCGAGGTCCCCGAGGAGCTTTCGGACCACCACATCGTTCGAGTCACGCTCGACGGCGACCGCCTTTCTGACGTCCTCAACCAGCAGCCGAGCGCGCTCGAGTCGCTGGTCGCCCCCTGAGACTGCCGCTCGGTGGCGGACGCCCCGAGCCCGGCCCACCGAGCGGCGTACGACTTCCCAGCTCACTCAGGCCCACCAGTCTGGTGAACGGGGATGGCCAGGAAATCACCTGCCGAGGTAGCCCCATGGCTGCGCTCCGCCGGTGCTGCCCTGGTGTGCACTTCCCACACCAATCCGGCACGAATGAACTGGAGTTGAGATTCATGGCATCAAGCATCGTCACCCTGACCACCACCGGACAGGCCCCCGCCACCGCCTCGTCGGACGGGTTCGACCTCGACGTCTCCCTCGTGGAGGTGGCCGACAGCGCCAGCCTGACCAACCTCACCAACGACGGCTGCGGCAGCACCTGCGGCGCCTGCACCACCAACGTCGCCTGACCCTCGACGACGTGTCTCCAGGTCGGTGCCGCTGTGCCAGTGGCGCAGCGGCACCGACCGCCCGCCCCCTTATCCCACTCGGAGGTAGTGGTGGCTGCTTCGACCACAGTGTTCCGAACCAGCACAACCGCTCTGGTGCGCTCCGTCGCCCACCCCACCATTGCCAGCCCTGCGACGCCGGATCTCGACGGTCGCTCTCACGCAGCCACCGCGGACCGCATGCGGTGGCTGCGTGAGATCTGGGCCGCCGGCGAAGACGCCGAAGCTCTCGAACACGCCGCGCCGACGCTGGCCGCGCAAGTCGAGGCCCTGTTCGCCGCCGACGAGCCCTCCGCGCGCGATGTGCGGCGCACCGCCCTCTCCGTGGCCCGCTACCTCCTGCGGGCCCAGCACCGGCCGACTCCTTTCGGCCTGTTCGCCGGCATCACCACAGCGACGGTCGGCCCACGCGCGCGAGCGGAGTGGGGCACTCGGCATACCGTTACCTCCCGCGCCGGCGCGGAATGGCTGGCCACCGTGGTCCAGCGTCTGGAGACCTGCCCTGTTCTGCTCGACCGGTTGACCGTGCTCGTCAACAACACGATCAGCGTCCGCGGAGACCGGCTCATCGTGCCGTTCCAGGCAGACAGCCGCGAGGACGGGCCGCGCGCCGTCGAAGCGTCGCTGGCCCTGACCGATCCCGTACGGACGGTCCTCGCGGCAAGCCGGACGCCCATTCGAGTCGATGCGCTCGCCGGCAAGCTGACCGCGGAGTTCCCTGGGACGGCGCCGGAGCGGGTGCAGCAGCTCATTGAGGGGCTGGTCCGGCGTCGCGTACTCCTCACCGCGCTGCAGGCGCCCAGCACCGTGACCGATCCCCTGGCGTATCTCCTTGACCAGCTCGACGCCGCTGACGCCGGAGCCGTCGGCCCCATCGCGGACACGGTGCACGAACTCCACGCGATCCACGCTGACTTGACCACGTGTGAGACCCCTGTCGCACGGAAGCAGGTGGCCCAGCGGATGCGGGCCCTGGAGCCGGGCCTGCGCCGTCACCCTCTCGCGCTGGACCTGCGCCTGGACGCCCGCATCGCCCTGCCGGAAGCGGTCGCCCGCGAGGCCGAGCGCGCCGCCTGGGCCCTCACGCGGATGTGTGCCCGCCCGTACGGCACCGCCGCATGGGGCGCCTACCACCAGAAGTTCTACGAGCGGTACGGCATCGGCACGATGGTGCCACTGGGCGAGGTCGTTGCGGACAGCGGCACTGGTTTCCCGGAGGGATACCCCGGCGCCCCGGCCGGCCCGCGTCGACCTCAGCTCTCCACCCGGGATGACGCTCTGGTGCGCATCGCGCAGACCGCTGTCCTCGACGGCCGTGCCGAGGTCGTCCTCACCGACGAACAGCTCGCGGAGCTGGACGTCGGCCCCAAGAGCCCCCGCGTCCCGCCGCACCTGGAGATCGGCGTCCGCGTGCACGCGGCCAGCGTCGAGGACTTGGAGCGCGGCCGGTTCCAGCTAGAGGTCGTCAGCGTCTCGCGCGGCGCCGGCGTCTCCTCCGGCCGCTTCCTGAGCGTGCTGGCCCCCGACGACCGCGCGGCCCTGGCGGCGGAGCTGTCCGACCTGCCGTCCGCCGACTCCGACACCGTCCCCGTGCAGCTCTCTTTCCCGCCCCTGCTGCCCGAAAGCGCCCACGTCACCCGTACCCCTCAGGTGCTGCCCACCCTGCTCAGCGTTGAGGAACACCGTGCTCCGGCCGATCAAGTACTCACCCCGGAGGATTTGTCGGTGGCCTGCGACGGCCGCCGCATGTACCTGGCCGCCCCCGCACGCGGCCGCCGGGTCGAGCCGGTAGGGATGCACGCACTGAACCTCCAGGACCACACCCCGCCCCTGGTGCGGTTCCTTACCGAGTTGTCCCGCGCCCAGTGCGCCCAGGTCACCGTCTTCGACTGGGGCGCCGCCGCTGCGATGCCGTACCTGCCCCGGCTGCGCTACGGCCGCACGGTGCTGGCTCCAGCACGTTGGCGCCTGGTCGCGGCAGACCTCCCCCGACTTGATCGCCCCTCGGCGGACTGGGACGCCGCCCTGGAGGATTGGCGGACACGGCTGCGCGCGCCGCGGCGTGTGTTCCTCGTGGAGGACGATCGCCGACTCTTCCTTGATCTTGACCAGGCAGGCCACCGGACGCTGCTACGTCAGCACCTCAACCGCGTGGGTACGGCTGTCCTTCACGAAGCACCGGCCTCGGAGGCGTACGGCTGGTGCGACGGCCGCGCCCACGAGGTCGTTCTGCCGCTCAAAGCGACCCGATCCCCGGGGTGGCCACCACTGCCGACACCGACCGTGGCGCGTACGCTCTCCTCGGCGCAGATGCAGACACCCGCTGCCTCCTCAGTCCTGCTCGCCGCGGTGTACGGCGACCTGCGTCGACAGGACACTCTCCTGACGCAGTACCTGCCGGGCCTCCTGGAACGCCTCGGCGCACCGTCGTGGTGGTTCATCCGCTTCCGCGATCCCGATCAGCACCTTCGTCTGCGCATCGCCCTGCCCGACCCTGGCGCGTTTGCCGAGACCGCCGGGAAGGTCGCCGCCTGGGTCGGAGAACTTCGCGCCGCCGGACTGGTGTCGGACCTGCGGTTCCCCACCTCCTATCGCGAGATGGGCCGTTGGGGCTCCGGCGCCGCATGGGAGGCCGCCGAAGACGTCTTCCGGGCAGACTCGCGCGCCGTACTCACCCAACTCCGCGAGCCGCAGCGCCCACCCCAGCGTGCGCTGGTGGCCGCGCACACCATCGCAATCACCAGCGCGTTCCTCGGTAGCGTCGAGGCCGGTACCCGCTGGCTGATCGACCACGTCCCGGCCACAGCCCCGAAGCCCCTCCCCCGCGGGCAGTTCACCGAAGCCGTACGGCTCGCCGACCCCACCGACGGCTGGGCGGCACTACACACCGAGCCAGGCGGTGCGGCCATCGTTACCGGCTGGGCCGACCGCGACGTCACGCTCGCCGCGTACCGGCCACACCTGCTCAGCCCGGACACCGACGGCATCGCGCTCGACGACGTCCTCACCTCGTTGCTTCACACGCACTTCGTGCGGCACGCCGCCGTGAACTTCCCCGAGGAAGAGGTCTGCCTCTACCTCGCGCGCGCCGCCTCCCTGGCCTGGACCGGCCGCACCGAGAAGAGAAAGAGGACACGCCCGTGATCGCTCCCGCTGCCGAGCTGTCCACCGCCCTGGCCGACCTCCTGGCCGATCCCGAGACCGCGCCGCTCGGCCCTCGCGCTGCGGCGGAGGACCGGCAACACATCGCCTACGGCCTCCCTGGGATCGCGCTGCTCCACATCGAGCGCGCCGCGGCCGGACTCGCGCCGTGGCACCGCGCCCATGCCTGGCTCACCGCCTCTGCCCGGCAACCGTTCACCAGCGGGGCCGACAGCCACCCCTTCTACGGGGCGCCCGCCCTCGCCCAGGTCCTCGCCTGCGCCACCGACCACATGCCCGGCTCGTACGAGCGCGCCCTCAACACCTTGGATGAGCAGATCGCCCGGGACGTCCTGCGGCGCCTCACGGCCGCGCACCGTCGCCTTGATGCTGGACAGCTCCCCGAGATCGCGGAATTCGACACGATCCGAGGTCTGTCCGGCTATGGCGCCTACCTCCTGCGCCGCAACCCGGGCAGCGCCGCGGTACATACAGTCCTCGACTACTGCGTACGCCTCACTGAGCCGATCGCGCACGCCGGCGAGACCCTCCCGGGCTGGTGGACCCCGACCGCACCCACCGGCCGGCCGGACACCGACCGATTCCCCGAGGGGCATGCCAACTCAGGTATGTCTCACGGCATCGGGGGCGTCCTCGCGCTGCTCGCCCTCGCCGCCCGGCACAACACCGTCGTCGACGGACACCACGACGCGATGCGCACCATCCTCGCGTGGCTCGACCGCTGGCAGGAAGAGACCGGCCACGGCCCCGTCTGGCCGTACTGGGTCACCCGGGCCGAACTTCGCGACGACCAACTCGCCCCGTCCACGCCACGGCGACCGTCGTGGTGCTATGGCACCGCCGGCCTGGCCCGCGCCCAGCAGCTCGCTGCTCTCGCCCTGGGCGACAGCCCCCGTCGTATCGCTGCGGAGAACGCGCTCGTAGCCGCCCTCACTGACACCGCACAGCTCAAGGCCACCACGGACAACGGCCTGTGCCACGGGTTCGCCGGCCTTGCCCACGTCGCCGCCCGGACCGCCGCCGACGCCCACCCCTCGACCGCCGGACAGCTCCAGGCCGTCATCCCTGCGCTCCTCGCCACGATCTGCCCACCCGGCACCGACCCGGCAGCCGCCGCGCCCACCATGGCGAACGAAGCCGGACCCGGGTTCCTCGACGGCGCCGCGGGCATCGCCCTGGCACTCCTGGCTCCCGCCACCACCACGCCGCCCCACACCGCATGGGACGCCTGCCTCCTCATTGCCTGACCACCGCCGATCGAAGGACCGTCATGCCCCCGGACTGGCACCAACACAACGTCGTCTTCACTGACCGCCGGAGCGCGCAGCACGCCATCACCGACCGCCTCGGCCCGGTGCTGTTCGCAGCCGAGGAAGCTGGGCAGGTCACCGGCTGGTGGTTCATGAACAAGCAGCCCTGGCCGCTGCGTTACCAGGCGCCCGAGCCATCCCCGCTCGTCGAACGGCTCCTGAGCGACCTGGCCAACGATGGGATTGTCCGCTCCTGGCTGCCCGGCATCTACGAGCCCGAGACCGTCGCGTTCGGCGGCCAGTACGCCATGGACGCGGCGCACGAGCTGTTTCACGCCGACTGCCGTCACCTGCTCAGCTACCGGCCCGCCCCGGGACGCCTAGGCCGCCGGGAGACGGCTGTTCTCCTGGCGAGCGCGATGATGCGGGCCGCCGGTCTGGACTGGTTCGAGCAGGGCGACGTCTGGGCGAAGTACGCCACCCTGCGCCCGGCCGCCGGACCAATTCCTCCGGAGCGGACCGCCGCCCTGGCCCCGGCGATGCGCACGCTGATGACCGCCAGCACCCCGGCTCTGTGCCGCCCCGGGGGCCCGCTCGACGGACATACCCCGTGGGTGGCCGCCTTCGAGCGGACCGGCGCGGCCCTCGCCGACCTCGCCACGGGTGGAGGACTCACCCGCGGACTTCGCGCCGTTCTCGCGCACCACGTTCTCTTCCACGCCAACCGTGCCGGCCTCCCTCCAGAGGAGCAGCACGCCTTGTCTCACATCGCGAAAGAGGTAGTCATGGGATCGAGTGAAAACAGCTCTTCATCAGCCGGGGCGCCGCACGCAGCCGATAGCGTCAGCGCAGTGAACACCGACACTATTACCACCGCCGAAGCCGATGCCGTCCGGCTCCGCAATGCCCTGGTTGACCAGGTCAAGGCCAACGGGCAGGCCCGTACCCCCGCCGTCGAGACCGCCCTGCGCACCGTGCCCCGGCACCTGTTCGTGCCCGAGGCGACCCTCGAGGCCGCGTATGCCAACAACGTGGTGGACGTCAAGCACGACGCCGACGGCTCGTCGATCTCCTGTGCCTCCCAGCCGGGCATCGTCGCCCTCATGCTGGACCAGCTCGAAGCCCAGCCAGGCGAGCGGATTCTCGAACTCGGCGCCGGTACTGGGTACAACGCTGCGCTGATCGCCCACCTCGTCGGCGAGAGCGGCCACGTCACCACCATCGACGTCGACGACGACCTGGTCGAGGGAGCCCGCGCGCACCTCGCCGCGGCCGGTTTCACCAACGTGGAGGCGGTGACGCGCGATGGCGCCCTCGGACACGCCGAGGGGGCTCCGTATGACCGGATCATCGCCACCGTCGGCGCGTATGGCATCCCCCATGCCTGGCTCGAACAGCTCGCCCCCGGTGGTCGACTCGTGGCCCCCCAGCGACTCAAGGGCAGCGTCTCCCGCTCCATCGTCTACGAGCAGCACGACGGCCGGTGGGTGTCCCGCGGCAGCGAGATGAACACCTTCATGCCGCTGCGCCGAGGCATCGCCGACGACGACCGCCGCGACATCCCGCTCAGCACGGACGGCACCGTACGGCTCCACGCGCCTGCAGCCCAGAACATCAACGCCGACGCCCTGGCCGGAGTACTGGAGCAGCCGCGCACCGAGGAGTGGACCGGCATGATGGTCCGCGCCATGGAGTCACCGGAATGGATGGAGCTGTTCGTCGCCTGCGCCATGCCGTCGGGCCTGGTCCGTATGCACTTCCCGCAGGCCGCCAAAGGCACCCTCCTGACTGAGGACCCCTACCCCTCATCGACCGCGGCCGTCGACAAGGGCGCCGTGACCTACCTCGCCCGCCGCCTGTCCGACCAGAAGACACCCGAGGGCGGCAAGCTGTGGGAGTTCGGCGTCATCGGCCACGGCCCCGGGAGTGACGAGCTGGCCGCGAAGGTCGCCGACGCCATCCGTACCTGGGACCGCGAGTTCCGCGGACGGGAAGCCACCTTCGAGCTGCAGTCCCTCGACACCCCCTCCGTCGAAGAACGGCCCAGCCGGTTCGTCATCGACAACCCCCTGAACCGGGTCATCGTCAACTGGCAGTGACACCGCGTCCCAGCGGTCGGTGCCCGTCGGCCACACGCCAGCGGGCACCGTCGTTTCAGCACCTCTCCGCTCTCGCCCCGGGGGGACCCATGGACCCGCACGGACCCATAGCCCAGCGCTTCCCGCTCGTCGCCCGCTTCCGGCCCGCCTGCCTACCGCTACCCAAACGCGTGCGCGCGCTCACCGAACTGGCTGACAACGCCGCCGACAAGGCGGACCAGGGCCTGGCTTCCGCGGTCTACAACCAAGCCGCTCTCGTTGCCTCCGACCTCGACCTGCCCGAGTTGGCCCGCAGGATGTGCCACCAGCACGCCGCCGCCTATCTCCACGCCTGCCCCCTGCCGGGTATGACCGCGATCCGGGCCCTCGAACCGGTCGTCAACCTCGCGCGCCTCCAGATCCGCGCCGGGCACGCCGACGACGGCCGCCAGCGCCTACTTGCGCTATACAACGCCGTCAGCACTGGCACCGCAGCCGACTTCGAGGGCATCGTCGTCCCGGCCGACCTCACCGCGAGCGCCGAGGACCGCCAAGAGGTCCGCGCCTGGCTGTGGCGGGTCCTCCTCGCCGACGGGACACGAACCCTTACGACTGCCGGCCGCTGGGCGGAAGCGCTCGCCCACATTGAAGAACACCGCGGCGTCGGGCAGAGGATGTTCGACGGCCGCCAGGTCGCCGTGCTCGCTGCTCTCACCGCAGGTGACGCTTCCGCAACCGCGGACCTCCTGGCCCGCACAGAACCCGGGGAGCCGTGGGAGGACGCCGTCACGGGCTGCCTGAACGTGCTGAGCCGCCGGGCGGCCAGCCAACCGTTCCAACGCCACCTGCAGGATCTGGTGGCCGCCTACCTCGTCCGCGCGGACGAGCAGGGCATGACCGTCTTCAACACCAGGCTCGGTCTCACGGTGCTGGACGCGGTCGGCTCCCCCGAGGATTCAGCCGCGCGCCGGGTGGTCACGGAACTCCACCGCCGGGCGACGGCGACGACCGACGGGTATGCCGCCCGGGAGATCCTTGTGCACCCCTCGTTCACCGCCCTCGCGACCGATCGAGAGGCGCAGGACTGTCGTGCCCTCCTCCATGACTGCGCGCTCGGCGCGAGCGCCTTCCCCGCCGATCTACACGCCGAGGTGAAGGCCGCGATACGCGTCAGCGACCGCGTCATCCGGAGCAGCGTCGCAGCCCGCACGGGGCCGTCCGCAGTGTTGTAGGTGTAACAGAACACGGCCGTTGACGTTCGGGAGGTGACGGGGGTTGAGCTTTGCGTCAACCCCACAGTGATCCGGAGGAACGGTGACGATCGCGAAAGCTCCCCCCTCGCCCGAGACCGGCCGATCCCATATGCAGGACAGCCTGTTCTCCTGGCTCGAGCCCGAGACCGCCCCCAAGGCGATCGCGGCTCCGGCCAAACGACCCGCGCCCGAGCACAAGACCGCTCCGCCGCCGGAGCCGCCGGCCGCCAAGGCTGAGGCACCCGACCTCTCCCACGTCTGGGTCGTCGCCGCGGAGATCGAGGTCACGCCGAAGATCGCGAGCGTCGCCGACTATCGGGGCAGTTTCAAGGCCTCCGAGGGGCAGCGCGTCGACGCACTCGAGGTGTATTGCAGGGGCTGCCGCCGGCCGTACGACGAAGTCAGGGGCGACGACTGCGCCGCCAAGAGCGACAACACGCACTTGATCGGCGGCGACCAGAGCAAGCGGGCCAAGCGGAAGGTGCCCACCCCGCCCCCGAACGCGCGGATCATCTCCGGCGGCACCATCAACCGGCGCGGTATCAGCGCCTACATGACTGGGGTGTCCCGGCCCCCGCGCTGAGCGCGCGACGTTAACGCCGCCCACTGTTCATGGTGCGCGGCGTGACTACTCAGCAAACTCACCCGTCGAACGACGACCCCATTGTCGCTACCACCGACATCACTGGGTCGGTGCTCCCCGACGCGAAGGTCGGCCGGGAGGCTCTCGGGCTCCTCCTGCTCTCGTTCGGTGCGCTCGGCGGACTCGGTGCGCTGGGCGCCCTGCACTGGACCGCCGGCCTGTCCGCCGCTCTCATCGGCCTGTGCGCCAGCGGTGTTCTCGTCCGCCGCAACTCCACGCGCCGATGGCAGCAAGACGCCGGAGCCATCGCCGCATTCAGCGGCTACGCAGGACAGACAGCCGTCCTGTTCTACCTGCTGCCCCCGCTGGGATGGCTGGCCATCAGCGCCCTTGTGGCTACCGCAGGCCTCTGGATCTCCAGCGCTGAGGGGGCCTGATGCCCCGCCAACTCTTCCCCGCACTCCGGGGCCTCCTCGTCCCCAGAGGGGCCGTGGAACCAGCGCCCCCGCCCACCGAGACGAAGGATCTCCTGGCCGGAGGCGTCTACACGTCCGTGACGCTCGCTGGTGTCACGAACGTATGGGGCACCCCGGGCCGCGCGGACGGCTGGGACCTCGAGCGCGTCGTCGTCGAGGGCTACGAGCGCAGCATCTGGACCTTCAAGAGCGTCGAGGCCATCAGTAAGCACGCCTCCACTCTCCCGGTGCAGATCGGCCGCGGCGGCGACGAGCGCGAGTTCGAGGAGGTCCTCGAGGACCACCCGCTCCTGCGGTTGCTGAACAAGAAGGCCAACCCGCTCGAGACGGGTGACGTCTTCAAGAAGCGTCTCAGCGCCCAATTGCTCCTCAGCAAGAAGGGCGTGTTCATCGAGAAGACCAAGAGCCGCGGAGGGGTCCTCACCCGGCTTGACCTGCTTCCGCCGGACCGCGTCGAGGTCATCCCGGACGATGAGAACGCCTCGTACGTGAAGCACTTCCAGTTCACGGACTACCGCGGGCACATCCGCGAGCTCAAACCGGAAAAGGTCATCTGGATCAGGGACCCGCACCCGGTCGATCCTTTTTGCGGTGTGACCCCGCTCGAGGCCGCTGGCTTGTCGATCGACCTGGACGTGAAGGCGCGCACCTACAACATCTCGTTCATCGACAACGACGGCCGCCCCGGCGGCATCGTCGGTATCGACCTGGACGGCGTCGACTCCAACGAGGTCGACCGGATCCAGAGGCGCCTCGCCCCGGGCGCGCACAACGCCGGACAGCTCACCCTCGTCGGCACAGGTCCCGGTGGCGTCACCTACGTCGACACCTCTGCCCGCCCGCGGGAGATGGCTTACGAGACCCTCTCCAGCACCGCGAAGAACGAGATCCTCTCCGCGTTCGGTGTGTACGAGTCCGTCATCGGCAACGCCTCGGAGAGGACGTTCAACAACGCCGACCGGGAAGAGTGGAACTTCTGGTCCCACACGGAGCTCCCCCACCTCAACCTGATCGCGTCGGCCTTCGACTCGGACTTGTCCGACGACTGGGTCATCCGATTCGACACCTCCCGTGTCCAGGCGCTCGAGTTCCCCCGCCGTCAGGCCCGAGAAGAGGCCCGCAAGGAGTTCGACGCGGGCCTGATCACGATCGACGAGTACCGGCAGATCGCCAACCGGAAGCCCTTCAACACGCCACAGTCCCGCGCCCTTTGGATCAGCCCGCAGAAGGCACCCGTCCCCGCCAACGACCAGGACGCGGCCGCGCTGGGCCTGGCCCCCGAGCCGGGCGCCGACCCGAACGCGGCACTCCCCGCGGCCGGCGGAGACCAGTCCGCCGCCGCGGCGGTCGCCGAGGCCCGCGAGCTCGAGGCGGCCCCCACTGCCGCCGCCGACGTCGCCCTGGCCCGCGGGGAGGCGCCCCTCGAGCTGCCCTCCGGAACCGGGGGCACCGCGGCCGACGAGGTCGCCGCAGCCCGCGCCCAGACGACCGAGGCCACCCCCGGTGAGGCCGCTGACGACGTCGCCCGCGCCCGCGCCACCATCACGCAGCCCGAAGACGGGCCCGCCGCCGAGGACGTCGCCGCGGCGCGCGCCCAGCTCGAGACCAAGTCTCTGGCCGCTGAAGGGTTCGAGGTCACCGACGCCGACTTCGACAGCCTGTCCATGGCCGTCCAGGCGGCCCTCACTGCGCTTCTGGCACGCCAGGAGGGCGTCATAGTCGCCCGGCTCCGCGCCCCGAAGACCCGCAAGCACACGCGGTTCTGGGAGCCGGAGAACGAGAACGACACCCGCGGCGGTGACGCGAACATCGACGAGGACCGCGTCGTGAGTGCTGCCCGCTGGGCGGAGGAGACGACGAACACCCTCGCCCCGATTCTGCAGCAGGCTGCGACCACCACCGCCCGCAAGCTGGGCCAGGCCGTCGCCAGCACCGACGCGGTGCCCCCGGCCGCCGTGGCTGCCGCTCTCGTAACTGCGATGTACGCCGGCGAGGCCGTGACCGCGCTGCTCGGCGAGCTCGCCGAAGTGCTGCGGGAAGCCCAAGAGAACGATCCGAGCCTTGACCTCGAGACCCTCGTGCACACCGTGGGCGGCTTCTACAACGCGGCCGCGCCCGCGCTGGTGGAACGCGTCGCCGAGACGTGCGCCGTGTCGACCATCAACGGGGCCGCGGACGCCGCGGCGGAGAGCGCCGGACCCGGAGTCGTACGGACGTGGATCACGCGCCAGGACGACCGTGTACGACCTGCCCACAAGGCGCTGCACGGCAAGACCCTGCCTGTCGGCACCCCGTACGAGATCAACGGCGCCCAGCTCCGGTACCCCGGCGACCCCTTCGCGCCGATCGGCCTGACTGTGAACTGCCGCTGCCGCCTGCACTACGACACCGACCCCGAGGAGTAACCCGCCATGTGGCCCGCCATCTGGATCGTCTGGACCGCCATCTTCGCCATCGCCGAGGGAATCGCCCTGGCCAACAAGCGCGAGAACGACACCCTCTCCGAGAACTTCCGACTCCTGTTCCGCACCCGCACCAGCAAGGTCGGCAGAGCCATATTCGCCGTCGGCTGGTTCGGATTCTCCGGCTGGTTCGCCATCCACATCCTCACCGAAACCATGTAGGCCTCGGCCCCAGGTCGCGCCCGCGCGGTAGGGCGCGACGTTAACCACTCGCGGTGTGCATGGTCCGCGACATGTTGAATCGCCCCGCCGCTGAGCACGCTGAGTTGCAGGACCTGAGTGCCCGACTCGAGGTCAAGGCCGCCCGCCGGAAGTGGAACCCCTCCCTGCACCCGCGGGACAGCAAGGGGCGGTTTATCGAGACGGGTGGAACCGTCAGGTTGTGGGGCGGCAAGCTCGCGCGCGTCGTCCGCGCGCTCCCCAACGACCGCATCCTCGTCCAGGACCAGACAGCCCCGAACGAGTTCAACGGCCGCAGGCACACCACCAGTGCCAAGTGGGTGTCCATGGTCACCCGCCCGGACGGCACCGCGCCGACCGACAACGAGAACAAGGTCCAGGAGGAGGACGAGAAGCGGCATACGGACCCGCGCCGCGGCAACGGCGTGGCCCGGGACGACGACGGCGACCCCGACACCCCGAACGACCCCCATGACGTCGACGACCGCGGCCGCCCCATCGGCGACGACGACCCCGTCGGTCCGCGCGAGAACGACGACCAGGACGAGCCCGCGGACGGCAAGCTGCCCGTCAACGTCCAGGCGCTGCCCAACCGGCCTCACAGTCCCTCCCGATTCCGGGACACCGCGGCCGTCCGCCAGCACTTCCTCGACCTCGCCGACCGGCCAGGCCAGAAGCCGGAGATGGCACAGTTCCTGCGGTCCGTCGCGGGCGACGACGACCACCTTGCGACCACGCACGACGGCCGCCTGATCGCCCTTCGCGATGACTCGACCGGCCGCTGGTACCTGACCGCGACTGGCACCGGGCAGCGCATGAACACGGCCAGCGACTTCGCCACCCCGGAAGAAGCCCACGACTTCGCGCGGCAGCTCAACCTCAACACCGGCGGCTCCGCCATGAGCAACGGCGGCTTTGACTTCTCCAACCCGGACCTCGACGAAACCGCCAGCACCTGGCGCTCCGCCCAGGGCGAGAACATCCAGGCTGCCATCAAGCGGACCCGCCAGGAGTTCGACGCTGCCCGGCCCGCCCCGCCCGCCAACAGCAACACCGCGGCGACGGTCAGCCGTGAGGAGCTGCGCCCCGGCGACCGCATCAAGGTCACCGTGAGCGCCAGCGACATCGAATGGCCAGCGAGCACCCGGGATCAGGACAAGCCGGAGACGGTCACCCTCGAGGGCACCCTCGCCCCCACCTACGACGGGGACAGGACCAAGTGGGCGCCCCTGCTGGACGCCACCTTGACCTCCCCGGACGGCACGGCGATGACATCCGGCGACAGCGTGCGCATGAGGCGGATGCCGAACCAGGTTGCAGTGTCTGGGCACACCGACGGACACATTCCTGAGAAGGTCCGCGCCGACCGCGTCCGTGTCGGCGACGTCGTCGCGGGCGGAGAGTTCGGCCACGTCATTACGGGCGTACGCCGTTACCCGGGGGGCCGCACCTTCACCACCCGCCATCTCGGCGGCCGCCGTGAGGTCCACCAGTTCGGTGCGGACACCGGCGACACGATGAACGTCATCCCGAGGGCGCGCCGCCGCCCGGAGGACGTGCAGCGCGATACCCCGAACATGCAGCAGCACCCCAACAGTGGCGACGCCAAGCGCGCGGCCGAGGCCATCCTCAAGGACTGGGCCGCAGTCAACGAGTTCACCGAGAAGCAGTGGCCGGACGGTGCGCCCAAGGAGTTCCGCGCCCTCGTCCAGCACATGCAGAACGTCACGGACGACCCCAAGGGCGCCGAGGGATACCGGCGGAACGGCGAGGCCATGCGCGGTGCCCTCACCGCCCTCGACGAGCTGGACACCGACGGCCTGGACGACGGCATGCAGCGCGCGCTACACCGCCTCGAGGAGCACCTGGACGACAACGCCGACCGATTCACGGCTGACGCCCGAGCGATCCAAGAGAACAAGCGCAAGCGGGCAGCTCGCGAGCCTGCCCCTGAACCGCTGCAACACGACTGGGACAACCCCGAGAACCTCGTCACCCTGACGATGCCGGAGGCCCTCGCCGACTTCCTGAACGTCGAAGAGACCGCGGCCATGGAGGACCCGGACACCCGGAAGGCCCTCACCGAGGCCACCAGGAACCGTAACGGCAGCCTCAAGGTGACCGCCCCGGTCGAAACGCACCGCGCTCTCCTCGAGTGGGCGTGGACCCTGGCGGGCGGCGAAGGAGTGGACTCCGACCCGAAGGAGATCCGCGCCCACAAGGCTTACACCAAGCGCGTCGACGAGGCTGAGGCCAAGCTGCGGGCCAAGCGCGAGGAGGGGCAAGCCAACGCCCCGACCGCGGATGCTCCCGACGCCGCCAGTGGCGACACGGACCAGTCGTCGTCAGCCGACGCCCCGGGTGGGGTCATCTTGAGCCCTGACGAGGTCAACGCGCCCGCGGCGGCCGCTCGTGCCGCCAAGGCCCCGTCCGGGATGGAAGACGGCGAGATCCGCGACGAGATCGTCTCCCTGATGGAGCGGGAGATGGCCAACGGCGGTGAGCTGTCTGGAGTCGACCGCACTCGTCTGCGGGTCCTCGAGGCGGAGGAAGCCCGCCGGGCCGGCCGGAAGCCGAAGGAGGAGCCGAAGCCCAAGGCGCCCGTGGAGGAGCCGGGCGGCCTGTTCGATGTCGGCCAGGACGAGCCGCAGCCGATGTTCGCCGACCCGGACAACCCGCTGGACCGGCCGGACGACGAGTTCGGCACCCCGGACATGTTCGCGGCCGCCGAGGGCCGCGACACGAGCAAGCTGCGCCCCATGCAGACCCGTGCGCCTCAGGACTTTGAGGAGGGGGACCGGTTCGTCGACGCCGAGGGCCGCACGCACACGGTCGCGAAGCCACCGGTCCGTACCGGCCGCGGCCGCGTTCGCATCGTCACCGAAGACGGCCGTGAGTACTTCCTCAACCCGGACAACGAACTGCGCGTACTGCACTCGGACGAAGACGCTCCGGAAGTACCGGAGATGACCGCGCCGGAGGCCAACACCCCGGAAGGCGACAACCCGTCCACGGACGCTCCGGACATCGAGACCCCGGATGCCGACGCCCCGGAGGCTGACACCACGGCACCGGACACCGACGCCCCTGACAGCGAAGACGCCCCGGCGCCGACCGACCCCCCTGCCGACGAGACGGACGCAGCCGACAACGCCACGGCGCCCGATGCGCCGATCCGGGACACGTCACCGGCAGACATGACCGACGAGGACATCGAGGCCGAGCTCGAGGAGCTGCAGGCGTGGCAGAACCGACACGTCGCGAGCACCGGGGAAGGCCCGCGCGTTCAGGGCAACGCCATGCTCGCACTCTCGCCTGTCGGTAACCGCCGGGGCCACCTGTGGGCGGAACAGCGCAAGCGTGAGGCCGCCCGACAGGACCGGGAGAAGCGGGAGAAGGAGAAGCAGGAACGGGCCGAAGCGCTCGCGCGGGCCGAGATCGGCAAGCGCAACGATGACGGCTCGTATCCGGTGACCGTCGACGGCGAAGAAGCCGGCACCGTCCGCCAGCTCGGTAGGAAGTGGCTGTTCCAGAGGGTCAACGAACCTTCTGGTCCGCTGGAGCATTCCAGCCGCGCGGCTGCGGTGGCCGCGCTCGTCCGCAACATTGACGTTCGCCGCGAGATGGACGAGGCACGCTCCCGCGATGCGGCACGGCGCACCGAGCAGGAGGCACGAGCTGCGGCCGCCGCCCAGCCCGTCCACGGGCCCGCCTACTCGGACGAACTCCGTGCCCGCATGGCCGACATCGGCGACGACATCGCCACCCTCCAGCGCAGGGAAGGTCTCCAGGACCCCGAGCGGATTCAGCGGCTGCAGGACCTCATCCAGCGCGTCAGCCGGGGCGAGACGGACGATCTGCAGCACGACCTTCGCCAGATCCGTGACGAGGCCGCGTGGCTGGAAAGCCAGTTCACCGACCCGAACGTGGATCTGCCGTACGAGACCCGTAGGGCCAAGTCGTGGGCCACCGCAGCCCGCATGAAGGCCGAGCGGGACCTTCGCCATCCGGACTTCCAGCAGGGCACACCTGACGAACCGACCCCTGCCGTCCACGAATGGGCCGACGACCTGGGGGACGACGTCTGGCTGGACAAGCCGAAGAAGGGTGCAGGCCCCCGCAACATCTACGTCGACGGCCGGATTGAGGGCCTCCTCGGAAGGGACAAGCCGAAGGGTCGTTACTACTGGTGGAGGCCGGGCGGTCAGACGAGCGAGGGCCGATACGACACCCCCGAGGATGCGGCCCGTGGTTTCGCCCAGGAGATGCGGGATGGCGGCCTGCCGAGCCTGAGCGGCCCCCGTGACGACGACGCGAACCGCCCGCAGCAAGGCGACAGCGACGACCGGGCCAGCCGCGCGCAGGACCTGTTCGGCGAGGGCATGAACGCCGTGGGCGGCGACTCGCTGCCGGAGATGCAGGAGCTCGACGACCGTCTCGACCGCGCCGACTCTGCTGAGGACCGGGATGCGGAGCTCCGCGACATCGCCGACCGCCTGGACACACTCGCCGAGCAGTACGAGCTCGCAGGCCCGCAGGGGGAGCTCGCAGCCGACCGGTTCCGTCGTGCTGCGCGCATTGCCCGCGGTGAGCAGGACGACCGCGGCGAACGCCGCGGCGACGACGAAGGCCAGGACGACGACGGCCAGAACGACACGAGCAGCACCCCGGAGAGCGAGGACGACGAGCAGCAGAGCGGCCAGGACGACGACCAGGCCCGGAACGACGAGGACGAGCAGCGCCAGGACGACGAGGAGGAGAGCCGGCAGCGCCGCGACGCTGACCCCGACGGAGGAGCGGCCGACCCTGACGGTGGGAGTGCGGGCACGCCCGACTCCCCGGACGGCGGCGACGGCGACGGCCCGGAGAACGAGGACGACGACCAGGACGCCCCGGAGGGCGAGGACGACGAGGAGCGCCGCCGGCGTCGTCGCCGCCGTAACCGTGGAGGCGGCAACGGCGGCCCCGGCGGGCCCGGCCTGCCACACCTGAATCTGCCCGACTTCAGCGTTCCGGACGCGACCGAGGACGGTGAGGGTGACCGCGGCCGCTCCCGGCATCGTGACGTCGACTCTCTGCGGAACGCCTGGCGGAACGGCGAGGGACTCACCTCGGACGAGGACACCCCCGAGCGGCGCGCCCTCTTGGCCGACCTGGCGGACCGGGAAGGCCTTGCACTGTCGCCCGAGGGCGGCCTGGCGACGTACCCGGAGCCGCAGAGCGACGGCACCACCGTGTGGCGCTTCGCCCAGGCCCGCAACGGCACGAACCTGCCCGGCATCACCCTGACCTCCGACGATCCCGAAGAGGCGCGGGCACTCGCCAGCAGGTTCGAGGAGATCACCGACGGCAACGGCGACCCCTTCGACTGGCACCAGCCGTGGGGCCCCGCGAGCGTCGCCGCATGGCGCGACGGGGAAGGCCGCAACCTTCCCCAGGCGCTCCGTGCGGTGCAGGACGACTACGAGCAGGAGCGCTCTGGCGCCTTCACCCTGCCCGAGAACCTCACCACCCTGAGCGACCCGGAGCTCGAGGCCGCTGCCCTGCAGGGCCTGGGCCCGGAAGACACCATGCGCGTCATGGCGGAGATGGACCGCCGCGACGGCTACGTCGACGAGCGGATCCGCGCTGCGGTGCCGGAAACGCCGCCGGCGAACGCCGACGAGGCGGAGCGCGAGGGCCGCCTCATGGACGAGGCTCTCGGCTTCGGCGACACCGACGTCACGGTGCCCGCCCCGGCCACCCCCGGACGGATGCGCCGCGAGTTCGACGCCCTCGATGAGGAGCGCTTCCAGGCCGCCATGGAGGCCGCTGGTGGGCGCATGCTCAGCCCGGACGCCGAGGCCCAGGGCATCGACCCGCGGGCCGTGTTCTCCGGCGGGAAATACAGCAACAAGCGCGCGAAGGAACTGGCCTCCCCTGAGCTGAACTTCTGGATGTTCGGCGACGACACCAACGCCGGTAACGGCCGGCTCACGTACCCGCAGTACCGGCAGCGAGAGACCGACCGGGCCCTTCGCGCTGAGTTCGCCGACTGGGACGAGGCCCGCTACCGGCAGGCCGTCGACTTCTCGAACGGCTACTTCTTCAAGCGCGAGTACAAGTACGGCTTTACCGACTTCGACGAGCGAGAGCTGTTCTCCGGCGGCAGCCTGACGGCCAACGACCGGTGGCGCCAGTACGCCAGTGAGGAGCTGCAGGAATGGCTCGACACTCATGGCGGCCGCCAGACCTTCGCGCAGTTCAAGCAGTCCCGCCGTAACGACGACCGCGCAGAACGGCACGCGCACGAGGAAGAGGAGCGCCGCGCAGCCAAGGAGCCGACGGAGCCGACGACCGTCACGGCCGACGACGTCACCCCTGCCCCGCCGGCCTCGATGGAAGGCGAGAGCGACGAGGACGCCGCATTCCGATACGGCGGTCGTGACCGGCTGCAGGAGTACGCCGACATGGCCGAGCTCCGTCCGGACGAGGCTTCCAAGGGCGAGTCCGTGTGGCTGAACGGGCAGCGGATCGGCACCATCACCAACCTGAACGCGTCGCACCCCGAGCGCGGACCCAGGTGGACGGCCCGACCGTTCTTCGGGATAGACGACTCACGCAACAGCCGTACCCAGTCTCGTGACACGGCCGTCGCCAACCTGGTCACCCTCGCTCTCCAGGGCGGCCCTGCCGACCCGGCGAACGGCAGCACGGACGTGTGGGACAGCGTGACCTGGCGTCTCGCGAACCTACGGCACGCGATGCCGGAACTCCCGGAGCCCCTCCGCAACAACTCGGAGGCGAACGAGCGGTACGCCCGCCTGTCCGCCCTCGTCGACGCCTTCCGTGACCAGCGCTCACTCAGCGGGAACCTCCGCGACGACCTGGCGCAGGCTCACGACGACTTCACGTGGCTGCACGACGCCGTCGGCCGCAACAAGCGGAACACCAGCGAGCAGCGTGAGGCCCTGTCCGACCTGAGCAGCCGCGCCTTCTGGGCAGGCGCGTTCCGTGACGCCCTCGGCGGCCCGGACAGCGACCTGGAGCGGCCGCGCGCCGACGAGCCGCAGGGCGACGGCGAAGCTCCGTCTCCCGCCGCACCCGTCCCGGACGGGCCCGTGAACACCCCGGAGGACATCCCCCGTCCGCCGGCGGAGCCCGAGCCGGAGCCGGACCCGGAACCGATCGGCGGGCAGCCCGCGCACTGGGCCCGTGTCGAGGACCTGGTGCCCGGCGACATGGTCCGCATGAACGGCACCACCAAGGGCGGCCGCCCCGTCCAGCGTGCTGGGTATGTCCACACCACGCCCGAGCTCGTGGACGTCACCCGCCGCGGCCGCACCGACCAGATGTGGCGCACCTGGGTCACGGAGAACCCGGACGGCACCGGCGCGTCCGGGAACATCTACACGTCCGTCAACGCCACCGCGGCCCGCGCGGAAGCGCCGGACGACGTCGTGCCCGGGTCTCCGGCCAGTGGCGCCCAGGCCGCGCTCCGCTCCGGGGACCTGCCCAACCAGATTCCGGCGGACCGCAACGGCCAAGGGGTGTTCCCTGGCAGCACCGTCACCGGAACCGGCGACCGCGAGGGCACTGTCACAGGCGCCACCGACACCACCGTCTCGGTGCACTGGTCCGACGGCAACGACGACACCGCGCTCGCCCCGACCACGGTCACCGTCACCGACGGACAGCGCCCCGACGGCTGGACCGCCGACGGGCACCGCGTGACCACACAGGACGTCGTCAGCGACACAGACGGAGCCCTCCTCGGCCCCGTCGATGCCGTCGACGGCGACACCGTCACCATCACCACGGCCGACGGCACCATCACCCGTAGCGCCGGAGACCTCAACGTCACCGGCGAGGTACGCGACGAGGCCCCTGCCACTGCCCCGGTAACCGGCATCGACGAGCCTGCGGCCGCGGACCTCAAGGACGGCGACGTCGTGGTCCTGGACCTCGACGGCCACCTCGCCACCGTCGCGATCACCAGCCCGCCCAGCCGGGACGGAGATCGCGTCACCCTGCAGTACGCCGACACCACCACCGGCGAGATAGGAGAGATCGACGTCGATGCCCGCGCGGTCCTCCCGCGCGCCCAAGGCCCGGACGGAGGCGCCCCGGACCTCGGCCCGGACGACGCCCCCGAGCCGGACGACGACCTGACCGTTCACCAGACCCCCCACACGGTGGACCCGGTGACCGGCCCGACCATCGACCCGGACCTCGACTCGAGCGACCGGAACGTCATCGGCGACCACGCCGATGGCCCGGACGACGACCCCGACGCCCACCAGGCCGCCGTACGGATCACCACAGACCTGCCCGTCACCCCGGAGCAGGCCGCGGCCCTCGCCACGCAACTGCGCGCGGCCGCGGACCCGTCGACACCCGAGGGCCGCGCCGCACTGCGCGCCGCGGACCACCTCGACCACGCCGCCGGCCGTAACCCGCCCGCAGGCCTCGACCGGCCCCGTCCGTCGAACGCCGCTCAGACCGGCGAGGGCGACCTGGTGGCCATGCCCGACGAGCGCCATGGCGACCAGGTGCGCATCTTCCGCGTCATCGACGCCGAGGACGGCCCCGGAGGGCTGCGCAGCTTCCTCCTGGAGGACGAGAACCAGCAGTGGCGCCGCCGAGTCGTCCACGGGGCCATGCCCGTGTGGCAGCTCCCCGAAGCCGAGCCGGACCCCGTCACCCCGCCCGACGCCGACGACACCACCCCGACCCCGGACGCATCCACCCCGGACGCTTCGGGAACCCCGAGCGCTCCGGCCGCGCCCAGCACGCCGGACCCCTCACCCACCCCGGACGAGCCCCCGCTTCCCGTGGCTCGGGACACGCCGGGAAATCTGCGCGCCGGCGACGTCATCGACGCGCCCGTCAGCCGGACCGGCTACCAGTTCAACGGCCACCGGAGGCTGACCATCATCAGCGAGCCGCAGCGCAACGGCTGGTGGATGCAGCTCACCGGTGTCGACGAGGACGGCAACGTCCACGACTTCGGTCTGCACAGCGGCCGCGCCGTGAACATCTACGACCGGAACCGGCCCACCCCGGCCCTGCCGCCGACCGGCACGCCCCGCGACCCCAACCAGGTGACGCAGGCCGACGTCGACCGGATCGTCAGCGACCACGCCCGCAGCATCGCGGCGCGCATCATCGACGAGGCCGTCGCGGGCACGGAGCCGCCCAGCGACATCCACGCCCTGCGCGAGCAGATCGCCCAGCGCCTCACCGCCGAGGCCCTGCGCGACGCCCGCCAGTCCGTCCGCAGGGACGGGGCTGCAGCGCTCGACGCCGCGGGCATCACCGGTCGGGACCGGGCGGCCGCCCAGCGCCGCCTTCGCAACACCCGCGACCAGGCCCACACCGACACCGTGCGGGCAGCCCTGCGCACCATCAACGACCTCGAGCCCTTGGAAGGCGAGAGCGAAGAGGACCTGGCGGCCCGCGCGCGGGACCTGCTGCGCCTCATCCCGGACCAGGTCGCGGGCCGACCGTCGACCGACCCCGACGCCGACCCGGACGTCACCCGGGCAGTCACGGGGCACGCGGACGACGCGGTGAACGCGCTCCTGCAGCAGCTCCAGGCCGCGGGCGTGGACCCGGGCGACGCCGAGCGAATCGCCCGCATCCTCACCCAGCAGATGGCCGGGTCCCGGCAGGCAACCGCCCGCCGGATCGCGGCCCGGGTCGCCGCGGCCAATCCGGACGCCGGCCGACAGCCGGGACTCCTCGCCCGGATCGTCGCTCTCCTGATCCGCATGGCCAAGCGCCTCGCGGAGCTCGTGAAGGCAGGCGCCCGGAAGATCGCCGAGAAGTACCGGAGCTCGCGCGAACGCCTGCGCCGCCTGCGGGCCTTCCTAGGCCGCATGGTGCGCCGTGTCCGGCAGTGGCCGGAGTCCCGCCGCCTGGCGCGCCTACACCGCGCAGTGAACCTGCCCGACGCGGACGGCGACTCGCTGGCCGCACGGATCTCCCACTGGGCTGGCCTCATGCCGGAGCCGGGGCGGTTCGGGCAGTCGCAGCGCCGTGTCACCTTCTGGCGTCCCACGACGTGGCGACAGCTCGCCGCGGGTCGGCTCCCGGACCGGTCGGACCGCATCCAGTGGACGCCGGACCGGGCGGCCGACGGCGGCCCCGGCCTGACGACCCTGCGCCACATGGCGGCCCTGCGGGCGGCCGGCAGCGACGTCGACCAAGACGTGACCCGTCGTCTGTCCGCCGCCCTGGGCGACGACTTCGGCGACGACCCGCACGCCACACTGCAGCACCTCGACGACTACGTGGCCACCAGCGAGCGGCGACTGGTCAGCCTCCAGGGAGCCCGCAGCGGCGCGACGATCCCGGACGACCCGGACCTCGAGGTCGAGATCATGGCGGCCCGCACCGAGCTGTCGACTGCCCGCCAGGAGTACGCCGACATGCGCACTCGGTACGCCGACGCGGTGCCCTTCGCAGTTGCCGCGGCCCTGGCCGACATCCGCGACATGGGCCCCGAGGGCAACAACGCGATCGTGTTCGGCCCCGACACCGACCCGGACGCCGAGCGGGCCGTACGGGGCGTTCAGCGCTTCATCCCGCGGTCGTGGCTCAGCACCCCCGAGGTACGCCGCGTGACAGCCGTGAACGGCGACCAGGGCCGCTACGAGCCCGACGCGCAGCGGATCACGGTCGCTGACCTTGCCGACGAGGGACTGGGCACCGCCGGACACGCTCTGGCGCAACACTTCGCCCGGCACCTTGGCGACCTGGACGCCGCACAGCGCGCGTTCTGGTTCAGCAGGACGCACACCGGCCGGCCCGGCGCCCGCCGGATGCGGCTGAGCGCCCTGGACCGGCTCCTGCGGCGGCAGCAGACGCAACCGGAGACCGGTGACAGTCTCGCGCGGTCCGTGCAGGCGATGTTCAGCGGCGATTGGTACCAGGACGACGACTTGCGTGCGTTCCTCCTGGGCCTGATGGCCACCAGGTAAGGAGGCAGGCAGTGTTCACCGTCACCGGAGCGTTCGACGACGGTGCGACCTACACAGTGCAGATCACCGGGCGGGCCGACCGCCCGGTGATCGGGTCGTACCGGGCCGCGGCCCTTGTGGAGCTCCACCAGGGCGAGACCATCGCCCTGTCACCGACCGGACCCATGAAGGCCGTTGCCGGTGACGACGACGCGTCCGTCCTCGCGGTGCTCCGCGAGTACACCAACGTCGTCGAGGAGAGCGGAGCCGTACCAAGACAGGCACGCGTGCCAGAGAGCTGATCCGGGCCACTTGCCCAATTGGGCAAGAATGATCTTGGTCATGTGGAGTGCAACGGTGGCGGCGACACAAGGCACCCCGCATGCGCATCCTCCGCCCGTGACCAGATACGGATTCGCCATCAAGGCTCTCCCCCAGGGCGGCAAGCCTTTCGGGGAGGAAGACGACGAGAACGAGGAGACCGCGGGCACCGAAGAGGCTCCGCTCGGCGAGGCCGGCCCCGGCGTCTCCAACCCCGAACTGTCCGAGGACGAGGAGGACCTGCCCGAAGATCCGACGGCGGCCCCGGCCGCCCCCGAGGAGGACCCCGCCGCACCAGCAGAGGACCCCGCGGCGCCACCGGCGCCGGACGTCCCAGCGGAGGGCGAGAGCGTCGGCGAAGACCCCAGCGCCGCCCCGGAACAGCCCGACGACGACTCCCGCCCCTGGGCAGGGGACGAGTACAACGAGGGCGACGAGACCGACCCCGACGGCCCCGACGCCTGGTGCGCCTACGCCGGCAGCGGCGGCGAACAGGCTTGGCTCGACAAGGCCCCGGACGGCACACTGACCGGATGGGTACGGGACAGCGACGGCCAGGTGTGGCGCTACACCGACCCAGACGCATGGTCGACCGACGTTGACGGCGCGCAGATGACGCAGACGCACCACAACGGCGAGGACCGAGCGAACGCGGCAGGAGGAGCGGCCCCAAGCGGCCCACCCCAGGCCAGCGACCGCGGCGTCCAAGACCCAATGTTCGCGGGCCAGTAAGGAGATCCGACCGTGCCAATCCAGCTCGACCGTCAGACCTTCCAGGACCGGCTCAACGAGGGCAAGGCCGCGTTCACCAACGGTGACCCCTCCGACGCCTGCCCGTACAACATGTACGGCAGCAGCGTTGAGGAGCGGTTCGGATACCGCTACTGGACCAAGGGGTGGTCCATGGCCCGCTCCGAGGCTGAGACGCAGCCCAAACAGACCGCAGAGGTCAGCGCAGGACAGTAGCTCTACGAGAACGGCACGGTGCCCGGCGGCCCACTGTCCACCGCCGGAGGTTCCCCGCCGTGCCGACCGCTGCTCCACCCACCAGACCCGCACGTCCCAGCACCACCCAGCGAGGCACCAGCCGGGCAATCTATGCCGTCACCGGCGTGGTCGACGAGGTCAACGACCTCATCATGCCCGGCGCCTTCGCCCGCACCCTGGCCACACGGCCCGTCAAGACCGTGTGGCACCACGGGTGGAAAGACCCCGTCGGCGTCGTCCTCGAGGTCGAGGAGTGGCTCCCCGGAGACCGCCGATTCGCTGACATCCCCGGCTGGCCGCCCGAGGCCGGCGCCCTGGTCGCCACCGTGCTCTACAACCTGCGCACCCGCCAGGGCCGCGACGCCTACGAGCAGGTCAAGCAGTGGCATGAGCACCAGCAGGCCGCGTTCTCCATCGGCTACCGCGTGGCCGAATCCAACGCGAGCCTCCGCGGCGACGGCGTGCGCGTCATCCACCACCTGGACCTCTTCGAGGTCTCGCCCGTCCTGCACGGCGCGCACCCCCTGACGCGCAGCCTGGAAGTGAAGTCCGCAACCGGTGGGCACGACGGTCTCGAGTACAAGTCCACGCCCTCCCACGTCGAGATCGACGTCGTCACGACCCCGAAGGACGACACCATCAAGGTCGCGGGCCTGGTGGTGAAGGCCGCCGACACCGGCCGCGTACTCATGATCCAGCGCGCACTCGACGACGACGACCCCGCAGCGGGAACGTGGGAGATCCCCGGCGGGCACCGCGAAAACGGCGAGGACCCCCTCACGGCCGCGCTGCGCGAGTGGGAAGAGGAGACCGGCTCGACCCTGCCCGGCACGGCCAGCGTCGTCGGCTCCTGGACCGCCACGAACGGCATATACCGCGGCTACGTCGCCGTGGTCCCGACCGAGGACTCCGTGCCGATCAACGCGCCCCACGACGACCGCCGCGTCGCCAACCCAGACGACCCCAAGGGCGACGCGACCGAAGTCACCGCCTGGTGGCCGATCACCGCACTGCCCGACATGACGCTCCTGCGGCCGGAGTGCCGCGAGACCCCGTGGGCGCTCCTGGCCGGCGCCGCCCTCCCGCACGCCCCAGCTCCGAAGACCACGCCCCAGGCCAAGGAATTCACCGAAGGAGTCATGTCCCGCTACCAGGCCCTCGGGAGCGACGAGAAGAAGTCCGCGCACGCCGCAGTGAAGGCCGCCCGCGCCCTGCCGCGCATCGAGCACAAGTCAGCCCGCTCCATGGTCGCCGAGGCCAAGAGCAGAATCCCCGCCCCGCTGGAGGCCCCCGTGATGTCACCCAAGCCGCTGCCCGAGTCGCAGGAACAGTTCCGCGCCCGCCTCGCCGACACCGTCCGCGAGCTCCTCGACCAAGACGGCGGCACCTGGACGTGCATCGAGGGCACCTACCCGGACCGCGTCATCGTCTCCGTACACAGCGAGGACGAGCGGCGCAGCAATCACTACGCCATCCCGTACACGGTCACGGCTGGTGAGATCACGCTCGACAAGCCGCAGCCCGTGGAGCTCGCCACCATCGTCGTGCCAGAGGGCACCGCGGCCCGTACCGCCACCGAGGACGAGGACGTCGACGCCCGCGTCGTACAGCCCACCGTCGGAGCACTCGCCGACGCCACCGCCCGCGTCAGCAGCAGCACCGCCGGCCCCGAGCAGCTCGGGGACGTCCGCGACAGGGTCCGGGAGCTGATCGCCGCACTGTCCACCAAGGGCCTCGACGTCTACGAGGAGCAGGCCCCGGCCGCGAACCGGCCGACGGGCGGAACTCCCGGACTGGACCTGTGGGACGAAGACACCTTCGGCGACGAGGACACCGACCCCGTAGGCGACGAAGACGAGGACGAAGAGGACGCCGAACCGGCCGCGGAGCCGGAGGAAACCGTCCGCCTGGACCCCGACGAGGTGAAGGCCGCACTCGCCCTGATGCGGAGCTGAGTTACACCCACGCGCCCGCACACTCCGCACGGACCCCACAGACAAGCCGACAACAAAACAGCAGGTCAAACCCCATGCGCTGCCCGCTCTTGACGTCCCGAGCGGGCAGCACGCGACGTTAACACCCCTCTCCCCTTTCCATTCCGCCTCGCGTTGAGGCGTCCCGGTGCTGGCCGGGCGAGCGACGCACGTCAACCGCACCCAGCACAGGGAGAGCACCCCAAATGCCCACCGCACGTATCGAGGAACTGCAGAAGGCGCTCCAGCTCAAGTCCTCCGAAGCCGAGCGCATCAGCCAGACCTTCAAGGTCGAGGACGGCGGCCAGTTCGTCGTCTCCACCGACCAGGCGAAGGCCTTCCGCAAGGTCTCCGGCGAGGCGCAGGAGATCAAGGCCCTCATCGACGCCGAGCAGAGCAACCTCGAGATCAAGCAGTACCTCGAGGCCCCGGAGTCGGCGCCGGCCGCGGCCAGCCACTACGGCCAGCGCCCCATGGGCGTCGAGGAGAAGTCCCTCGGTGACCTGTTCGTCGAGTCCGGTTCCTTCCAGAGCGCCACGTCGCAGCAGTTCCGTGACAAGCCGTACATCCGCGCCGACATCGAGGGAAAGTCCATCTTTTCCATGTCGGCGGGCTCCGTGACCCACCAGGTCCTCGGCTCCGCGCAGAACCTGGGCATCGCTGAGCGCCCGTTCCGGAAGTTCCACATTCGGGATCTGTTCCCGAAGTCCACGACCAAGAACGCTGTCCTGTACGGCGCGCGAGAGACCGGCTGGACGAACGCGGCCCGCCAGGTCAAGGAGCGGTACGCGGCGGACGGCGTCTCGCCGGCCACCGGCGCCGACTCCGACACCTGGGGCCGCGCGCCGCGGTCGAAGCTCACGCTGACCCCGGTGATGTACCCGGTCGCAGAGGTCGCGCACCTCCTCGACGCGCACAAGAACATCCTGAGCGACGAACCGCGCCTCAAGACGTTCATCAACACCCGCATGGTGGAGGGCGTCAAGTACGCCGAGGACTGGGACCTCCTGCACAGCGTCGGCGACGGCCAGTCCCTCACCGGCATCTACAACACGCCGGGCGTCCAGCAGTACCAGGGGCTCCCGACCGACCAGTACAGCGTCCAGATTCGGCGCAGCATCACGAAGGCGTTGCTCGCCGAGTACGACCCGACCGGCATCGTCCTGTCGCCCACGATGTGGGAGCACGTCGAGGTCGAGGAGGACAAGAACGGCGCCTTCCGAGTCGCCATCGCCGTCGCCATCGGCGCCGAGAAGAAGGTGTGGCGCCTCAATGTCGTCGAGACGACCGCGATGGCTGACACCGACTTCCTCATCGGTGCGTTCGGGCTCGGCGCACAGCTCCACGACCGAGAGAACGTCTCCGTCACCGTCTCCTCGGAGAACGCCGAGAACTATGAGAAGGGCTTGATCACGTTCAGGGCCGACGAGCGCCTGGCGCTCGAGGTCCCGCGCCCTGAGTCGTTCGTCATCGGCTCCTGGACCCAGCCGACCGGCTGATCCATGCCGGAGTGAGGGGGTGCACCCGGGCGCCGGGTGCACCCCCTCCCACGTACCACCATCAAGACGACGGAGGACGCTCGGTGATCGAGAAACAACCCATAGGCCTCGCCCAGGAGCTGGACGCCCTCACGGGCGCCCCCGCAGCTCACCGGGGCCCCCGCTGCAGCGTTGGTGCCCTCCTGGAAGCCGCAGATGCCGACGTGGCCGCGTCACTCCGCGCGGCGCTGGACACGACCAACGTCTCCGCTACGGCCATCGCCGAGACGCTCAGCCGCTACGGCGACGCCGTGACCGCCTACACCGTCAACCGACACCGCGGGAAGCCCAACGGATGCCGGTGCGAGTGATGACCCTGAACAACGAGCTGCAGGCGCTCCTCGAGCCTGTCTCCGACGGCCAGAGCCAGGCCACCCAGGCGGAGCGCGTCTATCCGGCCGCACCCCGCGGCTGGGAGTCCGGTGTGCGTTTCGAGCCGGGCGGCACCATGGTCGTCACCGCCCCGCCCGCCGACAAGCCGCCCGCGGGAGAGGCCGACTGGCGCGAGCGCGTCGAGGCGATGGGCCTTGCCATTCCCGACGGCTTCCGCGTCCGCCTCGTGGAGGCCAAGCATGATCCGGCCGCATGGCACCGCGACAACCAGGGCGACGACGCCGTCACCCGCGCCGTGTGGCGCTGCCGGTACGTCATCGAGCCGGCCGCCCCCGCGTGGCTGTCCGCCGGTGACGTCGACACTCTCGTACGGGACGCGATGCGTCGCCGTCGAAAGCCCCGCCCGGCTTTCGACACTGCGGAGCGCGCCCTGGTCGTGGTGTACGCCGATGCCCAGGCCGGGAAGGTGGGCCGAGACGGAGGCACCCCGGAGCTCATCGCCCGGGTCGCCGACCGGTTCGACAGGCTGGATGACCACATCCGTGACCTCAAGGCCGTAGGCCGCGGTCCGTCCGTCGCCTACTGGGCCGACGCCGGAGACTGTGTCGAAGGGTTCGAGAACACGGCGCAGCAGGCGTTCACGAACGACCTGACCTTGACCGAGATGGTCCGTGTCCACCGGCGCATCACCTTCGAGGGCCTGGACCGCCTCGCCGGGAAGTTCGGCCGCGTCGTCGCCGCGACCTGCGGCAGCAACCACGGCCGTGTGCGCCGCGGGAAGGACGCCGTGGGCCCGCCCGTCGACGACTGGGGCATCGAGGTCATGTCCCAGATCGCCGACGCCTACGCCCGCAACCAGGACGCCTACGGACACGTCTCGTTCGTGATGCCGGAGCGGTGGCGGGACACCGTGTCGCTCGACGTCGCCGGGAAGATCGTGGGCCTGTCCCACGGCCACCAGTACCCGCGGCCGGACAAGGCCGGCGACTGGTGGCGGGGGCAGACCTTCGGCCGCCAGCCCGTGGCCGATGCCGACATCCTCATCACAGGCCACTTCCACCACTTCCGGGCACAGCAGATGGGTAACGGCCGACTGTGGATTCAGGCCCCGACCCTGGACAACGGCAGCGACTGGTACGCCGTCCGCTCCGGCGAAGTCTCGTCCTCGGGCCTGTTGGTGTTCAGCGTCGGCCCGGACGGCTGGGACGACCTGCGGATCCTCTGAACGCGACGCAAGCAGTGCCGGAACCCCACGGTCCCCGGCATGACTGACAAGAAGCCACGGTGGCTACTCACCCAGAACACAGACATGCGCAGGCAGGGGATCTACAACTGGTCGATCCCGGCGTGGGCCGGGACCCTGCCCGACGGCCGGAACTACAACACATGCCCCTCGGCAGGCATCTGCGCCCCGCTCTGCTACGCACGACAGGGCGCCTACCGATTCCCGGGCGTCAAGGCCCGGCACGAGGCGAACCTGATGATGGTGCTGGACGATCTGCCCGGCTGGGAAGCGCAGATGACCGCCGAGCTCCAGCACAAGCGGTACCAAGACCGCTGGGTTCGCTGCCACGACGCCGGTGACTTCTTTTCTCGGCCGTACACCGATGCCTGGATGCGTGTGATGAGGGCCGCGCCAGGCGTCCGCTTTTACGCGTACACCAAGAGCGTTTCTCTGTTCCGTGAGGCCGTCGAACCGGACCCGCCGGAGAACTTCAAGTGGGTGTACTCGCTCGGCGGCCGCGAGGACCACCTGGTCGACGTGACCATCGAGCGGCACGTCGACATCTTCCCCGACGAGGAGTCCCTCGCCGAGGCCGGATACGCCTCCCGCGGCACGGCCTCGGAGGGGTGCCTGGTGTCCGTGCTGGGCCCGCAGAAGGTCGGCATCGCCGCGAACAACATCAAGCACCTCAAGAAGAAGCAGGGCCCCCACCGGTGGAGTGACCTGCAGCGCGCCCAGGACGAGCGCCGCCGCGGCCCCGGCAAGCAGTTCGAGAGCGGACGGCCGTAGTCGTCACGGGGCACACCATGATCGTTCTTGCCCAATTGGGCAAGCGTCACCCGGCACCGGATCCGTGCCGGACGGCATCAAGATCATTCTTGCCCAATTGGGCAAGTGCCCCCTTCTCCCGGTAGCGCGCGACTCAAGCCGGCCCCGCACTCCATTCTTCGCCGGCCACCGACCCCAGAAGGGACCAACCTCCATGCTGCACAGAGAAGACGGGACGCTGATCAAGAGGTCGGCGTTCCCCGCGTCCGCTGTCCCGGACGTCCCCATGCGGATCACCGAGGACGTGTACGAGTCGAAGCCCTACGGGCCCGGCGACGGGCGCGCCGAAGGCTCCCGCCGACACCTGCTCTACCAGGCCGGAACCATCGTTCCCCAGTCCGAGATCGATCGACTCTTCGCCCCGGCGGCGACCGTCGCGACCGTGAGCCCGGCCACCGGCCCGGCCGCGGGCGGGACCACCGTCACCATCAAGGGCACCCGCCTCGCCGGCGTCACCGCGGTGACTTTCGGCGCCACCCCGGGCACCGAGCTCAAGGTCGTGTCCGCAACCGAGCTGCGGGTCAAGACCCCCGCAGGTACGGCCGGTGCGAAGGACGTCGTCGTCGCGGCCGACTCCGGCAACGTCACGAAGACCGGCGGCTTCACCTACGCCTGATCCACCTGACCCGGGCGGCCCCTGCGCACCAACCAGGGGCCGCCCGGGTCACTGCGCTCCCACCCGCTCGAGGTAGGGCGCGACACAAGCAACGTCCGGTGTGCAGGGTGCGCGCCGTCCGGACAAGAACCCCCGAGAGGGAGCCACTCATGGCAGGCACCACCCGTACCCGTAAGACCGCGGCCGCGAAGCCCGCGGAGGCCTCCGACGCCACCACCGAGGCCGCGGAGTCGGCCAGCATCGCGGCGGCGGACGAGTCCGCGCCCGCTGGAGACGCCAACACCACGGCGGCCGCCGACGAGACGGCCCCCACCGTGGAGGAGACAGCCCCGGCCGACAGCGCCGCGAAGGCACCCGAAGCCGCACCGCTCGAGCCCCCGGCCGTACAGGAGCCCCCGGCGGCACCCGCGGCGCCCGTGTACGCCACCCCCACCGAGGTCATCCCCGACGAGGAGAACCTCGCCGAGGTCATCATCGACGACGCCACGAAGCAGCCCCCGGCCGACGTCGACTCCGTGTTCGTCCCGCTCACCGAGTACGGCTCCGTCCTCGTCTGCACTGTGCGCCTGGTCGAGAAGACGTTCCTCGGGCCGCACCGAAACCCGGTGCACCGACTCCTGCAGCCTGCGGGCGCCCACGTCTCCGAGGGCGTCGCCGCGCGCATCAGGGGCCGGTTGCAGGACCAGGCCGCGCGGATCGCCGCCCAGGCCGAGAAGTAAGGAGCCCGGGGTGTACGACTACCAGCCCATGTACGGCGGGGCGCACTACGACCCCGAACCGGCAGGGGGACAGGTCACCAGCGTGTCCCTCTACGGCGGCCCGGACCGCACCACCTTCGTGGCGGGCGCCGGACCGGCCGCCCGGATGCGCGCCGGCGTCTACCGGTTCGCGCTCCCGGATGTGCCTCCCGGCCGCTACTGGGCGACTGTCACCTTCACCCCGAGCGAGGGAGCCCAGCCCGTCAAGGACGAGTCCGTACGCCTGGACTTGCCCCTCGGGCTGGGCCTCGTCACCTCCCCCGAAGCGGTCGCCAAGGAACTCGGCGTCCCGCTCCCTCTCACAGCGGAGCAGCGCGACGACCTGCTCACCGCCATCCGCAAGGCACAGTCCGACGTCGTCGGATACCTGGGTCAGCCCGTCATCCCCCAGCTCGTCACCCGCACCGCCCTGACACCCCACGGGGGCCGGGACGACCGACTCGAGGACCCCGCCTCGTGGCCGTTCGACGTCGACGACCTGGTCCAGGTCTCCGCCTACCGCGGCCGCGGAGATGGCACCTACGACGTCGACTTCCTCGTCGGCTTCAACGGCGCCGCCAACGACCCCGTCGTCCGGTACGTCACCACCCACGCCGCGGAGTCCGAACGCCTCCGCCCTGGTGGCGTCGGCTCCCAGGGCCGCCGTGTGTCCTCCGTCAGCGCGGAGGGACAGTCGATCTCCTACGAGTCGGCCCCGACTACCGGCCAGGCCGGCGCGCTGCCCGAGCTCAGCAGCCTCTCCCGCTGGAAGCGCCGCCTGTTCCAGCCCCTCAACCGGCCCGCACGCCCGCCGTGGCCGTACTCCTCCACTCGCGGACGCCGCTGACGAAGGGAGCTGCCGACCATGGCCGTCGTGCTGCCGAACGCCGTACTCACGGTGTACGCGCTCGCCCACCCCTGGGCGCGCGACGCCAACGGCGTGCCCGTACCGCCGAACCCGAACCAGAAGCCGGCCCCGCGCGGCACCTGGCCCGGGTCGGTCCTCGAGCAGCCCGACGGCTCATGGTCAGTACGGCTCGACCCGCAGGCCTGGCCGGTCCAGGAGGGCGACACCATCTCCGACGAGACCGGCCGGTCCTGGACGCTGTCGAGCACCCGCGAACACGCGGTCCCCGGCGTGCCTGATGTCGACTACGTCCAGGCCACCGCCACGCTCAACCCGCCCGAGGCGCCGTGATGGCCGATGCGAAGTTCACGCCCGCGCAGGGCCTGGAGGCGCAGCTCGCCCGCATGCTGGCCCCCGCAGTGCAGCGCATCGCCCACCAGGTCGAGATCGAGGCGAAGCGCTTGGCACCGCCCACCAAGCGATGGGTGACCATGGGCGACGACAAGGTCCGCCCCACCCACGTCTCCGCCAACGGGCAGGAAGTCCCCGGCAATCTCCGGTTCGCGATCGACTCCATGCGCTGGGACATGGTGCACCGCGGCGTCGGCCCCACGACGTACATGCTCGAGCCGCTCGATGAGACCTCCCGAGCCGTCGCCAACCTCAAGAACTGCCGCTGCCGCGCGCACAAGGACCCGGAGGGCATCGCCCGCCACATCAACACCGGTCAGCCGGTCGTCGCCGGGAAGCGGGTCACGGTCACCGTCTCCGTCCAAGCCCCCATGGTCGTCGAGGCCGAGGTGGGAACCGTCTACCCGGGCAACCTGCGCGCCGACGGCACACACTTCATGTCCCGCGCGGCCGCCATCGTCGCCGCCCGCCGCTGACGACGCGACACAAGCGGCCCGCGCCCGCACAGTGCGCGCCATGGCTACGAACTCCACCCCCAAGAAGCCCGCCGCGGACGCCGCGGCGGAGGAATCCGTCGAGGCCGTCACCGAGACCGCCCCGCCCCGCCCCGCCCGCACGGCGGCCGCCGACCCGGACGTCGTCGGCCCCGCCCTGCCCGCCGGCGTCGACCCGGTCACCGTCACTCTGGCGCACCACCACACCATCGACGGCACCGACTACCCGCCGGGCGCCAAGCTCCTCGTCTCCCCGGACTACGCCCAACGCCTGCACGGCCAGGGCTACGCCACCCAGGTCTGATGAGCGAGCTGACCCTGGCGGACGCGGATCCGGTCTCTGCGATCCTCGCCTGGCTACAGGAACACCCGGAGGTCGCCGACGCGCTCGGCGGCCCCGGCCGTGTGTCCGGGATCGAAGAGGCGCCCTGGCCGCACCTGCGCATCGACCACGGCCCCGGCGGCGACCTGGCGGACCTGCGCTGGAGGATCGCACCGGAGGTGACCCTCGAGGCGTACGGCGACCCGGGCGGATGGCCGGGCAAGGCCGAACTGCGGAAGATCCTGCTGCGCTGCGCCAAGGCCGCACAGGACCTCGTGGAGGCGCCCCACGTTCCCGGCCGGCCGGTCATCAGCGGCATCAAGCCGTCCGGGCTGCTGGTGTGGAGCCCCCTCGTCGACGGCCAACCCAGGTGGGTCATGAACCTCTCCGTCACCCTGCATCCGTGACGACGCGACGTTAACCACCCCCGCTCTCCAAGGTGTCCGCGCCCCACCACCGGACACCAAGGAGAAGGCCGCCATGGCTGGCGAGACCACGAACAACAACGAGATTCTCATCCCTCAGCTCAGCCGCATGTGGCTGGCCCCGGTCGGGACCGTCGCCCCGGCCGACGCCACGGTGGCCATGCCCGAAGGCTGGTACACAGTCGGCCTGTTCACCGAGGACTCCCTCAAGTTCAACTCTGAGCCGAACTTCGAGCAGGTCCGTTCCGCCCAGTCCTCCTACCCCACCCGCACGTTCCAGACGACCGACGCGGCAACCGTCGAGGTGGACCTGCAGCAGTGGTCCGTCCGCAACTTCAAGGCGGTGTACGGCGGCGGCAGTATCACGGCCATCACCCCGGCCGCGGGAGGCGGAAAGCACTTCCGGTTCGCCCCGCCCCGGATCGGAGGCCGCACCGAGATCGCCGGGTGCATCGAGGTCATCGACGGCGGCAAGCACTACCGCTACGTGATCCCCCGCACGATGCAGATGGAGGGCGTTTCCAAGGAACTCGCCAAGACCAAGGAGAGCGTCCTGCCGCTGCGCCTGGCCGTCCAGGGCGGGGATGACACGGATGCCTGGTACGTGCTGACGGACGACCCGGCGTTCCAGCCTCCGACGCCGACGATCGCCACCATCACGCCGTCGGGCGGCCCGGCCGCGGGCGGCACCGCCGTGACGATCACCGGCACCGATCTCGGCAGTGTCACCGCCGTGAACTTCGGGAGCACGGCCGGCACCGGTCTGATCCTCAAGAACGACACGGAGCTGTCCGTCATCAGCCCGGTCGGGACGACCGGCGCGAAGGACGTCGTCGTCGTCTCCGCGGGCGGCAACGTCACCAAGACCGGCGGCTTCACCTACGCGTGACCCAGGCCTGCGGCCGAACCCCTCCGCCCCGACGAAGACAGGGAGGTCCCC
>NZ_JBQQCG010000239.1:0-989 GCF_052245575.1 Streptomyces sp. 2A115 | reverse complement strand
GGTGGGTATGTCGTGGTGGCAGGTGGGGCAGGCACCGGTCCAGAGGGCGAGGAGTGTCTGCAGCTCGCGGACGACCTGGTAGAGGCTCAGGCCGGCGCCGCGTCTTTTGGGGCCCGGGCCAGTCGTTGCAGGGTGCAGAAGGCGTGCGCGACGGAGACAAGGGTGACGTGGTGGTGCCAGCCGTTGAAGGTGCGGCCCTCGAAGTGGGCCAGTCCCAGGGCCTGTTTCATCTCCCGGTAGTCGTGCTCGATGCGCCAGCGGAGTTTGGCGAGGCGCACCAGGGTGGTCAGCGGCATACCGGAGGGCAGGTCGGACAGCCAGTACTGCACCGGCTCGCTCTCACCGGCGGGCCACTCGGCCAGCAGCCAGCACGCGGGCAGTTCCGGGCCGTCGACGTGCCGGCGGACCTCGCGTCCGGCGGGCCGGATGCGCAGGGCCACGAAGCGGGAGTACATCCGCCTGCGGCCCGAGCGGCCGGTGCCGGGCCGGGAACCCTGCCGCCACTGCACCGGCCTGGCCGCCTTCCGGCCCGCCGCGATGACCAGCTCCTTCACCGGCCGCGCCTTGTCGGGATACTTCGCCACCGGCGGCCGTCCGGACCCCGAGTACGGCTCCGCCACCGGTACCGCGTCGCCGCTCTGGGCCGACAGTGTGGCGGAGATCCCCACCACGTAATTCAGGCCGCGCTCCTGCAGTCCGTGCCGGAAGGCGGCGGCGTCGCCGTATCCGGCGTCCGCGACGGCCAGCGGCACCTCCAGTCCCCAGGAGCGGGTCTCATCGAGCATGTCCAGCGCCAGCTGCCACTTCTCCACATGCCCGACATCGTCCGGGATGGAGCAGGCGGTGCGGCGGGCGACCTTGCCCGCATCGGCCTTCGGTGAGGCGGGATCCCAGCTCGGGGGCACAAACAGCCGCCAGTTGACCGCCGCCGAGGCGTGGTCGCGGGCGAGGTGGAGCGAGACACCGACCTGGCAGTTGGTGACCTTGCC
>NZ_JBQQCG010000238.1:0-972 GCF_052245575.1 Streptomyces sp. 2A115 | reverse complement strand
TCAGATCTGGCCGGCCTTGTCCAGGGCGGTGCAGCAGGTGTCGACGATCAGGCGTGTGACGACGTACGGGTCGACGTTGGCGTTCGGGCGGCGGTCCTCGATGTAGCCCTTGCCGTCCTTCTCGACCTGCCACGGGATACGGACCGAGGCGCCGCGGTTGGAGACGCCGTAGGAGTACTCGTTCCACGGGGCGGTCTCGTGCAGACCGGTCAGGCGGTCGTCGATGCCGGCGCCGTAGTTCTTGACGTGGTCCATGGGCTTGGAGCCCTCGCCCAGCGACTCGCAGGCGGTGATGATGGCGTCGTAGCCCTCGCGCATCGCCTTGGTGGAGAAGTTGGTGTGGGCGCCGGCGCCGTTCCAGTCGCCCTTGACCGGCTTGGGGTCCAGGGTCGCGGAGACGTTGAAGTCCTCGGCGGTGCGGTAGAGCAGCCAGCGGGCCATCCACAGCTGGTCGGAGACCTCCAGCGGGGAGACCGGGCCGACCTGGAACTCCCACTGGCCGGGCATGACCTCGGCGTTGATGCCGGAGATGGCCAGGCCCGCCTTGAGGCAGTTCTCCAGGTGGGCCTCGACGATGTCGCGGCCGAAGATCTCGTCGGCGCCGACGCCGCAGTAGTAGCCGCCCTGCGCGGCCGGGAAGCCGCCCTCGGGGAAGCCGAGCGGGCGCGAGCCCTTGAAGAAGGTGTACTCCTGCTCGATGCCGAAGATCGGCTCCTGCGCGGCGAACTTGTCCGAGACCTCGACCAGCGCGGCACGCGTGTTGGACTCGTGCGGCGTCATGTCGATGTTGAGGACCTCGCACATGACGAGGACGTCGTCGCCACCGCGGATCGGGTCCGGGTAGGAGGCGACCGGCTTGAGCACGCGGTCGGAGGCGTGACCCTCGGCCTGGTTCGTGGAGGACCCGTCGAAGCCCCAGATCGGCAGCTCGGCACCCTTGGCGTCGTCGGCCATAATCTTCGTCTTCGAACG
>NZ_JBQQCG010000237.1:0-1000 GCF_052245575.1 Streptomyces sp. 2A115 | reverse complement strand
CAGTGGAAGTTGATCGAGCCGTTCCTGCCGATAGGCGAGTACGGCCCGTACCCCGAGCGGCTGCGGGAGCAGTTCGAGGGGGTGATCTGGCGGTTCCGCACCAGTAGTCAGTGGCGTGAGATGCCGGGTGAGTTCGGCCCGTGGCCGACGGTCTACGGCCGCTTCCGCATCTGGAGGGACGCCGGCGTCTTCACCGCGCTGCTGGAAGGTGTCATCGCTGAGGCCGCCCGGCAGGGGCGGACGGACTTGTCGCTGGTCAGCGTGGATTCCACCACTGCCCGCGCACACCACGACGCCGCCGGGATGTGCATCGGCAAGGAGGTCATGGAGGCCCTTGAGGAAGCCGCCGCCGACCAGGAACGGGCCCGGCAAAAGGGGGCGGCCCGCCGGAACAGAACGGACAGGACGGAAGTGACGCCCCCGAGCGGGAAGAGCGGCGGCGCATCAGGCGGCGGCGCAAGCTCCGCTTGAAGGAAGCCCTGCTCGGCAGGTCCCGTGGCGGGTTGACGAGCAAGGTTCATCTCGCCGCAGACCGCAAGTGCCGTCCGTTGTCGCTCGTGCTGACCGCGGGACAGGCCGCCGACAGCCCGCAGTTCGTCGCCGTACTGCAGAAGGTGCGGGTCCCTCTGCCGGTCGGCCGTCCCCGGACCCGGCCTGGCGCTGTCGCCGCGGACAAGGCCTACTCGTCCCGCGCTAACCGCTCTTACCTGCGCAAACGCAACATCAAGGCAGTCATCCCGGAGAAGAAGGACCAGGCCGCCAACCGGAAGAAGAAAGGCAGCCGGGGCGGCCGGCCCACCGGTCACGACGCCGATCTTTACAAGGGACGGAACACCGTCGAGCGCCTGATCAACAAGCTGAAAGCCTGGCGGGGCATCGCGACTCGATACGACAAGACACCCGAGAGCTACCTCGCCGGCCTCCACCTCCGCGCCTCCATGATCTGGATCAACGACTTGCTGAAGCCAACTGATTGATCACGACGTCACACAGGCCCTAG
>NZ_JBQQCG010000236.1:0-1033 GCF_052245575.1 Streptomyces sp. 2A115 | reverse complement strand
GGATCAGGGTGCCGTCGAGGAGGACCACAACCCCGCCACTGCGGGCGATCTTCTTCAACGCCCGGTCCAGGCGCGGAGACCGGGCGGCCAGCAGCTTCACGACTTCCTTCACCCAGCGGCGGACGGTGGACTCCCCGACACCGTTGCCGCCGGCCATGTCGGCCAGACGCTGGTCGTGGCGCAGGACGGCGAGCACGATGACGGCCTGCCGGCCGGGTTCGGCCTTGCGCCAGGGCGAGCGCATCTGGTTCCGGCGCCGGCGTATCAGGTCGGCGACGAGGCTGATGGTCCGCTTCGACAGCGGGAGGCGGACCTGGTAGACAACTTCCTGAGTGTCCTCGGCGGGCTGGTTTTTGCTCACACATCTACCAACTCCCGCCGGGGGCCCTCGCGTTACGGCAGGAATCGGCCCGTCCGGCCGTCAACACCGCTGGTCAGCGTGGTCGGTAGCGGCCCGATGCGGTGCGGACGAGCCAGCCCCGGTCGGAGAGTTTGCGCAGCTGGCCCCGGACCGGCTCGATCTTCGCCGGGGTCGTCTCCCGGCCCAGCGCGAGGGCGACATTCTTGGCCATCACCGGACCGTCCGCCCCAGCCACGATCTCCATGATCCGGCGGTACTCCGAGGTCAGGGCCTCCAGCCCCATCCCCTCGACGCGATCGGGCACCACCCGCATCCCGCCCGCACCCGGGCCCACCGTCACCGCAACCGGCTCCGGCTCCGGCTCCGGCTCCGGCGACACGATGCCCGGCGGTCGCCGTCCACCGTCGGTGGCCTCGGACCATTGCCCGAACACCACCTCGGCGGCCTCCAACCGGGCCACCTCCAGCTCGAGTTCACCCAGCTCCTTGCGCAGCAGTTCGGCACGTTTCGCCAGCTCAAGCCGCCGCTCGATCGTCCACGTCAGTACGTCCGTCATGAACATTCCTCCCGACGCGGAACCTACGCACCAGCCCCCGAACCTCACGCCAGAACCCGCGAGAACGCCCACGCCAGACGATCTCGTGCTAACGATCAGGCCACCTATCAGCGTGA
>NZ_JBQQCG010000235.1:0-1051 GCF_052245575.1 Streptomyces sp. 2A115 | reverse complement strand
CGGGCCGCACCGAGAACTGCCAGATCGGTGTCTTCGCCGCCTACGCCAGCACGGCCGGCCGCGCCCTGGTGGACCGCGAGCTCTACCTGCCCAAGTCCTGGACCGACGACCGCGACCGCTGCCGCGCGGCCAAGGTCCCCGATCAGCGGGAGTTCGCCACCAAGAACACCCTCGCGGCGACGATCGTCCGCAGGGCGCTGGCCTCGCCGCTGCCGATCGCCTGGGTCACGGCGGACGCCGCTTATGGACAGGACAACCGCTTCCGCCGGATGGTGGAAACAGCCGGCGTCGGCTATGTCCTGGCCGTCCCCAAGTCCCAGTTCTCCCTGGCCGGCCCACGCATCGACAGGGCCTTCGAGCAGGCCCCCGACCAGGCATGGGAACGCCGTTCCTGCGGCGCGGGCGCGAAGGGGCAGCGCGAGTACGACTGGGCGGCTGTCCAGTTGCGCCCAGTGGCCGAGTACGACCACCAGGACGGCGTGTTGATCCGTCGGCGCTGGGCGCTGGCACGGCGCAGCTTGAGTCGGCCGGACGAGATCGCCTACTACCTCGGATACGCACCGTTGGATGTCGGAGTGGACGAACTGGTGCGGGTCGCCGGCGCCCGGTGGGCGATCGAGGAGTGTTTCCAGGCGGCAAAGAACGAGTGCGGCCTGGACGAGTACGAAGTCCGACGCTACGTCGGCTGGTACCGACACATCACCCTGGCCATGCTCGCCCACGCCTTCCTCGCGGCGATGAGCGCGCGAGCAGCCGAAAAGGGGGGCCCGCCGGTGATGATGCCGTGGTCATCGAGCTCACCGTGGCGGAAGTGCGGCGACTCCTGGCAGCTCACCCACCCCGAACCCTTCGCGCCCACACCCATGCGTTGAGCTGGTCGCACTGGCGCCGACGACGCCAAGCGGTGGCCCGCCGCTGCCACTACCGCCGTCGTGGACACTCCTTCGAGGGGCGTGCAGGCAGAAGCCGTCCGTGACAGCGTCTTGCCCGCTACACTCCCACCGCTCCACGTTTTCCCAGGTCAAGCCACGAAGTACTGCTGGAGTACTAG
>NZ_JBQQCG010000234.1:0-1055 GCF_052245575.1 Streptomyces sp. 2A115 | reverse complement strand
GAAGAACGGGTGGTAGCGCCAGACGGGGAACAGTTCGCCCTGTTCACCCACGACGGCGGGTTCGGCCAGGTCACGGACCCGGCGCACGATCAGCCGGGCCGTGACCCGTGCGCTCTTCTTGCGGCCGGTGAAGGCGGTGTACTGGGATATCTCGGCGACTTCCGCGCCGGAGATGAGCTCCCCGGTGTCGGGGTCGGGCACCGCGGTGGGATAGGTGATCTGCTGCCATGCCTCGCCCGCGATGGCGAGGACGGCCCGCTTGATGGAGGGGTTCATGGCGGTGGTGATGGAGAAGCGGGCCCCGGTCCGGCGGCAGGCGGCGATGACACCGGCGTTGTAGAACTGCGAATCTGCCCGCAGGATCCGCAGGCCGGTGCAGCCGGCCTCGACGGCGGTGGCCAGCGCCTCGCTGACCAGTTTCGGGGCGCCGCGTGAGTCGGCTGCCTTTCCGCGGCGCATCCGCACGGTGGCGATCACCGGCCGCGAGGTGGGGGTGCAGATCGTGGCCAGCAGTGGGTGCAGGGTGCGGACGCCCTTGAACCGGCCGTACTCGGCGCCCTGCTTGGTCCGGCCGTAGACCCGTTTGTGGGTGGAGTCGACATCGATGAACGCCTTTTCGCCGGCGCCGGGCAGCAGCGGGGTGTGTGTGGCCAGAGCGGCCAGGAACTGGCGGTGCACCGCGTGGAGCTGGAGTGCGTGACCGTGGGTGAACGCGCGCAGGAAGCTGCCCACTGTGGACGGCGCACGGACGCCTGAGAACAACACGGGCATCGCGCCGTGGCGCAGGACGTGAAGGTCGTCGATGCTGTCCGCACCGGCGGCCATCCCGGCCACGATGCTGGTGACTTTGGCATCTGGCCCGGCACCCGCGCCGTTCCTCGCCCCGGTCAGCTTCACCTTCTCCGCCACCAGACGGGCGAGCCCGCACCGCTCGGCCAGCCGCATCACCGGGACCAGTCCGGCATGCGCGATCAGATTCGGGTCGTCGAACGCAGCGGAGACCGCCGCCGGAGTATGGGAAACTTTCATCTACGAGGTGCCTTGCTGATTGTGCG
>NZ_JBQQCG010000233.1:0-1095 GCF_052245575.1 Streptomyces sp. 2A115 | reverse complement strand
TCGGTTTCGACGTCACCATCGGACCCGCAGGAACCGGACCCGCCTGAACCGGGCTCGACAGGAGTGCGGCCTCGCGGCGAGGCCGCACTCAAAGATGCCCGTGGGACCCCGGATTCACATCTCAGCGACCGCCTTCTTCGCTCAGGACAAGATGAGGTAGACACCGCGGCGCGGTGTCGTTTCATCGATGCGGAGAAGGCATCGGAGGGTAATCCTGCAGGTCACAGTGTTGCGTTTCTGTGCCGTGTGTTGGGAGTACCCCGTTCCACCTACTACGCGCACAGGGCGTCACGGCTGGCCCGGACGGTGCGGGAGCGGGCCGAGGAGGTGCTGGTGGGCGAGATCCGGGTGCTTCACGCCGAATCTCGCGGTGCCTACGGGGCCCCGCGGATCCACGCCGCCCTGCGGCGGGCCGGGCGGGTGGTGAACTCCAAGAAGGTCGAGCGGCTGATGCGCAAGCACCGGATCGTCGGGATCACCCGCCGCCGACAGCGGGGCCTGACCCGGCAGGCGAAGCGGGCGGTGTTCGCGCTCGACCTGATCGGTCGGGACTTCACCGCGTCCCGGCCTGGGATGCGGCTCGTCGGCGACATGACTGAACTCAGCACGCTGGAAGGGAAGTTGTATCTGGCGACCTGTATCGATCTCGCGACGCGGGAGGTGGTCGGCTGGGCGATGGCCGACCACCACCGCGCCGAGCTGCCGGTCGCCGCCTTGCGGATGGCGGCCGGGCGTGGCGGCCTGGAGCGCGGTTGCGTCATGCATACGGATCGCGGCAGCGAGTACACAAGTGACGAATTCCGCAGCGAAATACGCAAGTTGCGCATGAGGCAGTCGATGGGGCGCGTCGGTTCTTGTTACGATAATGCCGCCGCGGAAAGCTGGTTCGCCATCCTGAAAGCGGAGATCGGGACGACCATGTGGGAGACCCGCGAGGCCGCCCGGGCCGACGTTTTCCGCTACGTCGAGGGTCGTGTCCCTCGTCGTGGTGTTGGGGATCAACTGGCGGGCGCGTTCGGGGTGTTGGGTAGCGCGGGGGCGCTTTCGGGGAGTTCGCGGTAGATCTCGCTCATGCTGCCTTCGGGGAGGTAGCGG
>NZ_JBQQCG010000232.1:0-1111 GCF_052245575.1 Streptomyces sp. 2A115 | reverse complement strand
CCGGGCCCGGGACGGCCTCCCGGCTCGAAGAACAAGCACCGAGCCAGGCACCACGACGTCGGCAAGACCGTCAAACGCGCCGAGTCGATCAAGGAACACCAAGCCCGCCCACGTTAAACGCCAAGCTTAGGGGATGTCTCATGTGGCGAGTTTCGCGAGCTTCTTGTAGCAGGTGAGGGCGGCGGCCAGGCCGAGGAAGGCGAGGAAGTGGGAGCACTTTCGCTCGTACCGGATGGTGAGGCGGCGGTAGCCGAACAGCCAGGCGGTCGACCGCTCGATCTTCCAGCGGTGTCGGCCGAGCCGTTCGCTCGATTCGATCCCGGGGCGTGCGATGCGCCGGATGAGTCCGCGCTCGCACAGCCAGGTGAGGTGTTCGGCGGAGAAGTACGCCTTGTCCGCGCGGAGTTTGACTGGCTGGCGCCGACGCGGCCCGCGTCGGGATCGGACGGCGGGTATGCCGCGGATGAGCGGCTTGAGGGCGAGGCTGTCGTGCATGTTCGCGCCGGACACGGCGACGGCGAGCGGGATGCCCTGGGCATCGGACAGCACGTGCAGTTTGCTGCCCTTCTTGCCGCGATCGACCGGGTTCGGCCCGGTCAGCGTGCCCCCCTTTTTGGCCCGGACCGAGGCGGCGTCGACGATCGCCGCGGTCCAGTCCAGCTCGCCCCGCGCGCCGAGTTCGTCCAGGACCGTCCGGTGGAGCCGACGCCACAGCCCCGCTCGGGTCCACACGGTGAACCGGCGGTGCGCCGTCGCGGGCGAGACACCGAACGCCTCCGGCAGATGCCGCCAGGCACACCCGCTGGTCAGTACATAAACAACCGCCGTGAACACGGCCCGCTCGTCACGCGGAGCGGTCCCGCCGCCCTGCGGACGGGAGTTGAACGACGGCAGCAATGGAGTGACCAACTCCCGCAGACCGTCACGAACGAGCCGCTGCAACAGATCGACACCCACAAGCAACAATGATGCCGCAGCTGTGACTGAGGCTGCGCCAAGCTCGTTTCCGCAGTTCAGTGGGGCTGGTGTGATGCGCTGGTGAGGTCCTCACGCTGGTAGGCGGCATGATCGTCGGGGCGAGATCGTCCGCCAGTCTCGTCACCGCTGTACT
>NZ_JBQQCG010000231.1:0-1117 GCF_052245575.1 Streptomyces sp. 2A115 | reverse complement strand
CAACGGGTCGACACCGGCACCCTCCAACGCCTCCCAGGAGGTCTCCAACAGCAACCGCTGCTGCGGATCCATCGCCAACGCCTCACGCGGCGAAATCCCGAAGAACCCCGCATCGAAAAGCCCCGCCTCATGCAGGAAACCACCCCGGCTCGTGTACGACGTACCCGCACGATCGGGATCCGGGTCGAACAAACCATCCAGATCCCAACCCCGGTCATCCGGAAACGACGACACCGCATCCCGACCCTCAACCACCAACCGCCACAGATCCGCCGGCCCTGCCACCCCACCCGGCAGCCGACACGCCATACCCACCACGGCCACCGGTTCGCGGGAGGCGCCGAGGAGTTGGCGGTTCTGCTTCTTCAGCGAGCCGACCTCTTCCAGCGACTTCCGCAGTGCCTGGACGACCTTTTCGTATGACGGACTCACTCAATTTCCCCCATCATTCAGGAATTCGAAGGACTCTTAGTCACCAAGCGCCAGTTGCACGAGATCATCGACGTCGAGCTCGGAAATCGCCCTATCCTCATCGGCCTTGTCGATCGCGCCGATATCCAATGCACCGTCGCCGGGAGCGACCAGCTTGATGAGGGCATCCAGCAATCCAGCTTCCCGGAACCGGATCAGCGGAACTGATACGAGTGCGTTCCGCAGCCGTTCCTCGTGCACTTCCAGGCCCACCGCGTCGCCGTCCGGGAGCAATTCGTGGTGCAGGTAGCGGGCGATGGCCTCCGGGGTGGGATAGTCGAAGACCAGCGTGGCGGGCAGTTTCAGACCGGTCGAATCACGCAGTCGGTTGCGCAGTTCCACGGACGTGAGCGAGTCGAATCCGACGTCCTTGAACGCCAAATCCGCTCGAACGCCCTCCGGCCCGGCATGCCCGAGCACGGTCGCGGCCCGGGCACGCACCAGGTCGAGAAGCATGGCCCGCTGCTCCGCCTTGGCGAGCCCGGTCAACCGACGGACCAGCTCGCCGTCCCTGGCGGTTGCCGCCCGCGCCAGTTGTCGGCCTGCGCGTATCAGGCCACGCAGCAGGTGCGGTACCCCGCCGTCCGCCACAGCGCCGGCCCGCACTCCCCGCAGATCCAGCTTCGCCGGCACCAACAACGCCTGC
>NZ_JBQQCG010000230.1:0-1145 GCF_052245575.1 Streptomyces sp. 2A115 | reverse complement strand
CTGACGGGGTTGTGGGCGACTGGGAGGTACGGGCGTGTTCGGCGAGGTCGAACTCCACGTCCACGACCCCCTCGACGGCCCGGATCAGCCGTGCTGCCACGGGGACCAGGGAGGTGTCCCGGATACGGCCGCTGAGCGTCACGACGCCGTCCCGTACCGCCACGCGTGCGGATGACGCCGGCGTGGGGAAGAGGTAGGCCACCACCTCCCGGCGGACCTCCTCGTCGATGTCCTCGTCGTCACGCAGGAAGACCTTGAGCAGGTCGGCGCGGCTGACGATGCCCTGCAGCATGCCTGTGTCGTCGACGACGGGGAGTCGTTTGACCTTGGCGTGTGCCATGGTCCGCGCGGCTTGGGCGAGCGTCGCGTTCGCGTGGACGGTGAGGGCGGGTGAGGTCATCAGCTCTGCGGCGGTGACTGCGCCGGCCTTGGCGAGGTCGGACAGGCGCTTCAGCTGGGTGTCGCGGTCGGGGTCGCTGTCGCGGAACTCCTCCTTGGGCAGCAGGTCGGCCTCGGAGACGACCCCGACGACGCGGCCCTCGCCCTCCAGGACGGGCAGGGCGCTGACCTTCCAGTCCCGCATCATCCGCACGATGTCCTTGAAGGCGGCGCCGCGGCCGATGGCGGCGACGGTGTGGGTCATCACGTCGCTGACGATGTGCGGGGTGCCGTGCATCATGTCTCCTTGGTCGCTGTCGCCTCGACTGGTGGGGTGGTCACAGGAGGCTGCCGCTGCCGTAGGGGGCGTACAGGTCCAGCAGCCGGGTGCGGGCCGAGCGCAGGCGGTGGGCGAGGATGTCGCCCGCCCAGTGGGCGACGTCCTGGCCGAGTGCGGGGTCGTCCTGGCACATCGAGCGGACCGCGACGGCGTCGAACTCGTAGGCGCGCACGGGGCTGGTCGCCTCGGCGCCCAGGTGCCAGGAGTGCGGGGCGAACAGCCAGGACCAGCCGATGAGTTCGTTGTGGCCGAGGGTCTCGATGACGGCCGCGCGGCGGCCGGGCACGTGCATGTCGAGGGCGACGGTGCCGGTACGGATGATCCAGAACCGGTCGGCGCGGCCGCCTTCTTCGAAGAGGCGGGTGCCCTGCGGGAACGACACCTCCCGGGCGAAGCGCATCAGCCGCTGCCGGTGTTCGGCCGACAG
>NZ_JBQQCG010000023.1:0-136633 GCF_052245575.1 Streptomyces sp. 2A115 | reverse complement strand
GAGCGAAGGGGGGACGAACCTCCCTGCCGGGCACCCCCTTCCGCCCCCCGCCGGGCACCTTTCCGGAACAAGCCGCCGCCCCCGCCTCGTACGACGCAGGGGCAGCCTCCCTCTCCAACTGCCACCAAGCCCGCCCCAGCCCACCACCTCATACGACCGCCCGCGCGAACCCATAAGCCCGGCGCGTACGCCGACTGCGCCCGCAGCCTCGTGCGCCCCCGGCGCTCGAAACGACCCCGACCACCTTCCCCGCTACCTCCCTCCGGCCCCAACCCCCTCCACGCGATCCCGCCAAGGCAGCTCCGCCGTGATCGTCGTCGGGCCGCCCACCGGCGAGTCGATGACGAACAGCCCGTCCACCGCACTGAGCCGGTCCGCCAGTCCCGCCATCCCCGTGCCGCCGTCGAGGGCGGCGCCGCCGCGGCCGTCGTCCCAGACCTGGATGAGCAGGCGGTTGTCCGAGCGCCACACGTCGACGGAGGCGGACCGCGCCCCGCTGTGCTTGCTGACGTTCTGGAGGAGCTCGGAGACGGTGAAGTACGCGATGCCCTCGATGGCCGCGGCCGGGCGTGCCGGCAGGTCGGCCGTCACCTTCACCGGCACCGTACAGCGGGCGCCGACCGAGGACAGCGCGGCGTCCAGACCGCGGTCGGTGAGGACCGCCGGATGGATGCCGCGCGCCAGATCACGCAGTTCCTGAAGCGCCAGCTTCACCTCGCCGTGCGCCTCGTCGACCATGGTGGCGACGGTTTCGTCGGCCTGGCCCTCCAGCAGCTTCTCCTTCGCCAGGCCGAGCCCCATCGCGAGGTTGACCAGCCGGGCCTGCGCCCCGTCGTGCAGATCCCGCTCGATGCGCCGCAGGTCGGCCGCCGCCGTGTCGACGACCGTCCCCCGGTCCGACTCCAGCTCGGCGATCCGCCGCTCCAGCTCGTCGGACGGCGACAGCAGCCCGCGCACCATCGCCCGGTCCGCGTTGGCCAGCCCGCGCGCGATGAACGGCAGCACCGGCCACAGCACGAACAACGAGGTCAGCGTGATGGTGAAGGTGAGCACACCCCACGGCAACCGCATGAACTCGTACAGCATCGTCCGCCAGCCGACCGGATCCTTGAGCGACATCCACAGCTGCGCGAAGAACCCACCCCGCCCCCGCAACGGCAGCGGACTCGGCTCGTCCACCCGCACCCCGAGCAGCCCCCTCGCCCGGCCCCGCTCCAGCTTGCCCAGTTGCCGCGCGCCCATCAGCCCGGCCGCGAGCAGCGGAAAACCGATCACCGTCAGAGTCATGAAGGCGCCGGTGAACAGCACCGTCACCGCGTACGTGAACCCCACCAGAGACACGGGCAGGTTGGCCAGGAGATGCGCGATCTCCTTCCAGGTGTGCCGGTCGTAGGCGAAGCGAGCGGGCGGCAGTCGGCCACCGCCGTCCGGGGTGTCGGTAGCCAGGATGCGTTCGGTCATAACGGTCAGCCTGCCGGGCCGCGGGCCGCAGCGCCATGATGCAGACCGCCCGAATCCACTGGGGAAAACCCCACCCTCGGGGGCTCTGAGGTGTCCATGGGGTGCCTCAGGGGTGCCTCCGGGGTGCCTCGGGGATGCCTTCGGGGTGCCCAGGGAGTGCCCTCCGGGGCACCCTTGGCGTCTCCCCACTCCATCGCCAACTCCATGCCTACCTGTGACGGGCTGCTTACGGTCTCTTTAGCAGGCCCTAGACTCCGTGCGTACAGATCGTCGAACACGGCGCACACTGGGGCGCACACGAGATCGTACGAAGTCATACCAGGTCATACGAGGTCAGGGAGCGAGGGGCGGACGTGCCGGAACCGACCATGGTCGCGGGAACCGGGACCGCTGGGACCGCCGTCGCGGCGGACTACTTCCAGTCCTACTCGGTCGTCGGACTGCTCGCCCTCGTCGGCGTGCTGTTCGTCGCCGTCGCCTTCGGTGCGGGTCGGCTGCTGCGTCCCGTCGTCCCGACGCCCGAGAAGCTCCTGACGTACGAGTGCGGCGTCGACCCGGTCGGCGAGGGCTGGGCCCACACCCAGGTCCGCTACTACGTCTACGCCTTCCTGTACGTGATCTTCGCCGTCGACTCGATCTTCCTCTTCCCCTGGGCCACGGTCTTCGCCGATCCCCGCTACGGCGCGGCGACCCTCATCGAGATGTTCATCTTCCTCGGCTTCCTGGCCGTGGGCCTGCTGTACGCATACAAGAAGGGCGTCCTGACATGGACGTGACCCAGTCCGAGTCTCAGTCCGGGTCCCAGTCCGGGTCCCAGCCCCAGCCTCAGCCCGGAGCCGGTTCGGTGCCCGTGCTGCTTCCCGAGCCGAAGCGGCTGGGCGTGCTCTCCCGCCTCGCCCCCGAGCCGATGAAGGTGGTCCTCAACTGGGGCCGCCGCTACTCGCTCTGGGTCTTCAACTTCGGCCTGGCCTGCTGCGCCATCGAGTTCATCGCGGCCTCCATGGCCCGGCACGACTTCATCCGCCTCGGCGTGATCCCGTTCGCGCCTGGCCCGCGCCAGGCCGACCTGATGGTGGTCTCGGGGACCGTCACGGACAAGATGGCCCCGGCCGTGAAGCGCCTGTACGAGCAGATGCCCGAGCCGAAGTACGTCATCTCCTTCGGCGCCTGCTCCAACTGCGGCGGCCCGTACTGGGACTCGTACTCCGTGACGAAGGGCGTCGACCAGATCATCCCGGTCGACGTGTACGTGCCCGGGTGCCCGCCCCGTCCCGAGGCCCTGCTCCAGGGCATCCTCAAGCTTCAGGAGAAGATCGCCCGGGAGTCGCTGGGCGAGCGGTACGGACCGGGGCCGGACCGTCCTTCCACGGCCGCACTCCAGAGCGGGCTCGTGAAGCCGCCGGTTCCGGCTTCCGCTTCAGTCTCGGGTTCGGCTTCCGGTCCGGCCTCGGGTTCCGGTCCGGCCTCGGGGGAGGGTGAGCAGTGACCGGCTGGCTGCCCGCCCCTGTCGAGGAACTCTTCGGTACGGAGGCCACCGCCGACGAGTCGTACGACGTGCTGACCGTCGACGTACCGCCCGCCGCCTGGATCTCCGCCCTGGAGACCGCGCGCGACGAACTGAGCTGCACCTACTTCGACTGGCTGAGCGCCGTCGACGAACCCGGCACCGGTTTCCGTGTCTCGGCCCACGTCGTCGCGCTCGCTCCGGTACGGCGCCTTCTCGTACGTACGACCGTCCCGCACGACACCCCCGTACTCCCTTCCGCCGTCGACGTCTACGCGGGCGCCGCCTGGCACGAACGCGAGACCCACGAGATGTTCGGGGTCGCCTTCGAGGGCCACCCCGGCCTGAACCCGCTCCTCCTTCCCGAGGGCTTCGAAGGCCACCCCCTCCGCAAGGACTTCGTTCTGGCGGCCCGCGTCGCCAAGGCCTGGCCGGGAGCCAAGGAGCCGGGCGAGTCGGAACACGGCGGGCCGAAGCGCCGCCAGATGCTCCCCCCGGGAGTACCCGACCCGAACGAATGGGGCCCCCTGAAGGGCCAGCTCCCCCCTGCCCCGGCCCGTCCGGCCCGAGGCGCGGGCCGCCCGGCCGGCGAGCGCCCGGTTCGGCGTGCCCGCACGGCAGGGGAGGGCTCGGCGAGCCAGGCTGCAGCGGAGTCCGCATCCGCCGGGTCCCCGACTGTGGGGTCCGCAGGTGCGGGCTCCGCGACTGCCGGCTCCGCGGATACGGGGTCCGCAGATACGGGGTCCGCGACCGCCGGTGCCGCGTCCTCTGCCGGTACGGCGCCGGAGGCCCGGCCCACGGCCCGCCGGGCTCGCACGGCCAGCGAGGGCTCGGCGACCCAGCGCGCCGACTCGGCCTCGGCGGCTGCTCCGGCGCCGGGCCCGACACCGGGCACGGAGGCCACCCCTCCGTCCCCCAGTCGGCCCCGTAGCGCGGACGCCCCCTGGCACCATGCGCGCCCCACTTTCGACGAGGCCGAGGCCGACGCCGAGGCAGGAGCTGAGGCAGGGGCTGAGGCAGGGGCCGAGGCGGGTGCAGAGCCCGAACCCGAGGCCGACAGGGCACCGAAACAACCGGATCCCGAGCGCTCCACGGAACCCAAAGCCACGGAAGCGTCCGAACGTTCCGAGTCCTCCGAGGCCCCCGCAGTCAGCCCCCCCCGCCACCGACGAGAACAACACCCCAGGAGGCCCGCAGTGAACGACGCGCTCGACGTCGCCCTGCGACTCCTGATCGTCTTCGTCGTGTTCCTCACCTTCCCCCTGATCGTCGGTCAGACGGAACACAAGGTGATGGCCCACATGCAGGGCCGCCTCGGCCCCATGTACGCGGGCGGCTTCCACGGCTGGGCCCAACTCGTCGCCGACGGCGTGAAGTTCGCCCAGAAGGAAGACGTCGTCCCGACGGGCGCGGACCGCCGTATCTTCCAGCTCGCCCCTGCTGTGGCCCTCCTCCCGTACCTCCTGGTCCTCCTCGCCATCCCGATCGGCCCGGGCGAGGGCGCGGTCGGGGAGGTCGTCGACGCGGGTATCTTCTTCGTCCTCGCCGTGATGGGTGTGGGCGTCCTCGGCTCGCTCATGGCGGGCTGGGCCTCGGCCAACAAGTTCTCCCTCCTCGGCGGCCTCCGCACCGCCGCTCAGCTCCTCGCCTACGAACTCCCGATGCTCCTCACCGCCGCCTCGGTCGCGATGGCCGCGGGCACGGTCTCCCTCCCCGGCATCCTCGACGCCTTCCAGTGGTGGTGGCTGCCCTGGCAGATCGTCGGTGCGATCGTCTTCTTCGTGGCGGGGCTGGCCGAGCTCCAACGGCCCCCCTTCGACATGCCGGTCGCCGACTCCGAGATCATCTTCGGCGCGTACACCGAGTACACGGGCCTCCGCTTCGCGCTCTTCCTCCTCGCCGAGTACGCCGGAATCGTCGTCCTGTGCGGTCTGACCACCGTCCTCTTCCTGGGCGGCTGGCACGGCCCGTGGGGCGCCGACGGCCTCGGCTGGGTCTGGACCCTCCTCAAGGCCGCGATCCTCGCCTTCGTCGTGATCTGGCTGCGCGTCACCTATCCCCGCCTGCGCGAGGACCAACTCCAGAAACTCTCCTGGACCCTCCTCGTCCCCCTCTCCCTCGCCCAGATCGCCCTCACCGGCATCGTCAAGGTGGTGATCTCCTAATGGCCTCCATTCCTGGCTCTGGCCTCGCCAAAGGCCTCGCCGTCACCCTCCGCACGATGACGAAGCGCTCGCACACCGCGCAGTACCCGGACGCCCAGCCCGAACTCCCTCCCCGCACCCGCGGCGTCATCGGCCTCTTCGAGGAGAACTGCACGGTCTGCATGCTGTGCGCCCGCGAGTGCCCGGACTGGTGCATCTACATCGACTCCCACAAGGAGACGGTCCCGCCGACCGCCCCCGGTGGCCGCGAGCGCAGCCGCAACGTTCTCGACCGCTTCGCCATCGACTTCGCCCTCTGCATGTACTGCGGCATCTGCATCGAGGTCTGCCCGTTCGACGCCCTGTTCTGGTCCCCTGAGTTCGAGTACGCCGAGACCGACATCCACGAACTCACCCACGAACGCGACAAACTCCGCGAGTGGATGTGGACGGTCCCCGCCCCACCGGCCCTCGACCCCGCCGCCGAGGAACCGAAGGAGATCGCCGCCGCCCGCAAAACGGCCGACAAACTGGCCGCCGAACAGGCAGCCCGGGCCGAGGCCGAAGCCGAGGCTTCTGGCCGGGCTGAGCCCGACGCTGGTCAGGCAGGTCAGGCAGGTCAGGCAGGTCAGGCAGGTCAGGCAGGTCAGGCAGGTCAGGCAGGTCAGGCCGATCCGACCGGGCAGGCAGGGCAGGCCGGCCCAACCGATCCGCAGGAGGGCGAGTCGTGAGCCTCGCAGCAGCCACGGCCGGCGCGGCTCAGGCCACGACCACCGCCGCCGAAACCCACGGCTTTCTCTCCCCGACCGGCGTCGAGATCGCCTTCCTCCTCGTCGGCCTGGTCACCTTCGGCGCCGCGATCGTCACCGTCACCACCAAGCAGCTGGTGCACGCCGCCCTGTGGCTGGTGGTGACCCTCGGCGGGCTCGCCGTCGAATACCTCCTCCTCACGGCCGAGTTCATCGCCTGGGTACAGGTCCTCATCTACGTCGGTTCCGTCGTCGTACTCCTCCTCTTCGGTCTGATGCTCACCAGGGCCCCCATCGGCCGCTCCCCGGACGCCGACTCCGGCAACCGCTGGGCAGCCCTCACCGTGGCGATCGCCGCTGCCGCCGCCCTCGTCTGGGTCGTCGTCGACGCCTTCCGGACGACCTGGATCGACCTCAGCGACACGTCCGGCGGCGCCGCGGGCTCCACCGCGGTCACCGGCGCCAGCCTCTTCCAGAGCTGGGTGCTCCCCTTCGAGGCTCTCTCGGTCCTGCTGCTCGCCGCCCTGGTCGGCGCGATCGTCCTCTCCCGCAAGACTGCCGCCGACAAGGCCGACAGCGGGCCCACGGGCAAGACGGCCCTCGGTAAGCAGCCCCCGGGCAAGGGCACGCCCACCAGGCAGTCCGCCCGACAGTCGGCCGAGCGGCCCACCGGCAAGGCAGCCCCCGACGAGAAGCCCGAGAAGCGCGAGAAGCCCTCGCGCACGGAAGGCGCCCGCTGATGCATCTCGCCTACCCCGCCGTGCTCTCCGCCCTCCTCTTCAGCACGGGCCTGTACGGAGTCCTCGCGCGCCGCAACGCGATCCTGGTCCTGATGTCCGTCGAGCTGATGCTCAACGCCGTCAACCTCAACCTCGTCGCCTTCGACGTCTGGCTCAGCAAGACCGCCCAGGACACCCTGCACTCCGGCCAGGCCCTGACCCTGTTCACCATCGCCATCGCCGCCGCCGAGATCGGCATCGGCCTGGCGATCGTCCTCGCCGTCTACCGCAACCGCGGCACCTCGGACATCGACAAGCTCCGTGACACCGCCGAGACCGACGACGGCCCCGACGGCCCTGAGAGCCCCGATGGCGACAGCCCGGACTCCGCGTCCGCCACGGCTGAGAAGGCTGAGGCCACCGCGTGACCACGACCGCCCTCGCCGTCCTCGTCCCCCTCCTTCCGTTCCTGGGTGCCGTGGCCGGCCTGCTCCTGGGCCGCACGGCCCCCGGCTTCGTACGTCCCCTGGCCGTCCTCCCCTCGCTCGCCGCCCTCGGACTCGCCGCCGTGGTCGCCGTACGCCAGGGCGGCGACCGGGCCATCGACGCCGCCACCGAGCTCACCCCGACCGGCTCGGTCCCCATCGAACTCGCCCTGCACATCGACGGCTTCGCCGCCCTCGTCGCCGTCCTGGTCGGCCTGGTCGCGACCTGCGTGCAGATCTACTCGACGGGTTACCTGCGCGACGACCCGCGCTACCCCTCGTACGCCGCTCTCGTCTCCCTCTTCACCTCCGCGATGCTGCTCGTCGTCTACTCCGGCGACCTGATGGTGCTCCTGGTCGGCTGGGAGATCATGGGCATCTGCTCCTACTTCCTAGTCGGCCACTACTGGGAGACCCCGGAAGCCCGAGCCGCCTCCATCAAGGCCTTCCTGGTCACCAAGCTCGGCGACGTCCCCTTCCTGATCGGCCTGTTCGCGCTCGCCGCCGACGCCGGGTCCTTCCGCATCACGAAGGTCCTCGGCAACGTCGCGAGCGGCGGACTCGACCACCCGACACTGATCGCCCTGCTGCTCCTCGCCGGTGTGGCGGGCAAGTCGGCGCAGTTCCCGCTGCACACCTGGCTCCCCGACGCGATGGCAGGCCCCACGCCCGTCTCCGCGCTGATCCACGCCGCGACGATGGTCGCCGCCGGTGTCTACTTCATCGCCCGTCTCCTCCCGGTCTTCGCGGCCTCCTCGGCCGCACTGGTCGTCCTCGCCGTCATGGCCGCCGTCACGATGGCCGGCTCGGCACTCGCCGCGCTCGCCCAGGACGACATCAAACGGGTCCTCGCGTACTCGACGATCGGCCAGCTCGGCTACATGACCGGCGCCCTCGCCGTCGGCGACCGCGGTGCCGCCGTCTTCCACCTCCTCTCGCACGGCGCCTTCAAGGCGCTGCTGTTCCTCGCGGCGGGCGTGATCATCCACGCCGCCGGTACCAACTCGCTGGCCGCCATGTCCCGCATGAAGGACCTGCGCGCCCGCGTCCCCGACGCCTACTGGACGATGACCGTGGCGCTCCTCGCGCTCGCCGCGATCCCGCCCTTCAGCGGCTTCTTCTCCAAGGAAGCCGTCCTCGGCGTCGCCGAGCACGCCGCCACCGGCCACGCCGAGGGCATCCCCGGCACCGCCGGCTGGATCGTCCTCGTCGCCGGCCTGGTCACGGCCCTGCTCACCGCCGCGTACGCGATGCGCCTGTGGCTGCTCGCCTTCCGCGGCCACGGAGCCGAGGCTCCCGACCACGGACGGCAGCCCATCTCCATGAACACCGTGCTGTGGGTCCTCGCCGTCCCCTCGCTCGCCTACGGACTCACCACCGGCCTGCTGCCCGACTGGTTCGACGGACGCGATCTGACGCCGACACTCACCACCTCCGTCCTCGGTACGGGCGTAGCCCTGGTCGGCGGCATCGTCACGTACGGCGCCTGGCGGCACACCACCGCCATGGCGGCCCGCGTACCGCTGGGCGCGGTCGCGGCCCATCCCGAGGGCGACGCCGGACTCGTCGAGGCCGAAGCCATCGCCAGCCACGCGCCCGCCTACGGAAGCGTGGCCGCCGCGCCCGACCCGGCGGACCCTGGCCGACTCCTGCTGGGCCCGCTGCACCGCCACGCGGCCGTCGGCTTCCATCTCGACGCCGTCTACGCGGCCCTCTTCGTCCGCCCGGTCCAGGCCGGAGCAACCCTCGTCCGGTTCCTCGACCGCGAGGTCGTCGAGACCTACGTACGCGGCGCGGGCGTCCTACCCCGCTGGCTCGGGACGGCCGTCCGGCGTGCCCAGACCGGCAATGTGCAGACCTATGTGAGCGCGCTGCTCGCCGGCACCGTCGTCCTGGTGGTCGCCGTCCTCCTCGTCGCCACCGCAGGAGCGTGAGCAGGCGTGATCGATATCAACGAGTCCGTGATGCAGTTCCTTCTCGCGTTCATCGTCGTCGCTCCGCTCATCGGTGCTGCGGCAGCTCTCCTGCCCGCCCCGCCCGGACTGAAGGGGAAGTCGCCCGAACAGGCTGTGCTGCGGCATGGCGTGACCGTCACCGGTGCCGTGCTCATCGCCGCGATCGTCCTCACGCTCGGCTTCGACCACGACCACCCGTCGAAGATGCAGGCCACGACGGACATCAGCTGGATCCCCGCACTCGACGTGCGGATCCACCTCGGCATCGACGGCATCTCGCTCCCCCTCCTCGTGCTGACCGCGCTGCTGACCTTCCTCTGCGCGCTGTACTCCTACTTCAAAATGCCCGCGGGCCCGACCCCGCAGGCCTTCGTCGCCCTGCTGCTCGTCCTCGAGTCCGGCACCCTCGCGACCTTCGCCGTACTCGACCTGCTTCTGTTCTTCCTCGCGTTCGAGATGGTGCTCATCCCGATGTACTTCCTCATCGCCCGCTGGGGCGGTGAACAACGACAGGCCGCCGCCTGGAAGTTCATCCTCTACACACTGCTCGGTTCGGTCGTGATGCTGCTGGGCCTGCTCCTGATCGGGCTCAAGGCGGGCACATTCGACATGGTGGCACTCGCCACTGACAACGACCCCTCGCTGACCACATCCGTGCAGGTCATCGCCGTTCTGGCGATCGGAATCGGCCTCGCGGTCAAGACGCCGATGTGGCCGCTGCACAGCTGGCTGCCCGACGCGCACACCGCAGCGCCCACCGTCGGCTCGGTCCTGCTGGCCGGCGTCCTGCTGAAGATGGGTACGTACGGGTTCGTTCGCATTCTGCTGCCCATCACACCGGACGGCATGCGCACCTTCGCCCCGTATCTCGCGGCCTTCGCGGTGGTCGGGATCATCTACGGTTCGCTGGCCTGCCTGGCCCTCGCCAAGCAGGGCGCGAAGGGTGACCTCAAGCGACTCATCGCGTACTCTTCCGTCGGCCACATGGGCTTCGTACTCCTCGGCATCGCGACCATGACCCCGACCGGCGTGAACGGCGCGCTGTTCGCCAACATCGCCCATGGCCTCATCACCGGCCTGCTGTTCTTCCTGGTCGGCGCCCTCAAGGACCGCACGGGCACGACCGACCTCGACACCCTCGCGCAGGAGACCGGCGCGGCTCTCTACGGCAAGGCCCCGCGCTTCGGCGGCCTGCTCGCCTTCGCCGCCGTGGCCTCGCTCGGCCTGCCGGGACTGGCAGGTTTCTGGGGCGAAATGCTGGCGCTGTTCGGCGCGTTCGAACCAGCCGACGACCTCAGCCGCCCAGCGTTCCTGACCTTCATGGCGATCGCCGCGTTCGGCACGCTGCTCACCGCCGCCTACATGCTCATCGTCGTGCGCCGTGTCTGCATGGGCGAGGTCCCGCAGGAAGTGCAGAAGGGCCCGCGACTCGCGGACGTCCAGGCGTACGAGTTCGCGGCCTGGGCCCCGCTCGTCGCCCTCACCGTCATCGCCGGGCTCTGGCCCAAGGCCCTCCTCGGCCTGACCGACCCGGCCGTGCAGCAGCTCTTCGCAGGAGGCACCCGATGAGCTCCCTGGTCCAGTCCGTCGACTGGCTCGCGATCGCGCCGCCCACGATCGCGGCGGTCGTCGGACTCGTGGTGCTCATCGCCGACCTCTTTGTGGGCGACGCGAAGAAGGCGCTCCTCGGCTGGGTCTCCGTCGGCGGCCTCACCGTCTCCGCGCTCGCGCTGTTGCCTCTCCTGGACGGCGACCGCTCGACCTTCTGTCTGACGGGCGACGCAGACGTCTGCAGCTACACGGCGGACCGCTTCACGCTCGTCATCCAGTTCCTCGTCCTCGGCGGCGCGCTCCTCGCGGCACTCCTGTCGGTGACCGCCCTGAAGGACGCCAAAAGGGAACTCCCCGAAGGGGAGTTCTGGTTCCTGCTGCTCTCCTCCGCCGCGGGCGCCGCCCTGCTGCCCGCCTCACGCGACCTGGCGACCCTCATCGTCGCCCTGGAAGTCGCCTCGCTGCCCGCCTTCGCCCTTGTAGGCATCAAGCACGGAGACAGGAAGTCCTCCGAAGCGGCCCTGAAGTTCTTCCTGTCCTCGGTCACCGCGACCGCCGTGAGCCTCATGGGCATCAGCTTCGTCTACGCGTCGACGGGCACCCTCTACCTCACCGAGATCGCCACCAAGATCGAGAACGTCGACAGCCGGCTGGACACGCTCGCCCAGGCAGGCGTCGTCCTCACGCTCGTCGGCTTCGCCTTCAAGACGGCCGCCGTGCCCTTCCACTTCTGGGTGCCCGACACCTACGTAGGGGCACCTCTGCCGGTGGCCGCCTACTTGTCGGTCGTCGGCAAGGCGGTCGGCTTCTCGGGGCTGATCCTCGTCACCGTGATCGCCCTCCCGTCGTACGCGGACGTCTGGGGCCCGGCACTCGCCGCCCTGGCCGCGCTCACCATGACGATCGGCAACGTCGGCGCCCTCCGGCAGCAGGCCACGCGCGCGTACAGCGCGGTAAGGCTGCTCGCCTGGTCCTCCGTGGGCCAGGCCGGCTACATCCTGGTGCCGATCGCCGCAGCCGCCTACTCCGAGGACGACGAGAAGGCCATCGGCTCCACCGTCGCGTACGCCCTGATGTACGGCGCCGTGAACCTCGGCGCCTTTGCCGTGGCCGCCCTGGTGGCCCGTACAAAACCGCTGAACCGCATCAGCGACTACCGAGGCCTGTACGCCTCGCGCCCCCTCGCCGCGCTCGTCCTCGGCTTCTTCCTGCTCTGCCTCGCAGGGCTGCCCCCGGGCATCATCGGCCTCTTCGCGAAGGTCACCGTCTTCTCGGCGGCCGTCGACGCGGGCCTCGGTTGGCTCGCCGTGGTCATGGCAGTCAACGTCGTGATCGCGCTCTTCTACTACCTCCAGTGGACAACCCTGCTGTTCCGTGCCCCCGAGGGCGAGCCCGAGACACACCGCGTGCCGGCCCCCCTGACGGCCGCGATCGGCCTCACCGCGGTCCTGGGCATCGTGCTGTCCGGGGCACCACAACTGGTCCTGCGCTTCTCCGACACCGGCCTCTTCTGACCACTTTCGCGGCGGCTGTTTCCTGAGGCATCCGCACGCGCGCATCGGGCACTCGAACCCCACGCGCGCGTGCGAGGCGTTGCCGCATCACCCGGGTGGCCGATGCGTGGCACCGCAAGCACAAGGGAACTAGTACTTCTCGCCTGGCGTTGACCAGTACGGGAGGGTCCACTGGACCGTGGAGTCGCGGAACCAGTGACGTCAGAAATCGACAAGCAAAGGGTTCCCCTGCCGCACCACTTGGAGGGCGTACCGTGCACCGCCGGCACAACGGGCTCAGGACCGCCGTACTCCTCGGGGGACTGTCCGCACTCATCATCGTCATCGGCAGCTTCTTCGGGCGTATGGGCCTCGTCGTCGCACTCTTCATCGCGATCGGCACGAACGCGTACGCGTACTGGAACAGCGACAAGCTGGCTCTACGCGCGATGCGCGCGCGCCCGGTGAGCGAGTTCGAAGCCCCCGCCCTGTACAGGATGGTCCGCGATCTCTCCACGCAGGCCCGCCAGCCGATGCCGCGCCTGTACATCTCCCCAACGGAGGCGCCGAACGCGTTCGCAACGGGCCGTAACCCGCGCAACGCCGCCGTGTGCTGCACCGAGGGCATCCTGCGCATCCTCAACGAGCGCGAGCTGCGCGGCGTCATCGGCCACGAACTCAGCCACGTCTACAACCGCGACATCCTGATCTCGTCGGTGGCAGGCGCCCTGGCCTCCGTCATCATGTTCCTGGTCAACTTCGCCTGGCTGATCCCGATCGGCCGCTCGAACGACGATGACGGCCCCGGCCTCCTCGGCATGCTGATGATCATGATCTTGGGCCCGCTCGCCGCGTCCCTCATCCAACTCGCCATCAGCCGCTCCAGGGAGTACGAAGCGGACGCGGCCGGCGCCCAGCTCACCGGCGACCCACTCTCCCTCGCGAGCGCCCTGCGCAAGCTGGAGGCGGGCACGAAACAGCTTCCCCTGCCTCCGGAGCCGCGTATCGAGACCGCAAGCCACATGATGATCGCGAACCCCTTCCGTCCGGGCCAGGGACTCTCCAAGATGTTCTCTACGCACCCGCCGATGGCGGAGCGCATCGCCCGGCTCGAGCAGATGGCAGGTCGTCACCAGTGAAGACAATCTTGAACGTCATATGGCTCGTCCTCAGCGGCTTCTGGCTGTTCCTCGGCTACCTGCTCGCGGGCGCGCTGCTCTGCATCACCATCATCGGCATCCCGTTCGGCATCGCGGCCTTCCGTATCGGCGTCTACGCCCTGTGGCCGTTCGGCCGGACGACGGTCGAGCGCCCCGGTGCGGGCGCGCCCTCCTTCATCGGCAACATCCTGTGGCTGGTCCTCGCCGGCTGGTGGCTCGCCCTCGCCCACATCGTGACCGGCCTCCTCCAGTGCATCACGATCATCGGCATCCCACTGGGCATCGCCAACTTCAAGCTGATCCCGGTCTCGTTGGTCCCCCTGGGACGCGAAATCGTGCGTACGGACCAGCCGTTCACCTCGCGCTGGTAGAGCGGCGCAGGGGGTGGGCCAGCCGAAGTACGCCCTGGTCGCGTACGACGCCGATGACGACGAAGTCTGGGCCCTGTGCGCGGACGCCGAGAACCTCTTCGGCGATCCGCCCCCTTCCGCGCGCGGGACGTACGAGCTGATCGGCTGCGTCCCCGAAGGCGAGCTGAACACCGCCCTTGCACGCGCACGTGCCGAGGGCTCCGCGCCCCTCGGCTCCCTCGTTCTGCAGATCCTCGACAAGAAGGGCGAGCGGGTCGAGGAGTGGTCCTTGCAGGATGTACGTGTCCTCGGCGACCGCCCGTGCGCGCGTGACCTCTCGCTGCGCGACGTCACGATCGAGGCGGGCGAGTCCCCGCACAATCCGTTCGACTATCCGCAGTACCCGCCGCTCTCCCCGGGGTACCGGCTCCTCAGCGCGGAGGACGAACCACTGGGCAGCTGCAGGGACTTGGCGTACGTCCAGGAGGGGCAGCCGGACCTCGTCGAACCGTCCGTGCGACTGTTCGGCTGCTCCCCGCGCGGGGCTCTGCGGATGGCATTGGACGCGGGGGAGGAGGACCTGGGCCACGCCAAACTGGTACGCCTCGACGTGACAGGCCGCACCGTCCAGTCTGCCGTCGAGGGCGAGCTCATCGCGTGGATCCCCTCTGCCCGGGGCCGTGGCCTGGTGGACCTCACACTGGAACCCTGGTCCGAGCGGCCGCCGACCGCGGCAGACGAGGTCTGGGAGTTGTGGAGTGAAGGGCGCCCTGCTCTGCTCAACGCTTGGGCCCGGTGCGGCATGGAGGGGCGCCGCTACTGGCTCAGCACGGCGCTGGACAACCACGACGGGCACCAACCGGACGCCGCGCCCGGCGGCACGTACCACCTCGACGGCCGCCACATCACCGATGAGCCCGGCTTCTTCTGCGCGCTCGGCGAGGCGATGAACGGACCCGCAGGCTACTTCGGCAGGGGCCTCGACGCGCTGGCCGACTGCCTCTGCGGCCACTGGGGCGTCCGCCCGCCCTTCACCCTGGTCTGGCACGACGCTGAGATCGCCCGAACCTGCCTCGGTCTCACTCCGCACTCGGACCACCGCCCGTCGACCTTCGAGGAACTCCTCGCGTTCCTCGAGGGCAAGGGCATCGAGGTCCGTCTCGCCTGACAGTTATCCACAGCCCGCCCGAATGTCAGTGCCGCGCTGCATCATGAACGCATGACCGAGATCGAGCAGTTGCTGACGAGCGTCGCCGCCGATGCGCGCAACTCCCGGCCGTGGGACCTGCTCAACCGTCCACTGGCCCTTCGCGCAGCGATACGTCGGCAGGCGCCGAGTGCTCCGCACGCCCATCGTACGTAGAGGACACGCCCACCGGCCTGGCACGCCAGTCCGAGCTATCGCGAGGCCACCCACCTGCGCACGCCATACGCGGCTGCCCCCACCCCGAGCACACCCGCGCCCACAACCACCGACAACCCCGGCAAGGCGAAAGCCAGCGTTACGCAGCCGACCGTCCCCACCACTGGCGCCACGCGCGACACAACGGTCGAACTCAGAGTCCAGGCCGAGGCATTGGCGATCGCGTAGTACACGAGTACCCCGAAGGAGGAGAAGCCGATAGCACCCCGCACATCCACCGTCGCGGCCAGCACGGCGACCACTGCTCCGACGGCCAGCTCCGCCCGATGAGGCACCTGGAAGCGCGGATGCACGGCGGCCAGCGCGCCCGGGAGATGCCGGTCGCGGGCCATGGCCAGCGTCGTCCGCGACACCCCCAGGATCAGCGCGAGAAGAGAGCCGAGCGCTGCTACGGCGGCGCCCACCCGTACGACCGGAACAAGCCCTGGCGCCCCCGCGGCGCGCACGGAGTCGGCCAGTGGCGCCGTCGCCTGCCCGAGTCCACCCGACCCCAGCACGGAGAGGACAGCTACTGCCACAGCCGCGTACACCACCAGCGTGATGCCCAGCGCCAGCGGGATCGCGCGTGGAATGGTACGCACCGGGTCCCGTACCTCCTCGCCGAGCGTCGCGATCCGCGCATACCCGGCGAAGGCGAAGAACAGCAGGCCGGCCGCCTGAAGCACTCCGCCCGCGCCCCCGGAGACCCCGACGTCGAGTCTCTCGGCCTCGGCGGTCCCGGAGGTGAGGCACACGACCACCACGGAAGCGAGGACCGCGAGGACCACCGCCACGATCGCCCGCGTCAGCCACGCCGACTTCTGCACACCGCCGTAGTTCACCGCGGTCAGCGCCACCACGGCCCCGACGGCCACCGCGTGCGCCTGCCCAGGCCAGACGTACGCGCCCACGGTGAGCGCCATCGCCGCACACGAGGAGGTCTTGCCGACGACGAACGACCAGCCCGCCAGATACCCCCAGAACTCCCCTAGGCGCTCCCGCCCGTACACGTATGTCCCGCCCGAGGCGGGATAGCGGGCGGCAAGGCGCGCTGACGCTGTCGCGTTGCAGTAGGCGACGATGGCGGCGATGCCCAGGCCGAGGAGAAGCCCGGACCCGGCGGCCCGCGCTGCGGGCCCCAGAGCGGCGAAGATCCCCGCACCGAGCATCGAGCCGAGGCCGATGACCACAGCGTCCCCGACGCCGAGTGTCCGCCGCAGCTCCGCTTGGTGTTGCGGTGAACCCGGCTGGGGCGAACCAGGCTGGCTGGAATCGGACTGTGTCATGAGCCGCACCCTACTGATCAGTGCAACCGACCACCGTCGCGTCGGCGTCCTCCCCAGCAACAACGAACGAACACAAGCATGACCAGCACCACGATCAGCAGCACGAGTGGCATGAACACAGCCTGGCGGGAGCAAGATCACAGCACAGGCACAGCACGGAGAGGCAGGTTCACGGTATGGGCATCATCAGCTGGATCATCCTGGGGCTGTTGGCCGGAGCCATCGCCAAGTTCCTGCTGCCGGGCCGTGACCCGGGCGGCTTCATCGGCACGACCGCCATCGGCATCGCGGGCGCGTTCATCGGCGGCTGGATATCCGCCCGCTGGCTGGACCACCCGGTCACCAAGGACTTCTACGACAGTGCAACCTGGGCCGCCGCGATCGGCGGCTCGCTCGCCCTGCTGATCGCGTACCGCATCCTGTTCGGCAACTCGCGCAACTGAGCGCGTACCCCTGAGACCGCAGCCAGCAGGCGAGAAGGGTGGGCACCTCCGGTGCCCACCCTTCCTCGTACGCGCAGCTCTCGTACGCGCAACGAGTGCGATGTCACCGGTAGTTGACGAACTGCACGGCGAAGTCGAAGTCCTGGCCCTTCAGCAGCGCCTGCACGGCTTGCAGGTCGTCACGGCTCTTCGAGCTGACCCGCAGCTCGTCGCCCTGCACCTGCGCCTTCACGCCCTTCGGGCCCTCATCACGAATGATCTTCGCCACCTTCTTCGCGTTCTCCTGGGAGATGCCCTCCTCGATCGAGGCGAAGATCTTGTACTCCTTGCCGGAGAGCTGCGGCTCACCCGCGTCCAGCGACTTCAGCGAGATGCCCCGCTTGATCAGCTTGGACTGGAAGACGTCGAGGATCGCCTTGACCCGCTCCTCGGAGTTCGCCTCCATCAGGATCTTCTCGCCGGACCAGGAGATGGAGGCGCCCACGTTCTTGAAGTCGTAGCGCTGCGAGATCTCCTTGGCGGCCTGGTTGAGGGCGTTGTCGACCTCCTGCCGCTCGACCTTCGAGACAATGTCGAAACTGGAGTCGGCCATGTCCTGTGGCTCCTTGTATCGGGTGCGTAGGGGCGGCCGTCGAGCCCGGCATCGGTCCCTGGCCGCATCCGCATAAGCCTAGCCACACGCTCCCCAACGAGCGCTGATCAATCGGGTGGCGAAGCACCCCCGGGCATCGGGTATCGTTTACGTCGTTGCCACGGAGCACCGCCGAAAAGCGGTTCGAATGGCAGCTACCCCGGCGGTGTGCCCGAGCGGCCAAAGGGAGCAGACTGTAAATCTGCCGGCTCAGCCTTCCCAGGTTCGAATCCTGGCGCCGCCACATGAAGGTGAACCCCCTCTGTTCTGCGACAACGCAGGTTGGAGGGGGTTTCTTCGTGTTTGGGGACGATCTTTCGGGTGGAATCGAAAGCGGGTGACTTGTCTCACGCTGTGACGTGTGGATCTCGGGGCTGATCAGGGTTTCCGGGCCATACGCGGGCCATGCGTGGGGTAAACGTGGACGGCCCGCTCCCTGCATCTGGCAGGCAGCCGGTACAGGCGCGGCCGCCTGGCCTTTGCGCCCGCCGTGAGCCATGGGCTACTCGAAGGTGGTCGCAGCTCGCAGAGCTCGTGCGAAGAAGCTCCAGTCACCGCTGGCAGGCAGGTCGCGGCCGACGTTGTTGTACCAGCCGTCCGCGTTCTCCCGTGAGTGGCCCTTCTCGCTGTGGCTTCGGTGGAGGACGCGGACGAAGGTGGCAAGGCCTTCTCTGCACCATGCATGACTGCCCAAGGGTCGCCTGGGGGGCGTCGTTGATGTCAGGTTGGAGGCCCCGATGGAGCGCGTTGAGGTAGGGCTCTTCGCTGACGGCAAGAACGACGCTGTGGTTCGCCTGCCCGGTCGCCTCTTCCCGGAGCGGTGTCGGCGCCCTGGTGGGCGATCGGCTGGTCCCCGTGCTTCCCCGTGCTTCCCCGCAGGATCTGACACAGGTCTGACACGGAACTCTTCGTCCCGATTCGTCCCGAACTCTCGGCTGGAATGGCTATTGAGGTTCAGCGAACTGGTCAATCAGCCCTTGACGGCTCTTGGCGGTTGGCTGGGGCTGTGGTGGTTACTGTCTCCGCTGCTGTATCGCACGGCTCAGCGCGGTGGCTCTGTCTGGTCGTAATCGGTTGCCTTGAAGGTGGGCCGATACGTGATCTGCGCAGTCGAAACTCCTTGCGCTTGAAGGACCGAGGCTGCAAGATCACTCAAGCATTTTGACCGGATTCTTTAAAGGGGGGTCATGCACGACAGATATCGCGCCGCGTTTGTGGGGTTAGGCGCCGTCGCGCTCTTGTTCACATTCGGTGCGCTCCCTGGCGCCGCCTACGCAGTCGGCCAGGGACACGGAGCCCGGGTCGGAGAGACGTCGCTGAGTCGGGAGGGCTACTGGCCATTGGAGGAGGCGCCCGGCGGAATCGCTCCCAATGTGGAGCCTGAGGGCCTGCCGCTGACTTTGAACGGCGATGCGTGGATCTACCACAACGAGGACATCTTCGGAGATCCCGCACTGGTTGATCAGGGAGATCTCAGGCTCGACGGCGACGGTGACTGGGCGGCGACATCCGTGGCACCGGTCGGCGGAGACGGGAGCTTCACTCTCGCCGCTCGGGCTCGCCTGGCCGCAGTCGACAACAGGACGCAGACCGTCCTGTCACTCCCGGGCTCCGACGCCGACCGCATCGTGATCCGGTACCAGGCGGCAAGCGGGAAGTGGGAAGTCGTGGTGTCCGCCAAGGACAAGGCGAATGCCCAGCAGGTGGTCATCACCGAGGAGCAAGCTCTGCCCAATGATGACCCCTACGGCATGGGCGACCACTTGGCCGTCGTCTTCGACGCCCCTGCTGATGAGCTTCGTTTTTATGTGAACGGGCAGCTGGCCAACACGTCCACTGCCGTGGACACGACCTCGTGGACGGCCTCGGGCGGTCTTCAAGTGGGCCGCTCGGCGATCCGCGGTGAGTACTTCCAAGGCACCGTGGATGAGGTGCGCGCCTATTCCGGCGTTGCGAACCCGACGATGATCAGTCAGATGGCCGCCCTGACGGGAGTTCCCGACCTCTGAGTGCCAGGCGGGTCGGCCACATCCGTAGCTCGTGAAGCCCGCCCAGCATTCCCGAGCCCCTGCCCGCAGTACATCCGCGTGCAGAGGCTCGGGAATGCGTGTTTCCTCCTGCCCTGGGTCCTGTCGGGATCTTGGTGAGCCGGGTTATCTCCTGGGACCAAGACCCGAGCCAGCTGAGGATCTGCCGTACGTGGCCCCCGTTTCACTGCAGCGCACTGCAAATCTGCCGACTCAGCTTTCCCAGGTTCGAATCCTGGGCGCCGTCAGGCTGAGAGAGACCCCCTCCGCTCGGCGAGAACGCAGAGCGGAGGGGGTCGCCCGCCCGGACGTACCCGTCCACGACTCCCTGGAAGCCACGGTCCACGCAGCGGCCACGCTCCTGGCGACTGCACCATCCGCTCGCGTGCGGTCTCGGGTCGATCGAAGGCGTAGGCGGCGCGACGTGGGTTGAGGACGACCGCCGGGGAGCCGAGCGCGTCCAGGCGCAGTACGGCGCTGCGCTGCCAGTCGGGGCAGTTGGTGATTCCGCGCCCAGGAAGATCGACGCTGCCTCGCCGGTGTAGGCGGTCGGCGCCTCGACGTAGCGGTGCGTGCGGGGCGGCAGGGGCGGCCCGTCAGCGCCGGCGATCGCGGCCACCAGCTCACGTACCAGCGCCTGCGTCTGAGGGGCGCCCGATGCGTGGGCGGAGAGCAGTGGGGCCAGACGCCACGACGCCGGAGCGGGATGCGGCATCTGTCCGATGGACTCGGAGCTCGGGACACTGGGGAGACCGTCGTCGATGCCCGAGGCCAGGATCCGAGCGTGGTGCTTCTCGGCCGCTTCGGGCCTCCACCGGCCTCGTACGTAGTCCGCGGTGAGTTCGTCGGCCCTGCGCTCCAGTGGGGTCACGGCTGACAGCGTACGAAGGAGGCGACGGGCGCGCAGAAGTGAAGTGAATGGGGGCGGGGGAGGAGAGGCGGGCCACGAGAGGCCCGAGGCTCGGCCATGACCGCGCACCGTTAACAGCCCCGGACCGCGAGCCGAACCCCGGACTCTTGGCACGCCCCCAGACGTCCCGGGCCGCGGCCACCTCCCCCTCCCCGCCAAACGTTTTCTTCGTACGCTGAGCCCATGTCGCCCATGTCCTCACGCCGTAGGAACTGCCCCGAGTGCCGTCGCCGGATTGCCGTCGTGGCCGGGCGGTTCGCCCGGCACGATCCGCCGGGGGCTCGGGAGAGCGGGGAGCTGGTTTCGTGTCCCGGGTCGCGCAGGCAGGCGGAAATCGGTGCGGCCCAGCCGGCGGTGGACGGGTATGTCGTCGCGGAGTTCCCTGGCCAGCTCCCGCTCTTCTGACAGGACTGAGGGCTGACAGGGGTGAGGGCGGACGGGGCCGACAGGGCGGCGATTCAGAGCTGTCGTACGTCCATGCGGCTCACCAAACCGTCCGGCCCGAAGCGGTACACGTGCTCGACCGGGTCCTCCGCCCAGTGCTCGCCCGCCTCGTCCCGTAGCCCCGGCCGCACTGTGGCGACCACGTGCCGACCGTCCTCGTCGAGGCGCAGCCCCTCCAGCCGTACGAGGGGGTGCATGGTCTCGAACTGCGCTGCCCAGTAGGCGCGTACCGCCTCGTGGCCGTGCAGCCGGACACCGTCGGCGACGTTCGGCCAGTCGACGTCGGGGGCCAGGCAACGCGGGATGAACGCGTCGCGTTCGTCGGTGCTGAAGACGTCGTACATCTTCCGCAACAGGGCCTCCTGCGCGGCGGGAACCTCGGCGGGCACGGGCACGGCAACTCCTCTGCTCGTCGGACGGGCCCAGCCAACCACCGGCCCACGCCCGCGTCCGCCTCTTGCGTCGACAGCGAACATCCGACAGCGAACATCCGAGGGCCAGCATCGGGCCAGGATCCGAGGGCCGACATCCGACGGCGGCGCACACCGCGACGCGCATCTCGCCGTCCCAAAGTTCCCCCCAAGGAGCCCCCAAAGCCGCTGCTCAGAAACGCCGCCCCTTCAGTTCCCCGCCACCGACTTGACCGCCACGGAAACCGGCGTCGACCCGCTGATCAGCTCCAGCGTCAGCCCGGTCGTCGCCGGAGTGTCCACGAGCTCCGCGAGGACCGCCGCGACGTCGTCGCGCGGGATGGGCCCGCGCCCCGTAGCGGCCTCCAGGCGTACGAGACCGGTGCCGGCGTCGTCCGTGAGCATCCCGGGACGCAGGATCGTCCAGTCCAGGCCGGCGTGAGCGCGTACGTACGCGTCGGCCTCGCCCTTGGCGCGCAGATACCTGTCGAAAACGTCGTCCCCGGGATGCTCCGGATCCGCGCCCATCGACGACACCACCACGTGCCGCCGCACCCCGGTCCGGGCCGCGGCGTCCGCGAAGAGCACGGCGGCGCCCCGGTCCACGGTGTCCTTGCGGGCAGCCCCGCTGCCCGGGCCCGCGCCCGCCGCGAAGACGGCGGCGTCCGCGCCCTCCAGATGCGCGGCGACCTCCTCCACCGAAGCCGACTCCAGATCGCACAGGACCGGCTCGGCGCCGGCCGCCCGCAGATCGTCGCCCTGTTCGGCACGGCGGATGATCCCCGCTACCTCGTCACCGCGCGCGGTGAGCAGCCGCTCCAGCCGCAGCGCGATCTGACCATGACCTCCAGCGATGACAATGCGCATGTTTCCGACCGTACGCCCGGATGGACCCACTCGCCGCACAACCCTGTGGATAACTCATGGGTCTCATGAACGATCACCGCGTACGAAGGGGACGCCGCGCGGCGTCATGAAGGAGACCGTCATCACTGCCACAAGCAAGAGCACTGCCAGACGCAAGAGCACGGCCGCACGCAAGAACACGGCTGCACGCGGGAGCGATGCCGCAGGTAAGAGCTCTGCCGCACGCAGGAGTCCTGCCATACGTAAGACCCTCACCGCGGTCGGCTGCTCCGCCGTCCTGTTCGCCGGCGCGGCCGCCTGCGGCACAGTCGAGAACCTCACCGCCGGGCAGAAGGTCGACCACGCCGTAGAGGGACTCGGCGAAAAGAAGTCACTCGCCTTCGAGTTGGGGCTCGAAGCCAAGCCCTCCGCGCTCACGAAGCTGGCCGGAGAAGCGGAGCCCGGCGAAGAGATTCCACCGGAGCTCGCGAAGTTCCTCACCGGGGTACGGATCAAGGTGTCCGTCGAGTCGAGGAAGCCGCTCGCCGACTCGGGCGAGAAGGACCTCGTCGGTACTGGCGTGACGATCTCGGGGCCAGACGGAGTCCTGGCCGAAGTTCGGGTCGTCGGCGACTACATGTACTACCGCGCCGACATGGACGCGCTCGGCGAGGTCATGGGCTTCCCGTTCCCCACGGCCGACGAACTCCCCGAGAGTGAGCGCGAGTTCAAGGAGGTCCTCGAGGGCAAGTGGGTCAAGGCCGACACCAGCGAACTTGAGCGGGCGGTCAAGGACAGATCGGGCTCCGCCGATTCCGGGGGGTCCAACAAGTCAGACGAACCAGACGAGATCGACACCAAGACCCAACAGAAGATCCTCAAGGCAGTACGCGGCGTCGTCGCGCGCGAGGTCACCTTCAGCAACAAGGGAGGCAGCGACGGCGTCGAACGGATCGTCGCCAAGGCCTCGTTCCGCGACCTGCTCACCGGTGTCCTCGACAAGCTCGGGCCGCTGGTCGACGACCTCCCGGCAGGCACCGAACTGCCCACCGACGAGGACCTGAAGGACGTCCCGGACAAGAAGATCGCCGTCAACTTCTCACTGAAGAACGGCGACTTGACCCGTGTCTCCATGGACCTCGCCGTCCTCGCGGATGACCCGCAGGGCGCAAAGCTCCCGCTGGTACTCAAGTTTGGCGAGGCGGGCGATGTCAGCGCACCGTCCGGCGCCACCGAGATCCCCGCAGGCGGGATCGGGGGTCCGGGCAGCCCGTTCACCGGCGGCATGCTGGGCGGCTTCTGAGGGCCCGTCGGGTACCCGACAGCCAAGGTTCCCGGCGGGAGCTCGGCAGCCACGGATCCGGTCCGGCGCCCGACGGCCACTGACAGCAGCCGACCAGAGCAGACAGCAGTCGACCAGGGCAGACAAGAGCCGAACAGAGCAGACAAGAGCCGAACAGAGAAGACAAGAGCACCGGTACGCGCGCGTGGACCCCAATCAACCCTCCACGCGCGCGTGCCGCTCAACACCCCAGCACCTGGGGCCCCAGCACCCGGCACCCCAACACCCGGGGCGCCCGCCCAACAACCCCCTGCGCATGGCGTTCACATCCCCAGCGCGCGGGATCGCAAAGCACACCGGCCCCTGGGATCGCGAAGCACACCGGCTTCAGCCGACGGCCTCACGGCGACTCGCCCGTCCGCCCCTGCCGAGGCAGACCCAACGCCACGGCGGCAGCCGAGCCGCAGTACTCCCGCACCGCACTCGTCCGCGCCACCACCCGCCCCCGGTGCACGACGATCCGGCTGTACGCCAGCGACAACGCCCCATCGAGCCGGTCCCCGCGCACCGCGAGCAACTCAGCCGGGAACCCGGCCTCCACGCGCACCTCGGGCAGCCCCAGCGCCGCCCGCGCCGTCGAACTCACCGCGTCGTACGCGTCCCCGGCCCGCAGTCCGTGCCGCGAGGCCAGCAGATACGCCGCCTCCATCGGATCCCCGCGCCCCACGGGGTTCGACACGTCCCGGAGGGCACCGCTCCCGGCCGCGACCCGTACCCCGGCCGCCCGCAGCAGCCGTACCGGAGCCGTCCCGCGCCGGTCCACGCCCGAGCAGCCGCCCTGGGGCAGGCAGACCACGGTCACCCCTGCCGCGGCCAGCTGATCCGCCGCCCGCGACGCCACCTCGGAGGGCAGCCGCCCGAGACCGCCGCACGGGCCGAGCGTGACTCCGGGGCGCAGCCCGCCCGCCATAGCCGCGAGCCGCGCGAGCCGCGCCGGATCGTCACCGTCCGTGTGCAGATCGACGGGGCAGCCGTGCTCCGACGCGACCTCCAGGACCGCCTCCACGTAACCCGTCGGATCGGGGTCCAAATCTGGACAACCGCCCACTACGGAGGCGCCCATTTTCACCGCGTCCCGCAGTATCGCCAGCCCGTCGGCCCCGGCGAGCCCGGTCAGCACCCGCGGCACGGCCACCGCCGTCAACTCGGCGAGCCCTCGTAGCGCGCGCCGAGCCTGAAGCACCGCCGACATTGAACCCAGCCCCTGCACATCACCCACGCGCACATGCGAACGTACGGCGGTGGCCCCATGCCCTAGCTGGAGCAGCGCGGCCTCGGTCGCACGTCGCTGGACCTCCTGCTCGTCGTGGGAGACCGGCCCGTCGCCTTCTGCCGACAGGGCCGTGTCGCCGTGGGCGTGCGGTTCCGCCGGGGCCGCCAGGAGCAGATAGCCGGCGAGATCCACGCGCGCTGTGTGCGCGGTGAGGCTGCCGGCCGTGCCGACCGCCTCGATACGCCCACCGCCCAGCCGTACGTCCACGGTCCGGCCGTCGGTGAGCCGCGCACCGCAGAGCAGCAGGTCGGAGCCGTCGCTCCGGCCTGACGAACCCGACGGGCCCGACGAGGAAGAAGAGGAGTGGGGCGGCTGCGGCTGACTGTCGGGCATCGCGCTCCTGGGGCTCGGCGGCGGCTGCGAAGGAGGGGACACAAGATCACGCAGCGTGAGTCGAGCCTAGGGCGGCGATCGGTGCGCATCGAGGAGGAGCGGAATAGTCGTACCGGTGTGGTCCGTCGTGCGGAAGAGGCGCGTGAAACTCCCCGCGAACGCCTGGGAACGGGGCGGGGCAGGTGCCGCGAAACGGATTTGGGCGATCGGTGGGCGAGCGTGTAATGTCTTCATCGCTCGCCCCAATAGCTCAGTCGGTAGAGCGTCTCCATGGTAAGGAGAAGGTCTACGGTTCGATTCCGTATTGGGGCTCTGGTGTGAGAGGTTTCCGCCGCGAGGCGGGAACCGATCGCATCACAGCGGTGTAGCTCAGTCGGTAGAGCAAGCGGCTCATAATCGCTGTGTCACCGGTTCAAGTCCGGTCACCGCTACTGACAGTAGCCGATTGCGGGGTCGGTCCTTCGATCGGCTACTCTTCTGTGCGTTAATGTCCTATCCGTTCGTCAAGGAGCACTCCTGTGGCTGCCACCGACGTCCGCCCGAAGATCACGCTGGCCTGCGTGGAGTGCAAGGAGCGGAACTACATCACCAAGAAGAACCGGCGTAACAACCCGGACCGACTGGAGATGAAGAAGCACTGCCCGCGTTGCAACGCGCACACCGCGCACCGCGAAACGCGATAAATCAGGCTCGTACACGAGGCCGTCCCCTGCAGATGGGGGGCGGCCTCGCGTCGTTGTCCAGCGGCGACAAGCCGTCCAGCCTCGACGAGCAGTCCAGCGACGACCATCCGCCCGCGACGACCAAACGTCCCGCGATGGCGGCGCGTCCAGCGACGACAACCTGTCCGCTGACGACAATGAGACCGGCGACGACAGTCAGCCCAACGGGTCAGAGCCAAACCAGTCCAGCCAGTCCAGCGGAGACAACCAGGAGGTGCCGAGCCCATGGCGCTCGACCAGTCCTTCGTGGGGCGGTCCTACCCGCCCACCGACCCGTACGAGGTCGGCCGGGAGAAGATCCGCGAGTTCGCGGAGGCGGTGGGTGACGCCAATCCCGCGTACACGGACCCGGAGGCCGCGAAGGCCCTCGGCCACGCCGATGTGATCGCCCCGCCGACCTTCGTGTTCTCGATCACCTTCAAGGCCGCGAGGCAGGTCGTCCAGGACCCCCGACTGGGTCTCGACTACAGCCGCGTGGTGCACGGCGACCAGAAGTTCGCCTACAAGCGCCCGGTGCGCGCCGGTGACCGGCTCACCGTCACCTCCACCATCGACGCGATCAAGTCGATGGCGGGCAACGACATCCTGGACGTCCGCGGTGAGGTCCACGACGAGGCGGGCGAGCACGTGGTGACCGCCTGGACCAAGCTCGTGGCCCGCGCGGCCGAGGAAGGCTGACAATGACCGCGAAGATCGCATACGACGATGTCGAGGTCGGCACCGAACTGCCTGCCCAGGCCTTCGGCGTGACCCGCGCCGTCCTCGTCCAGTACGCGGGTGCCTCCGGGGACTTCAACCCGATCCACTGGAACGAGAGGTTCGCCAAGGAGGTCGGCCTCCCGGATGTCATCGCGCACGGCATGTTCACGATGGCCGAAGCGATCCGGGTCGTCACCGACTGGACCGGCGACCCGGCCGCGGTTATCGAGTACGGCGTCCGTTTCACCAAACCCGTCGTCGTCCCGAACGACGACAAGGGCGCCACGATCGAGGTCAGCGGCAAGGTCGCGGCCAAGCTCGACGACAACACCGTCCGCGTCGACCTCACCGCGACGAGCGCGGGGCAGAAGGTGCTGGGCATGTCCCGGGCGGTTGTACGGCTGGCCTGACGGCAGCGGTAAGCGCAGTGCAGCGCGTAAGGGGCGCCCGCCATTGGGGGCGCCCCTTACGCATACCCGCCCCGTGATCCGCCGCCGGCCCTCACTCCTCCCGGAGTCACGCCCCTTGACGTAGTTAGTGATTGAGTACTAACTTACTCGCATGGTCAGGATGAGCGCAGAAGAGAGGCGTGAGAGCGTCATCCGCGCGGCGGTGAGCGAGTTCTCCCGGGGTGGCTACTACGGCACCTCCACCGAGGCGATCGCCAAGCGCGTGGGTGTCTCGCAGCCGTACCTCTTCCGACTTTTCCCGGGCAAGAAGGCGATCTTCCTCGCGGCGGCCGAGCGGTGCATGGAGCAGACCATGCGCATCTTCGCGGATGCCGCCGAAGGACTGGAGGGTGAGGCGGCCCTGCACTCCATGGCGGACGCCTACACCAAGGTCATCGCCGAGGAGCCTGAACTGCTGCTGATGCAGATGCAGATGTACGTCGCGGTGGCGGCCGCCGAACAGGCCGGAGAGCCCGAGCTCGGCGAGGCGGTACGGGCCGGCTGGATGCGCCTGTGGGAGACCGTTCACCTGCCGCTCGGTGCCGACGTGAACGACACCACGACCTTCATGGCCTACGGGATGCTCGTCAACTGCCTGGTGGCCATGGGATTTCCGCCCGAGCACCGGGTGTGGGAGGGGCTTTACCCCTCGGCTCGGACCAAGGGTCGGCTGGAGCACTGAAGCAAGGAAGGCGGAGTTCGGCGCCTTCTCACGTCCATGGAAGTTAGTTATCAGTTACTAACTAGATGCTCTGGGGGAGCGATGTCACAGCAGACAGAAGGTCGCGGGGGAACCGTCTGGGCCCTCGTCATCACCAGTGTCGCCGGATTCATGGCGGCCCTCGACAACCTCGTCGTCACCACCGCCCTGCCCTCGATCCGCGAGGACCTCGGGGGAGGGCTCGACGACCTGGAATGGACCGTGAGCGCGTACACGCTCACCTTCGCCGTGCTCCTGATGTTCGGCGCGGCCCTGGGTGACCGGTTCGGCCGCCGTCGGCTCTTCCTCGTCGGCATCACCGTCTTCACCGGAGCGTCCGCCGCCGCGGCCATGGCCCCCGGCATCGACTCGCTGATCGCCGCCCGCGCGGTCCAGGGCGTCGGCGCGGCCATCATGATGCCGCTGACGCTGACCCTGCTCACGGCCGCCGTTCCGGCCGCCAAACGCGGGATGGCGTACGGGATCTGGGGCGCCGTGAACGGTCTCGCCGTCGCCTCCGGGCCGCTCATCGGCGGCAGCCTCACCGAACACATCTCCTGGCAGTGGATCTTCTGGCTGAACGTCCCGCTGGGCCTGGCCCTGCTGCCGCTCGCCCGGCTGCGCCTCTCGGAGTCGTACGGCACCGGTGCCCCGCTCGACGTCCGTGGCACCCTGCTCGCCAGTGGCGGCCTCTTCGGGATCGTGTACGGCCTGGTCCGCGCGCCTGTCGTCGGCTGGACCGACGGGCTGATCCTCCTGAGCCTGTTCGCGGGCGCGGCTCTGCTCGTCGGCTTCGTACTACACGGCATCCACGCCAAGAACCCGATGCTGCCGATGCGGCTCTTCCGCAACCGGGCTTTCGCCGGCATCAACGCGGCCAGCCTGCTGATGTTCCTCGGGATGTTCGGCTCGATCTTCCTGCTCAGCCAGTACATGCAGGGCGTGCTCGGCTACTCGCCCACCGAGGCGGGGCTGCGAATGCTGCCCTGGACCGGCATGCCGATGATCGTCGCGCCCGTCGCCGGCTATCTGTCCGACCGGATCGGCGGCCGCCCGGTCGTCGCGGTGGGCCTGTTCCTGCAGGCTGTCGGGCTGGGCTGGTTCGCGTCCGTGATCGCGGCCGACACTTCGTACGCCGCGCAGCTGCCCGCCTTCGTCATCAGCGGTATCGGGATGTCCCTCTTCTTCGCCCCTGCCTCCAGCCTGGCCATGTCCAGCGTCCGGGTTAAGGAGCAGGGGATCGCGTCCGGCACCAACAACGCACTGCGCGAGGTCGGGGGCGCGCTCGGTATCGCGGTGATGGCCTCGATCTTCTCCGCCCAGGGCGGCTACGAGACCCCGCAGACCTTTGTGGACGGGATCCAGCCGGCGCTGTGGGTGGGCGCCTCCGCGGTGGCCGTGGCGGGGATCGCGGCGCTGTTCATCCCGGGGCGTCGCCGTACGGCCGGGCCGGGGGAAGAGAGCGCGGGAACGGCGCCCGCTCCGGTGCTGGAGACGGCCTCGCACTGAGTACGGAAATCAAATGCTCCTCCGGTAGAGGTCAGAGAAGCGCCATCGCTTGGGTCCGGAAATCGAACTCCGATCGGAAATCAGACCCCGAAAGGAACCCGACATGCCCACCGCCCCTTGGACCGTGCCCAACACCCCGCCCCGCCACGCCGAGGTCCACGTCTTCGCCTCGCGCTTCGAGACCCGCACCCTGTGGGGAGCGCTGAAGTTCTTCGTCAAGACGCCCAGCGTCTGGCGGCAGGTGAACGAGGCGCCCGGGGCGTACGGGGCCACGATGAGGGCGGCGCTGCTGCGGCGGACCTTCTGGACCCTGTCCGCCTGGGAGTCACCCGCGGCGCTCAAGGCCTTCGCCCGCTCCGGCACGCACGCACCGACCGCCCGGGGCCTGGCCCCCCTGATGCGGGACGCGAAATTCGCCACCTGGACGGTGACCGCGGAGGACCTCCCGCTCGACTGGTCGGAGGCGCTCCGGCGCCTGTGACCGAGCCGCGCCGAGAGGCACCTGCGGCCGAGCCCCGCCGAGAACGGCCCCGCCCAGACCGGCGGGGCCGTTCTCGTACTCTTGTGCACGTGCAGGAACTCCATGACGCCCCGCTCGCCCCGCTGACCACCTTCCGGCTCGGCGGTCCCGCCGCGCGGCTTATCACCGCGACGACCGACGCCGAGGTGATCTCCGCCGTCCGCGAGGCCGACGACTCCGGTACGCCGCTGCTGCTGATCGGAGGTGGATCCAACCTGGTCATCGGCGACAAGGGCTTCGCGGGCACCGCCCTGCGCATCGCCACGCGCGGCTTCGACCTCGACGGTACGAAGCTGGAGCTGGCCGCCGGCGAGGTGTGGACGGACGCGGTCGCCCGCACCGTCGAGGCCGGCCTCGCGGGCATCGAGTGCCTCGCCGGAATCCCCGGCTCCGCGGGCGCGACGCCGATCCAGAACGTGGGCGCGTACGGCCAAGAGGTGTCGTCGACGATCACCGAAGTGATCGCGTACGACCGGAAGACCCGCGAAACGGTCACCGTTCCGAACGCCGAGTGCGTCTTCTCGTACCGCCACAGCCGATTCAAGGCCGACCCCGAGCGCTTCGTCGTGCTGCGTGTCCGCTTCGAGCTGGAGGATGCGGAGGGGCTGTCCGCGCCGCTCAAGTACGCCGAGACGGCTCGCGCCCTCGGTGTCGGGCCAGGCGACCGCGTGCCCCTCGAAGCCGCCCGGGAGACCGTCCTCAAGCTTCGCTCGGGCAAGGGCATGGTGCTCGACCCGGAGGACCACGACACGTGGTCGGCGGGATCGTTCTTCACCAACCCGATCCTCACCGACGAGGAGTTCGCCGCGTTCCACGCGCGCGTGGCGGCACGGTTGGGCGCCGACGTGACCCCGCCCGCGTACCCGGCGGGCGACGGCCACACCAAGACCTCCGCGGCCTGGCTGATCGACAGGTCGGGCTTCACCAAGGGCTACGGCACCGGCCCCGCCCGCATCTCGACCAAGCACACCCTGGCCCTCACCAACCGGGGCCAGGCCACCACGGAGGACCTGCTGACGCTCGCCCGCGAGGTCGTCGCCGGGGTCCACGCCGCCTTCGGGATCACGCTCGTCAACGAGCCGGTGACGGTGGGCGTCAGCCTCTAGGAGACCGGCAGTCCTCAGGCAGGCCTCTAGAGAGCCGAGTCGGTCAGCCAGTCGTCGATCCCGGAGAGCAGCTTCCGCCTGACGTCCTCCGGCGCCGCCGAACCCCGTACCGACTGTCGTGCCAGCTCGGCCAGTTCCGCGTCCGTGAAGGCGTGATGGCGGCGTGCGCTCTCGTACTGGGCGGCCAGCCGCGAGCCGAAGAGCAGGGGGTCGTCCGCACCGAGCGCCAGGGGGACCCCGGCCTCGAAAAGTGTGCGCAAGGGGACGTCCTCCGGTTTTTCGTACACCCCTAGGGCGACGTTCGACGCCGGGCACACCTCACAGGTGATGCCCCGGTCCGCGAGGCGCTTCATGAGGCGCGGGTCCTCGGCGGCCCGCACTCCATGTCCGATCCGCGTGGCATGCAGGTCATCCAGGCAGTCACGCACCGACGCCGGGCCCGTCAGCTCGCCACCGTGCGGCGCCGCCAGCAGCCCGCCCTCGCGCGCGATCGCGAAGGCCCGGTCGAAGTCCCGCGCCATGCCCCGTCGTTCGTCGTTGGAGAGCCCGAAGCCGACGATGCCCCGATCCGCGTACCGCACCGCCAGGCGGGCCAGTGTGCGGGCGTCCAGCGGGTGCTTCATGCGGTTCGCCGCCACCAGAACCCGCATCCCGAGCCCCGTCTCCCGCACGGCCGAGTCCACCGCGTCCAGAATGACCTCCAGGGCCGGGATCAGACCGCCCAGCCGAGGCGCGTACGAGGTCGGGTCGACCTGGATCTCCAGCCACCCGGAGCCGTCCCTGATGTCCTCCTCGGCGGCCTCGCGCACCAGCCGCTGAATGTCCTCGGGCTCTCTGAGACACGACCGCGCCGCGTCGTACAGCCGCTGGAAGCGGAACCAGCCCCGCTCGTCGGTGGCCCGCAGCTTCGGCGGTTCCCCGCTCGTCAGCGCGTCGGGAAGGTGGATCCCGTGCTTGTCGGCCAGTTCAAGAAGGGTGGCGATCCGCATCGACCCGGTGAAGTGCAGGTGCAGATGGGCTTTGGGCAGTTCAGAGACATCACGTACGCGCTCCATTCCAGGATCCTGCCGTACGCCCCTGCCATACCGGTAGCGCTTTCCCCGATCGTGGTCTTGCTCGCACAAACGGATGGTGGACCACCCCGTACCGATATGGAGTGGCCCACCAGGGGTGGTGCTGGGGAGACCTCAGTCCCGCGCCTCCGCCAACAGCTTCTGAATCCGGCTCACACCCTCCACGAGATCCTCGTCACCCAGGGCGTACGACAGACGCAGGTACCCGGGCGTGCCGAACGCCTCACCCGGGACGACCGCGACCTCGGCCTCCTCCAGGATCAGCGCGGCCAGCTCGACCGTGCTCTGCGGGCGCTTGCCGCGGATCTCCTTGCCGACGAGGGCCTTGACGGAGGGATACGCGTAGAAGGCGCCCTCGGGCTCGGGACAGACCACGCCGTCGATCTCGTTGAGCATCCGGACGACGGTCTTGCGGCGGCGGTCGAAGGCCTCGCGCATCTTGGCGACGGCGTCCAGGTCGCCGGAGACGGCGGCGAGTGCGGCGATCTGGGCCACGTTCGACACGTTGGACGTGGCGTGCGACTGCAGGTTCGTCGCGGCCTTGACGACGTCCTTCGGACCGATGATCCAGCCCACACGCCAACCGGTCATCGCATAGGTCTTGGCCACACCGTTGACGACGATGCACTTGTCGCGCAGCTCGGGCAGCAGCGCCGGCAGCGACACGGAGACCGCGTCGCCGTAGACCAGGTGCTCGTAGATCTCGTCGGTCATCACCCACAGGCCGTGCTCGACGGCCCAGCGGCCGATGGCCTCGGTCTCGGCCTCGGTGTAGACCGCGCCCGTCGGGTTGGACGGCGACACGAAGAGGACGACCTTCGTCTTCTCCGTACGCGCAGCCTCCAGCTGCTCGACCGAGGCCCGGTAACCGGTGGTCTCGTCGGCGACCACCTCGACCGGGACACCTCCGGCGAGACGGATCGACTCCGGGTACGTCGTCCAGTACGGAGCCGGGACGATCACCTCGTCGCCCGGATCCAGGATCGCGGCGAAGGCCTCGTAGATGGCCTGCTTGCCGCCGTTGGTCACCAGGATCTGCGAGACGTCGGGCTCGTAGCCGGAGTCGCGCAGCGTCTTCGCGGCGATCGCGGACTTCAGCTCGGGCAGCCCGCCGGCCGGTGTGTAGCGGTGGTACTTCGGGTTCTTGCAGGCCTCAATGGCGGCCTCGACGATGTAGTCCGGGGTCGGAAAGTCGGGCTCGCCGGCGCCGAAGCCGATCACCGGACGCCCGGCGGCCTTGAGAGCCTTGGCCTTGGCGTCCACGGCGAGGGTGGCGGACTCGGAGATCGCGCCGACTCGGGCGGAGACCCGGCGCTCGGTGGGAGGGATTGCAGCGCTCATGGGCCCATCGTTCCAGACACGAAACGTCCCCGGCACACGGGTTTCACAGACTGAACCGCCGCAGGCAAGGCCCTTACGGACGCTTTCTGTTCGACGACCGGCCGCCGACCACGTACACTCTCACCTCGTTGGCCTTCACCGGTCGCGCTCACCCTGTGCACACCGAGCACTCGGGCGGATGCGGTACGTTGAGGGGAAACAAAGGGTCGTAGCTCAATTGGTAGAGCACTGGTCTCCAAAACCAGCGGTTGGGGGTTCAAGTCCCTCCGGCCCTGCTACACACACCTTTCGCCAGGCTGTGTGCGCATGTACGTACTGCAATTGCACCGCCGTGCGGCTCATACCGGGCGCGGCACGGCCACGACCCGGAATCAGGTGAGGACGAGTGACGGACGCCGTGGGCTCCATCGACATGCCTGATGCCCAGGATGAGGCGCCGGAGTCCCAGAAGAAGGGCCGCAAGGGCGGCAAGCGTGCCAAGAAGGGCCCGCTGAAGCGCCTTGCACTCTTCTACCGCCAGATCGTCGCGGAGCTCCGCAAGGTTGTCTGGCCGACCCGTAATCAGCTGACGACGTACACCACCGTGGTGATTGTCTTCGTCGTCATCATGATCGGTCTGGTGACTGTGATTGACTTTGGACTCGACAAGGCCGCCAAGTACGTCTTTGGCTGAGCCAAGCGCGAAGGGCGCCGTACCCGGCGCCCCTATTCGCGTGTTCCACCCACATGATCCAGGAAGAAGCAGCCACCGTGTCTGACCCGAACCTGAACGACGCCAGCGAGTCGGTCGAGTCCGTTGAGGACGAGCTCGACATCGTTGAGGGCGCGGACACCGAGGAGCCGGACGAGGTCGAGGCTGCCGACGCCGAGGCCGGCGAGGCTGCCGAGGACGCCGCTGTTCACGTCGAGGACGAGTCCGACGAGGACGTCGAGAGCGCCGAGGAGTCCGAGGAGTCCGAGGACGAGGCCACCGCCGAGGAGGCCGAGCCCGAGGAGGAGTCCGAGCCGGTCGACCCCGTCACCGCCCTCCGCGAAGAGCTCCGCACGCTGCCCGGCGAGTGGTACGTCATCCACACGTACGCCGGTTACGAGAACCGCGTGAAGACCAACCTCGAGCAGCGTGCCGTCTCGCTGAACGTCGAGGACTTCATCTTCCAGGCCGAGGTGCCGCAGGAAGAGGTCGCGCAGATCAAGAACGGCGAGCGCAAGACCGTCCGGCAGAACAAGCTCCCCGGCTACGTGCTGGTGCGCATGGACCTGACGAACGAGTCCTGGGGTGTCGTCCGCAACACCCCAGGCGTCACCGGCTTCGTGGGCAACGCCTACGACCCGTACCCGCTGACCCTGGACGAGATCGTCAAGATGCTCGCCCCGGAGGCCGAGGAGAAGGCCGCCCGTGAGGCCGCCGAGGCCGAGGGCAAGCCGGCTCCGTCCCGCAAGCTCGAGGTCCAGGTGCTGGACTTCGAGGTCGGCGACTCGGTCACCGTCACCGACGGCCCGTTCGCGACGCTGCAGGCGACCATCAACGAGATCAACGCCGACTCGAAGAAGGTCAAGGGCCTCGTCGAGATCTTCGGCCGCGAGACCCCGGTCGAGCTCAGCTTCGACCAGATCCAGAAGAACTAGCTTCTTCTGGAACAGATGCCTCCGACCAGGTCAGACAGGCCCTTCGTGGCCCGTCTGACCTGCTCGGTTTTTGGCCGCGCATAGATACCCGTTATCGTTGTGCGGTATGCCTCCATCCGGATGATCCGGAACGGAGGCTGGAAACTCTCACTAGGACCCGGAGAGAGCAATGCCTCCCAAGAAGAAGAAGGTCACGGGGCTCATCAAGCTCCAGATCCAGGCCGGCGCGGCCAACCCGGCTCCGCCGGTCGGCCCGGCGCTGGGCCAGCACGGCGTCAACATCATGGAGTTCTGCAAGGCCTACAACGCGGCGACCGAGTCGCAGCGCGGTTGGGTCATCCCGGTGGAGATCACGGTCTACGAGGACCGTTCCTTCACCTTCATCACCAAGACCCCGCCGGCCGCGAAGATGATCCTCAAGGCCGCGGGTGTGGAGAAGGGCTCCGGCGAGCCGCACAAGACCAAGGTTGCCAAGATCACCCAGGCGCAGGTCCGTGAGATCGCCACCACGAAGATGCCCGACCTGAACGCCAACGACCTGGACGCCGCGTCGAAGATCATCGCCGGCACCGCCCGCTCCATGGGCATCACGGTCGAGGGCTGACCGCCACCCCCGCAGACAGAAGAACCGTGGAAGGGCCTGCTCGGCCCGTACCACGACTCCTCAGAAAACATCAGGAGCAGTAGTGAGCAAGCGCAGCAAGTCTCTCCGCGCTGCGGACGCCAAGATCGACCGGGAGAAGCAGTACGCCCCGCTCGAGGCCGTCCGTCTCGCCAAGGAGACCTCCACGAGCAAGTTCGACGGCACCGTCGAGGTCGCCTTCCGTCTGGGTGTCGACCCGCGCAAGGCCGACCAGATGGTCCGTGGCACCGTGAACCTCCCGCACGGCACCGGTAAGACCGCCCGGGTCCTGGTCTTCGCGACCGGTGACCGTGCCGAGGCCGCGACCGCCGCGGGCGCCGACATCGTCGGCTCCGACGAGCTCATCGACGAGGTGGCGAAGGGCCGTCTGGACTTCGACGCCGTCGTCGCCACCCCGGACCTCATGGGCAAGGTCGGCCGCCTGGGCCGTGTCCTCGGCCCGCGTGGTCTGATGCCGAACCCGAAGACCGGCACCGTGACCCCGGACGTGGCCAAGGCCGTGACCGAGATCAAGGGCGGCAAGATCGAGTTCCGCGTCGACAAGCACTCGAACCTGCACTTCATCATCGGCAAGACGTCCTTCGAGGACACCAAGCTGGTGGAGAACTACGGCGCCGCGCTGGACGAGATCCTTCGTCTGAAGCCGTCGGCCGCCAAGGGGCGCTACATCAAGAAGGCCACGATCAGCACCACGATCGGCCCCGGCATTCAGCTTGACTCGAACCGCACCCGCAACCTCCTCGTCGAGGAGGACCCGGCCGCCGTCTGAGCCTGACGCTCACCCGGCAGCCGCGTCGCGCACGCGATTTCAGGACGGGCCCCGCACCTTTCGAGGTGCGGGGCCCGTCCCTTTTTGCCGGATGCCCGGTTCGGATCCTTGTGTCAGTGGCCTGCGCTAGCGTTCAAATCACGGGAACGGCATAGGGGTGGGGACTAATGAAGAGCACAACCGTGCGTCGCGCGGCCCTCTCGGTGGCGCTGGCGGCCGCTCTGACCGGGATGGCGGCCTGCAGCGGCTCGGACTCCGGCGAGGGCGCCGACGACGGGGACAAGGCGGCCCACGAGGGCGCGGCCGACGTCAGCTCCGTAGCGGCCCTGCGCTCTGTTGACAGGTCCATCGACAAAGCCGACTCCGCCTATATCGAGTCCGAGACGACGCTGGGCACCATGCTGTCCGTGAAGGCTCAGGGCCCCATCAGCTGGGCCGACGGCTACACGGGCACGCAGATGACCCAGTACACCGGCGGCACCATGGCCGACACGATGCGTCAGCTGGGCAGCACGTCGGTCGAGGGCCGCTATCTGCCCGATGCCTACTACGTGAAGATGGGCGACCAGTTCGCCGAGCAGTCGGGCGGCAAGCACTGGATCAAGTACGCGTACGACGACGTGGCGGATCTCGCCGGCGCGTCGGGCGCGTACTTGAAGGACCAGATGCGGAACACCACGCCGAACCAGTCGGTGAAGCTCCTGCTGGCCTCCGGCGACGTGAAGAAGGTCGGCGAGGAGAAGGTGCGCGGCGAGAACACCACGCACTACTCGGGCACGGTCGACGTCGCGGACCTCGCCGACCGGAACTCGGACCTCACCGAGGACCAACTGGCCGGTCTGAAGCATCAGTTGGAGCAGGCCGGCGTCACCACCGAGACCGTCGACATCTGGGTCGACGACCAGGACCTGCTGGTCAAGAAGGTCGAGAAGGGCGAGCTGGCGACCGGCTCGATGTCCTCGACGGCGTACTACAGCGACTACGGCGTAGAGGTCTCCGCCAAGGAGCCACCGGCGAGTGACACGGCCGACTTCAAAGACCTGATACGGACTCAGCCGGCGACCTGAGGCCGGGCGGCGGGCGCGGAAAACCGGCCGACGATTCGGTCGGGCTGGGATAGGTTCGCGCTCTGCTCATTGATTCGGTCATACGTTCCTGGGGGGACTCATGATGATTTCCGCACGCGGCTCCGCGCGGCACAAAGCGGCTTCCGCTGCCCTCGCCGCCGCACTCCTTTCCGCCGGCGCGACCGCCTGCGCGTCCTCGGACGGGGACTCGCCGGGCATGACACCCGCCGCGGCTGTGGCGAAGGCGGCGGCGAAGACGGAGGAGATCACGTCCCTCCACTACCGGATGACCGGCAAGGTCCCGGGGGAGGGCCGCATCGAGGCCGAGGCGTCGATGAGCATGAAGCCGACGATCTCCATGAGCATGGAGATGACGGCACTCGACCAGGCCACGGACAACGAGATCGAGATCCGGCTCGTCGACAAGGCGATGTACGTCGGCGGGGGCGCGGCGGCCGCCAAGGAGATGGACGGCAAGAGCTGGATGAAGTTCGACCTGTCCGCGCTGGGGGAGGGCGCCCTCGGGGGTGAGTCGCTGGGCGCCGGGCAGGCCGACAGGAACCCGGCCGAGGAGTCCGCCATCCTGACCGGCGCCAAGGACGTGGAGAAGGTCGGCACCGAGACCGTCGACGGAGTGAAGACCACGCACTACAAGGGGACGATCACCCTCGACGAGTGGCGTGAGCAGCTGAAGGACGAGGACAAGCAGACGCGCGAGCGCAGGGAGAAGGCCCTCGACCAGTACGAGGACATCGGCATCGAGAAGCTCACGATGGACATGTGGGTCGACCCGGACGACCACACCAAGCAGTTCCGCCTCCGCGGCAGCGCGGACAAGGGCCCGCTCGACATGACCGTCACCTTCCTCGACTTCAACAAGCCGGTGACGGTCAAGGCCCCGCCTGCCAAGGACACCGCGGATCTGGCCGACATGATGGGCGACCTCGACAGCTGAGTGTGCACAACCCCCTCGTTTTGACACGTGGGGCGACAGATACGTACTCTTCCACAGAAGCCAAAGACCGCTGGTCGTTGCCGTGTGCTCGCAAGAGGGCGCGGTGGCCGAAGGATCCGCTGAAACTGCGGACGACCCGCGTAGGTGACTGTGGATGAACTCCCGGACAGTCCCGTACCTCGCTATTCGGTACGGATTCCGTTCGGTCGAGTCACGCCCCGTGCGCCTGCGCCGGGGCGTTTCGTTTTGCCGGGCTCCTTTTGAGCGGTCCTCATCACCCGGAAGGAGGCCGACGCTCTATGGCAAGGCCCGACAAGGCTGCCGCGGTAGCCGAGCTCGCGGACCAGTTCCGCAGCTCGAGCGCTGCTGTGCTGACCGAGTACCGGGGTCTCACCGTGGCGCAGCTCAAGACGCTGCGCCGTTCGCTCGGTGAAGACGCCCAGTACGCCGTGGTGAAGAACACGCTGACCAAGATTGCGGCCAACGAGGCCGGGATCTCTACGCTCGACGACCTGTTCAACGGTCCGACGGCGGTTGCCTTCATCACCGGTGACCCGGTGGTGTCGGCGAAGGGTCTTCGTGACTTCGCCAAGGACAACCCGAACCTCGTCATCAAGGGCGGTGTCCTTGACGGCAAGGCGCTGTCCGCCGACGAGATCAAGAAGCTCGCGGACCTCGAGTCCCGCGAGGTTCTGCTCGCCAAGCTGGCCGGTGCCATGAAGGGCAAGCAGTCCCAGGCTGCCTCGCTCTTCCAGGCTCTGCCGTCGAAGTTCGTCCGCACTGCGGAAGCGCTTCGCGTCAAGCTCGCCGAGCAGGGCGGTGCCGAGTAACTCGGCTCGCGCATTGACCGTCGCCTGAGGCGACGGTCGCAGCGGGCCGAACGTACGCCCGCCTCACATGTACATCGGCACCAGCCGAATTAGTGGAAGGACGCCAACATGGCGACGAAGCTGTCCCAGGAAGAGCTGCTCGCGCAGTTCGAGAACCTCACCCTCATCGAGCTCTCCGAGTTCGTGAAGGCCTTCGAGGAGAAGTTCGACGTCACCGCCGCCGCCGCGGTCGCCGCCGCCCCCGCCGGCCCGGCCGCCGCCGCCGAGGTCGCTGAGGAGCAGGACGAGTTCGACGTCATCCTCACCGGTGCCGGCGAGAAGAAGATCCAGGTCATCAAGGTCGTGCGTGAGCTGACCTCCCTGGGTCTGAAGGAGGCCAAGGACCTCGTGGACGGCGCTCCGAAGCCGGTCCTCGAGAAGGTCGCCAAGGACGCCGCCGAGAAGGCCGCCGAGTCCCTCAAGGGCGCCGGCGCCTCCGTCGAGGTCAAGTGACCCGAGGAGTCGTACGCCACGCGCCCCGGCGCACCGTGGCAGCGGCTCTCGCGAGCTGACGCAGCCGCTCACGTAGCGCTGTAACGCTGACGCACCGAAGAGCGATCATCCATCTGGGTGGTCGCTCTTCGGCGTTCGAGGGGGCCGTGCGGCGGCTGCCTTGCGCTGTCGGTGGCGACGAGTATGGTGATCTTCGTTCGTGCCTCCGGCCGCCCCGGTGACGGGCAGCGGGACGGGCTGCAAGTGACGATGGCAGCACGCGGTTTGGGCATGGGGGGCCTTGACGAACTGCACGCAGCGCGCAATTCTCAGGACGCGTCGTCACAACGATCCGGATCCGAGGCATGGATCGGTGGCGAAGAGGGCAGTATCGATGTGCATCGAGGGCGTGGCTTGCAGCAGGGGTTGAGAACAACGAGGGTCTTCAAAAACCCGCACTGGACATCAGTGGGCCTATTGGCTACACTGACCCTTTGCGCTGCCTGTTAGCTGCCTCCTGCCCGTCACCAGGGGCATGCCCTCGCTTGAGCACTGTGGATTGAAACGGCTCTGACCTGGCCTTCTCTGGCTGAGTCAGGAAACGTCTGTCTCTGTGCCCGGCTTGGGACCGGTACGCGCGTAGTGAGTCCGAGCCCTCGGAAGGACCCCCTCTTGGCCGCCTCGCGCACTGCCTCGACCGCGAATACGAACAACGGCGCCAGCACCGCCCCGCTGCGCATCTCCTTTGCAAAGATCAAGGAGCCCCTCGAGGTTCCGAACCTTCTTGCGCTGCAAACCGAGAGCTTCGACTGGCTGCTCGGCAACGACGCGTGGAAGGCTCGTGTCGAGGCGGCTCTGGACAGTGGACAGGACGTCCCCACCAAGTCCGGTCTGGAAGAGATCTTCGAGGAGATCTCTCCGATCGAGGACTTCTCCGGGTCGATGTCTCTGACATTCCGAGACCACCGCTTCGAGCCTCCCAAGAACTCGATCGACGAGTGCAAGGAGCGCGACTTCACGTACGCGGCCCCGCTCTTCGTCACCGCCGAGTTCACCAACAACGAGACCGGCGAGATCAAGTCCCAGACGGTCTTCATGGGCGACTTCCCGCTCATGACCAACAAGGGCACCTTCGTCATCAACGGCACCGAGCGTGTCGTGGTGTCCCAGCTGGTCCGCTCGCCGGGTGTCTACTTCGACTCCTCCATCGACAAGACGTCCGACAAGGACATCTTCTCCTCCAAGGTCATCCCGTCCCGGGGCGCCTGGCTGGAGATGGAGATCGACAAGCGCGACATGGTCGGTGTCCGCATCGACCGCAAGCGCAAGCAGTCCGTCACCGTTCTCCTGAAGGCTCTCGGTTGGACGACCGAGCAGATCCTGGAGGAGTTCGGCGAGTACGAGTCCATGCGCGCCACCCTGGAGAAGGACCACACCCAGGGCCAGGACGACGCGTTGCTCGACATCTACCGCAAGCTGCGTCCGGGTGAGCCCCCGACCCGTGAGGCCGCGCAGACGCTGCTCGAGAACCTCTACTTCAACCCGAAGCGTTACGACCTCGCCAAGGTCGGCCGCTACAAGGTCAACAAGAAGCTGGGCAGTGAGGCCCCGCTGGACGCCGGGATCCTGACCGTCGAGGACATCATCTCGACGATCAAGTACCTGGTGAAGCTGCACGCCGGTGAGACCGAGACGGTCAGTGAGTCCGGTCGCTCGATCATGGTCGAGACCGACGACATCGACCACTTCGGCAACCGCCGTATCCGCAACGTCGGCGAGCTGATCCAGAACCAGGTCCGTACGGGTCTCGCCCGTATGGAGCGTGTCGTGCGTGAGCGCATGACCACTCAGGACGTCGAGGCCATCACGCCGCAGACCCTGATCAACATCCGGCCGGTCGTCGCCTCCATCAAGGAGTTCTTCGGCACCAGCCAGCTGTCCCAGTTCATGGACCAGAACAACCCGCTGTCGGGCCTGACGCACAAGCGTCGTCTCAACGCCCTCGGCCCGGGTGGTCTCTCCCGTGAGCGGGCCGGCTTCGAGGTCCGTGACGTGCACCCCTCGCACTACGGCCGCATGTGCCCGATCGAGACGCCCGAAGGACCGAACATCGGTCTGATCGGCTCGCTCGCCTCCTACGGCCGGATCAACCCGTTCGGCTTCATCGAGACGCCGTACCGCCGGGTCACCGGTGGTGTCGTCACCGACGAGGTCGACTACCTCACGGCCGACGAGGAAGACCGGTTCGTCATCGCGCAGGCCAACGCGCCGCTCAGTGACGAGTTCCGGTTCGAGGAGGCCCGCGTCCTGGTCCGCCGCCGTGGCGGTGAGGTCGACTACGTCCCCGGTGACGACGTCGACTACATGGATGTCTCCCCGCGCCAGATGGTGTCGGTCGCGACTGCCATGATCCCGTTCCTCGAGCACGACGACGCCAACCGTGCCCTCATGGGCGCGAACATGATGCGCCAGGCCGTGCCGCTGATCACCGCCGAGGCCCCCCTCGTCGGTACGGGCATGGAGTACCGCTGCGCCGTCGACGCCGGTGACGTCATCAAGGCCGAGAAGTCGGGTGTGGTCCAGGAGGTCTCCGCGGACTACATCACCGTCGGCAACGACGACGGCACGTACACCACGTACCGCGTCGCCAAGTTCTCCCGCTCCAACCAGGGCACCTCGGTCAACCAGAAGGTTGTCGTCGACGAGGGCGACCGGGTCGTCGAGAGCCAGGTGCTCGCCGACGGTCCGGCCACCCAGGAAGGCGAGATGGCGCTGGGCAAGAACCTGCTCGTCGCCTTCATGCCCTGGGAGGGTCACAACTACGAGGACGCGATCATCCTGTCGCAGCGCCTCGTGCAGGACGACGTCCTCTCCTCGATCCACATCGAGGAGCACGAGGTCGACGCCCGTGACACCAAGCTCGGCCCGGAGGAGATCACCCGGGACATCCCGAACGTCTCCGAGGAGGTCCTCGCCGACCTCGACGAGCGCGGCATCATCCGTATCGGTGCCGAGGTCGTCGCCGGTGACATCCTCGTCGGCAAGGTCACGCCCAAGGGCGAGACCGAGCTGACGCCGGAGGAGCGCCTGCTCCGTGCGATCTTCGGTGAGAAGGCGCGCGAAGTGCGCGACACCTCGCTGAAGGTGCCGCACGGCGAGATCGGCAAGGTCATCGGCGTCCGCGTCTTCGACCGCGAGGAGGGCGACGAGCTTCCCCCCGGTGTGAACCAGCTGGTGCGCGTGTACGTGGCGCAGAAGCGCAAGATCACCGACGGTGACAAGCTCGCCGGCCGTCACGGCAACAAGGGCGTCATCTCGAAGATCCTGCCGATCGAGGACATGCCGTTCCTGGAGGACGGCACCCCGGTCGACATCATCCTCAACCCGCTCGGTGTCCCGTCCCGAATGAACCCGGGACAGGTCCTGGAGATTCACCTCGGCTGGCTCGCCAGCCGCGGCTGGGACGTCTCCGGGCTCGCGGAGGACTGGGCGCAGCGCCTGCAGGTCATCGGCGCGGACCAGGTCGATCCCGGCACCAACGTGGCGACCCCGGTCTTCGACGGTGCGCGCGAGGACGAACTCGCGGGCCTGCTCCAGCACACCATCCCCAACCGCGACGGCGAGCGCATGGTGCTTCCGTCCGGCAAGGCACGGATGTTCGACGGCCGCTCCGGCGAGCCGTTCCCGGAGCCGATCTCGGTCGGCTACATGTACATCCTCAAGCTCCACCACCTGGTCGACGACAAGCTCCACGCTCGCTCGACCGGTCCGTACTCGATGATCACCCAGCAGCCGCTGGGTGGTAAGGCCCAGTTCGGTGGCCAGCGATTCGGTGAGATGGAGGTGTGGGCGCTGGAGGCGTACGGCGCCGCTTACGCCCTCCAGGAACTGCTGACCATCAAGTCCGACGACGTGACCGGCCGCGTGAAGGTCTACGAGGCCATCGTCAAGGGCGAGAACATTCCTGAGCCCGGCATTCCCGAGTCCTTCAAGGTGCTCATCAAGGAAATGCAGTCGCTCTGCCTCAACGTGGAGGTGCTGTCCTCGGACGGCATGTCCATCGAGATGCGCGACACGGACGAGGACGTCTTCCGCGCCGCGGAGGAGCTCGGTATCGACCTGTCCCGGCGCGAGCCGAGCAGCGTCGAAGAGGTCTGACGGGTCTGGCCGGGGCTCCCTGAACAAGAGCCCCGGCTAACCCCGGACCCCAGTCAGACCAGTGAAGAATCGACCCCGAAAGAGGGATTGACGACAAGTGCTCGACGTCAACTTCTTCGACGAGCTGCGGATCGGCCTTGCTACCGCTGACGACATTCGTCAGTGGTCCCACGGTGAGGTCAAGAAGCCGGAGACCATCAACTACCGCACCCTCAAGCCCGAAAAGGACGGACTCTTCTGCGAGAAGATCTTCGGTCCGACCCGGGACTGGGAGTGCTACTGCGGCAAGTACAAGCGTGTCCGCTTCAAGGGCATCATCTGCGAGCGCTGCGGCGTCGAGGTCACTCGCGCCAAGGTGCGTCGTGAGCGGATGGGCCACATTGAGCTGGCCGCTCCCGTCACCCACATCTGGTACTTCAAGGGCGTTCCGTCGCGGCTGGGCTACCTGCTCGACCTCGCCCCGAAGGACCTCGAGAAGGTCATCTACTTCGCCGCGTACATGATCACGTTCGTCGACGACGAGCGTCGTACGCGTGACCTGCCCTCGCTGGAGGCGCACGTCTCCGTCGAGCGTCAGCAGATCGAGAACCGGCGCGACTCCGACCTGGAGGCCCGTGCCAAGAAGCTCGAGACCGACCTGGCCGAGCTCGAGGCCGAGGGCGCCAAGGCCGACGTACGCCGCAAGGTGCGCGAAGGTGCCGAGCGGGAGATGAAGCAGCTGCGTGACCGTGCGCAGCGCGAGATCGACCGTCTCGACGAGGTATGGACCCGCTTCAAGAACCTCAAGGTCCAGGACCTGGAGGGTGACGAGCTCCTCTACCGCGAGCTGCGTGACCGCTTCGGTACCTACTTCGACGGCTCCATGGGTGCGGCTGCCCTGCAGAAGCGCCTGGAGTCCTTCGACCTGGAGGAGGAGGCCGAGCGCCTCCGCGAGATCATCCGTACCGGCAAGGGCCAGAAGAAGACCCGTGCGCTGAAGCGGCTGAAGGTTGTGTCCGCGTTCCTGCAGACCTCCAACAGCCCCAAGGGCATGGTTCTCGACTGCGTCCCGGTCATCCCGCCGGACCTTCGCCCGATGGTGCAACTGGACGGTGGCCGCTTCGCGACCTCCGACCTGAACGACCTGTACCGCCGTGTGATCAACCGGAACAACCGCCTGAAGCGACTCCTTGACCTCGGTGCTCCCGAGATCATCGTGAACAACGAGAAGCGCATGCTTCAGGAGGCCGTCGACGCGCTCTTCGACAACGGCCGTCGTGGTCGCCCGGTCACGGGCCCCGGCAACCGTCCGCTGAAGTCGCTGTCCGACATGCTCAAGGGCAAGCAGGGCCGTTTCCGTCAGAACCTGCTCGGCAAGCGTGTGGACTACTCCGCGCGTTCCGTGATCGTCGTCGGCCCGCAGCTCAAGCTGCACCAGTGCGGTCTGCCGAAGGCGATGGCGCTGGAGCTCTTCAAGCCGTTCGTGATGAAGCGCCTGGTGGATCTCAACCACGCGCAGAACATCAAGTCGGCGAAGCGCATGGTCGAGCGCGGCCGTACGGTCGTGTACGACGTCCTGGAAGAGGTCATCGCCGAGCACCCGGTTCTGCTGAACCGTGCGCCGACGCTGCACCGCCTCGGCATCCAGGCCTTCGAGCCGCAGCTGGTCGAGGGCAAGGCCATCCAGATCCACCCGCTCGTCTGCACCGCGTTCAACGCGGACTTCGACGGTGACCAGATGGCCGTGCACCTGCCGCTCTCCGCGGAGGCGCAGGCCGAGGCCCGCATCCTGATGCTGTCCTCGAACAACATCCTCAAGCCCGCCGACGGTCGTCCGGTGACGATGCCGACCCAGGACATGGTCCTCGGTCTGTTCTTCCTCACCACCGACGGCGAGCTGCGGGACGTCAAGGGCGAGGGCCGGTCCTTCGGCTCCGCGGCCGAGGCGATCATGGCGTTCGACGCCGGTGACCTCTCGCTGCAGTCGCGCGTGGACATCCGCTTCCCGGTGGGCACCATCCCGCCGCGCGGCTGGACCCCGCCGGCTCAGGAGGAGGGCGACCCGGAGTGGCAGCAGGGTGACACCTTCCGCTTGAACACCACGCTGGGCCGCGCGCTCTTCAACGAGTTGCTGCCCGAGGACTACCCGTTCGTCGACTACGAGGTCGGCAAGAAGCAGCTCTCCGAGATCGTCAACGACCTCGCCGAGCGCTACCCCAAGGTCATCGTGGCGGCGACGCTCGACAACCTGAAGGCGGCCGGCTTCTACTGGGCGACCCGCTCCGGCGTCACCGTGGCCATCTCCGACATCGTCGTTCCCGACGCGAAGCGCGCGATCGTCAAGGGCTACGAGGACCAGGACGAGAAGGTCCAGAAGCAGTACGAGCGTGGTCTGATCACCAAGGACGAGCGCACGCAGGAGCTCATCGCGATCTGGACCAAGGCGACCAACGAGGTCGCCGAGGCGATGAACGCGAACTTCCCGAAGACCAACCCGGTCTCGATGATGGTCAACTCGGGCGCTCGCGGCAACATGATGCAGATGCGTCAGATCGCCGGTATGCGTGGTCTGGTGTCGAACGCCAAGAACGAGACGATCCCGCGTCCCATCAAGGCGTCCTTCCGTGAGGGCCTGTCCGTGCTGGAGTACTTCATCTCCACGCACGGTGCCCGTAAGGGTCTGGCGGACACCGCCCTGCGTACCGCCGACTCGGGTTACCTCACCCGTCGTCTGGTCGACGTGTCGCAGGACGTGATCATCCGCGAGGAGGACTGCGGCACCGACCGCGGTCTGCGTCTGGCGATCGCCGAGCGGGGCGCCGACGGCGTCCTGCGCAAGACGGAGAACGTCGAGACCAGCGTGTACGCACGTGCGCTGGCCGAGGACATCACCGTCGACGGCAAGGTGCTGGCCCCGGCCAACACCGACCTGGGCGACGTCCTCATCGACGAGCTCGTCAAGCACGGCATCGAGGAGGTCAAGACCCGTTCGGTCCTGACCTGTGAGTCCGCCGTCGGTACCTGCGCCATGTGCTACGGCCGCTCGCTGGCCACCGGCAAGCTGGTCGACATCGGTGAGGCGGTCGGCATCATCGCCGCCCAGTCCATCGGTGAGCCCGGCACGCAGCTGACGATGCGTACCTTCCACACCGGTGGTGTGGCCGGTGACGACATCACCCAGGGTCTGCCCCGTGTCGTCGAGCTCTTCGAGGCTCGTACGCCGAAGGGTGTCGCCCCGATCTCCGAGGCCTCCGGCCGCGTGCGGATCGAGGAGACCGAGAAGACCAAGAAGCTCGTCGTCACCCCGGACGACGGCAGCGACGAGACGGCGTTCCCGATCTCGAAGCGTGCCCGTCTGCTGGTGGGCGAGGGCGACCACGTCGAGGTGGGCCAGAAGCTCACCGTGGGTGCCACCAACCCGCACGACGTGCTGCGCATCCTCGGTCAGCGGGCCGTCCAGGTCCACCTGGTCGGCGAAGTCCAGCGGGTCTACAACTCGCAGGGCGTGTCGATCCACGACAAGCACATCGAGATCATCATCCGGCAGATGCTCCGCCGTGTGACGATCATCGAGTCGGGCGACGCGGAGCTGCTGCCCGGCGAGCTGGTCGAGCGTTCGAAGTTCGAGACCGAGAACCGTCGTGTGGTCCAGGAAGGCGGCCACCCGGCCTCCGGCCGTCCGCAGCTGATGGGTATCACCAAGGCGTCGCTGGCCACCGAGTCGTGGCTGTCGGCGGCGTCCTTCCAGGAGACGACCAGGGTTCTGACGGACGCGGCGATCAACGCCAAGTCCGACTCCCTGATCGGCCTCAAGGAGAACGTCATCATCGGTAAGCTCATCCCGGCCGGTACGGGCCTCGCCCGCTACCGCAACATCCGGGTCGAGCCGACCGAGGAGGCCAAGGCCGCGATGTACTCGGCCGTCGGCTACGACGACATCGACTACTCGCCGTTCGGCACGGGCTCCGGCCAGGCCGTTCCGCTGGAGGACTACGACTACGGTCCGTACAACCAGTAAGGCGTACGTCTGCTGAAGGGCGGCCACTCCGTTTCGTACGGGGTGGCCGCCCTTCGGCGTTTCGCCGACTACAGGTACGGCCGGAGCCGGTGCGGACGGGTCGGGTGGCCGGGGTGGCTGGACAGCAGACGGGCCAGGAACCCAGGCGCGGCGTGTCCACGGTCGGCGGCGGCCTTGGCCGCGTACCTGGCCTCCCGCTGGGTCTGGTGCGTCGTCGCGAGTACCGCGGCGAGTTCGCGGGCGAGGCCGAGCACGGCGGCATGCTGGTCCGCGCGCAGTTCCGCCCCTGCGGTCCACGGCGGCGATGAGATACGGCGTTGCCAGCAGCATGAGGGGCAGCCCGTTGCTTGAGGGCGTCGCGCGGGGGCGAGCGACAATCGGCCTCACTGGCCGACGAGCGACTTCCGGGACGGGAAAGTCCGGCGTACTGGTCAGCCGGCCCCCGGAAACGACTCGTCCCGCACCGGAATATCCGCAGTGAGGCAGTGCGGGAACCTGTGCCGGAAATGCCGCGTTGGGGGATGATGTAGGCCCAGCCGTTCGGGGGAGGTGCTCCCGTGTCGTACCCGTCGTGGCAGCCCTGGGAGGGGCCGAAGGATGCGCAGGCCCGGCAAGGGGCGGGCGGTCCGCAGTCCTGGGGCGGTCAGCCGCAGTCGTGGCAGGGGCAGGGCGGTCCGCCGCAGCCCTGGCGCGGGGAGAGCGGCCAGTCGATGCTCGCCTCACACGCCGACCGGGAGCGCGCCGTGGACGTGCTGAGAGCGGGCTTCGGCGAAGGGCGTATGCAGCAGCCCGAGTTCGAGAAGCGGGTTGCGCGGGCGTACGCGGCCCGTACGGTGGGCGAGCTGGCCCTTCTGGTCGCCGACCTGCCCCAGGGGCCTGTACCGCTCCCAGCGGCCCCTGCGCACGTGCCACCGACGTTCCTGCCCGCTCCGGCACCGAAGACGAACGAGAAGGCCATCGGCTCGGCCGTCTGCGGCGGGCTCTGCCTGCTGACCGTCGGTCTCACCGGCATTCCCGCGGTGATCCTGGGACACACGGCGCGCTCCGAGATCCGCCGCACGGGCGAGGGCGGCGACGGTCTCGCGCTCACCGGGCTCGTACTCGGGTGGTTGTCCACCGCGGGCTGGACCCTGATGCTGACGCTGCTGCTCATCGCTGCCCTGGCGGCCGGCTGAAGATCGCGGAGGGCGTGAAGGCTTGGCATGAGCCGCTCAGGAATGTTAGTGCGGTGTATTTGTTTTGACCGCAGCGTATGAGGTAGGTACGCTCAGACCTTGTGCCTGGGGTGTGCCCTGGCTCCGCTGCGTGCCTTTGAACCGCAGCGGAAGCCGTAGGCGGCCACCGTAATCTGCGCTCTTTTCGCCTTGCGGCGGGAGTCTGCAGTTTCGACACACCCGACCGCGTGGGTCGGCGACGTTCCAGGTTAGCTTTACCATTCGGCACACAGAAACCGGAGAAGTAGTGCCTACGATCCAGCAGCTGGTCCGGAAGGGCCGGCAGGACAAGGTCGAGAAGAACAAGACGCCCGCACTCGAGGGTTCGCCCCAGCGTCGTGGCGTCTGCACGCGTGTGTTCACGACCACCCCGAAGAAGCCGAACTCGGCCCTGCGTAAGGTCGCGCGTGTGCGTCTGACCAGCGGGATCGAAGTCACCGCTTACATTCCGGGTGAGGGACACAACCTGCAGGAGCACTCCATCGTGCTCGTGCGTGGCGGCCGTGTGAAGGACCTGCCCGGTGTTCGTTACAAGATCATCCGTGGTTCGCTCGACACCCAGGGTGTCAAGAACCGCAAGCAGGCCCGCAGCCGCTACGGCGCCAAGAAGGAGAAGTAAGAATGCCTCGTAAGGGCCCCGCCCCGAAGCGCCCGGTCATCATCGACCCGGTCTACGGTTCTCCTCTTGTCACCTCCCTCATCAACAAGGTGCTGCTGAACGGCAAGCGCTCCACCGCCGAGCGCATCGTGTACGGCGCCATGGAGGGCCTGCGCGAGAAGACCGGCAACGACCCGGTCATCACGCTGAAGCGCGCCCTGGAGAACATCAAGCCGACCCTCGAGGTCAAGTCCCGCCGTGTCGGTGGCGCCACCTACCAGGTGCCGGTCGAGGTCAAGCCCGGCCGCGCCAGCACGCTGGCGCTGCGCTGGCTGGTCGGTTACTCCCGCGCCCGTCGCGAGAAGACCATGACCGAGCGTCTGCTCAACGAGCTTCTCGACGCCTCCAACGGCCTTGGTGCCGCTGTGAAGAAGCGCGAGGACACCCACAAGATGGCCGAGTCCAACAAGGCCTTCGCGCACTACCGCTGGTAGTCGCAACCCACATCGAGACCGAGAGAAGACCGAAGCCTTATGGCTACCACTTCACTTGACCTGGCCAGGGTCCGGAACATCGGGATCATGGCCCACATCGACGCGGGCAAGACGACCACCACCGAGCGGATCCTCTTCTACACCGGCGTCAGCTACAAGATCGGTGAGGTCCACGACGGCGCTGCCACCATGGACTGGATGGAGCAGGAGCAGGAGCGTGGCATCACGATCACCTCTGCTGCCACCACCTGTCACTGGCCGCTCGAGGACAACGACTACACGATCAACATCATCGACACCCCGGGGCACGTCGACTTCACGGTCGAGGTGGAGCGCTCGCTGCGCGTCCTCGACGGTGCCGTCACGGTGTTCGACGGTGTCGCCGGTGTTGAGCCGCAGTCCGAGACGGTATGGCGTCAGGCCGACCGTTACGGCGTGCCGCGCATCTGCTTCGTGAACAAGCTGGACCGTACCGGCGCCGAGTTCCACCGCTGCGTGGACATGATCTCGGACCGTCTGGGCGCCCAGCCGCTCGTCATGCAGCTGCCGATCGGTGCCGAGGCCGACTTCAAGGGTGTCGTCGACCTCGTCACCATGAAGGCGTTCGTGTGGTCCGCCGAGGCCGCCAAGGGCGAGATGTACGACGTCGTCGACATCCCGGCCACGCACGCCGAGGCCGCCGAGGAGTACCGCAGCAAGCTGATCGAGGCTGTCGCGGAGAACGACGAAGAGATCATGGAGCTGTACCTGGAGGGCGAGGAGCCTTCCGAGGAGCAGCTGTACGCCGCGATCCGTCGCATCACCATCGCGTCCGGCAAGTCCAACGACACCACGGTCACCCCGGTGTTCTGTGGCACCGCGTTCAAGAACAAGGGCGTCCAGCCCCTGCTCGACGCGGTCGTGCGCTACCTGCCGACCCCGCTCGACGTCGAGGCCATCGAAGGCCACGACGTGAAGGACCCCGAGCTGGTCGTCAAGCGCAAGCCGTCCGAGGACGAGCCGCTGTCCGCCCTCGCGTTCAAGATCATGAGCGACCCGCACCTGGGCAAGCTCACCTTCGTCCGGGTTTACTCGGGCCGCCTGGAGACCGGCACCGCGGTGCTGAACTCCGTCAAGGGCAAGAAGGAGCGCATCGGCAAGATCTACCGCATGCACGCGAACAAGCGTGAGGAGATCGCGGCGGTGGGCGCCGGCGACATCGTCGCCGTGATGGGCCTGAAGCAGACCACCACCGGTGAGACGCTGTGCGACGACAAGCAGCCGGTGATCCTGGAGTCCATGGACTTCCCGGCGCCGGTCATCCAGGTCGCCATCGAGCCCAAGTCCAAGGGTGACCAGGAGAAGCTGGGTGTCGCCATCCAGCGTCTCGCGGAGGAGGACCCCTCCTTCCAGGTCCACACGAACGAGGAGACCGGCCAGACCATCATCGGTGGCATGGGCGAGCTGCACCTCGAGGTGCTGGTCGACCGTATGCGCCGTGAGTTCAAGGTCGAGGCCAACGTCGGTAAGCCTCAGGTCGCCTACCGTGAGACGATCCGCAAGGCCGTCGAGCGGGTGGACTACACCCACAAGAAGCAGACCGGTGGTACCGGTCAGTTCGCCAAGGTGCAGATCGCGATCGAGCCCATCGAGGGCGGCGACGCGTCGTACGAGTTCGTGAACAAGGTGACCGGTGGTCGTATCCCGAGGGAGTACATCCCTTCGGTCGACGCCGGTGCGCAGGAGGCCATGCAGTTCGGCATCCTCGCCGGGTACGAGATGACGGGCGTCCGCGTCACGCTTCTCGACGGTGCCTACCACGAGGTCGACTCCTCCGAGCTGGCGTTCAAGATCGCCGGTTCGCAGGCCTTCAAGGAGGCCGCGCGCAAGGCCAGCCCCGTGCTGCTCGAGCCGATGATGGCCGTCGAGGTCACCACGCCCGAGGACTACATGGGCGAGGTCATCGGTGACATCAACTCCCGCCGTGGTCAGATCCAGGCCATGGAGGAGCGTGCCGGTGCCCGCGTCGTGAAGGGCCTGGTTCCGCTGTCGGAGATGTTCGGCTACGTCGGCGACCTCCGCAGCAAGACGTCGGGTCGCGCGAGCTACTCGATGCAGTTCGACTCCTACGCCGAGGTTCCCCGGAACGTCGCCGAGGAGATCATCGCGAAGGCCAAGGGCGAGTAACTCACCGAGTCGGACTCAATAGAGTTCACACCTTAGGCTTGACTCCGGAGCCTGCTGGGGCATTCCACCGCAACCGCGGCGGAACTGCCCCGGGCCCCGGCTTTCCAGCAAAGATCACCTGGCGCCGATGAGTAAGGCGTACAGAACCACTCCACAGGAGGACCCCAGTGGCGAAGGCGAAGTTCGAGCGGACTAAGCCGCACGTCAACATCGGCACCATCGGTCACATCGACCACGGTAAGACGACCCTCACGGCCGCCATTACCAAGGTGCTGCACGACGCGTACCCGGACCTGAACGAGGCCTCGGCCTTCGACCAGATCGACAAGGCTCCTGAGGAGCGCCAGCGCGGTATCACCATCTCCATCGCGCACGTCGAGTACCAGACCGAGACGCGTCACTACGCCCACGTCGACTGCCCCGGTCACGCGGACTACATCAAGAACATGATCACGGGTGCGGCGCAGATGGACGGCGCCATCCTCGTTGTCGCCGCCACGGACGGCCCGATGCCGCAGACCAAGGAGCACGTGCTCCTGGCCCGCCAGGTCGGCGTTCCGTACATCGTCGTAGCCCTTAACAAGGCCGACATGGTGGACGACGAGGAGATCCTGGAGCTCGTCGAGCTCGAGGTCCGTGAGCTGCTCTCCGAGTACGAGTTCCCGGGCGACGACCTGCCGGTCGTCAAGGTCTCGGCGCTCAAGGCCCTTGAGGGTGACAAGGAGTGGGGCCAGTCCGTCCTCGACCTGATGAAGGCCGTCGACGAGAACATCCCGCAGCCCGAGCGTGACGTCGACAAGCCGTTCCTGATGCCGATCGAGGACGTCTTCACGATCACCGGTCGTGGCACCGTCGTCACCGGTCGTATCGAGCGTGGTGTCCTCAAGGTCAACGAGACCGTCGACATCGTCGGTATCAAGACCGAGAAGACCACCACCACGGTCACCGGCATCGAGATGTTCCGCAAGCTGCTCGACGAGGGCCAGGCGGGCGAGAACGTCGGTCTGCTCCTCCGTGGCATCAAGCGCGAGGACGTCGAGCGCGGCCAGGTCATCATCAAGCCGGGCTCTGTCACCCCGCACACCGAGTTCGAGGCGCAGGCGTACATCCTGTCCAAGGACGAGGGCGGCCGTCACACGCCGTTCTTCAACAACTACCGTCCTCAGTTCTACTTCCGTACGACTGACGTGACCGGTGTTGTGACCCTCCCCGAGGGCACCGAGATGGTCATGCCGGGCGACAACACTGAGATGATCGTTGAGCTCATCCAGCCCGTCGCCATGGAGGAGGGCCTGAAGTTCGCCATCCGTGAGGGTGGCCGGACCGTGGGCGCCGGCCAGGTCACCAAGATCAACAAGTAAGTCTCGCTTACCTGTTGGGCTTGAATGCCTGGTAGCTCCTCGCGAGCTCCTTGAAGGGGCCCGTACGACTTCGGTCGTGCGGGCCCCTTCGCTGTGCAAGTTGCGCAAGCGTCGGGTCGTGTCGAAATGATTCGTTACGAAACTATTCGACGCTTCCGACCCGTTGTTCCCTCGGTTCACTCGCCCCACTATTTGTCATGCCACTGACCAAATTGGGCTTCGGGTCTTCGAATCGAGGGGTGAGGCATGTCTGGGCACGTCAGCCGTAGAGCCGTTCTCGGGGTGGTGGGAGCCGGGCTCGTGGCGTTACCCGCGCTGCCAGGCGTCGCAGGGGTCGCGCGGGCGGCCGCGGGGCCGCGGCCCACGGACCCGGGCGCGTACATCTCCTTCTCGCCGAAGGCAGGGGCCTTCTCGCTCGTGGGTGCTCCGGTCGTCGTCAGCCCCGAGGACCACTCCGGAGTCGTACGGGTGGCGGGGGATCTCCGTGACGACATCGAGCGGGTCACGGGTGTACGGCCCGGGTCCTCGGTGGCGCGGGAAGTCGTCATCGTGGGGACGATCGGGCGCAGTCCGCTGATCGACGGGCTGGTCGCGGACGGAAAGCTGGACGTCACGGGCGTGAAGGGCAAGTGGGAAACCTCCCTCCAGACCGTCGTCGAGCGCCCGATGCCGGGCGTCGACCGCGCCTTCGTCATCGTCGGCAGCGATCCGCGCGGCACGATCTTCGGGGCGTACGACGTCTCGTACGGGATCGGGGTCTCGCCCTGGTACTGGTGGGACGACGTGCGGCCGGTGCGGCGGAGTGAGGTGTACGTGCTGCCGGGGCGGTACAGCCAGGGCACGCCGGCGGTGAAGTACCGCGGGGTCTTCATCAACGACGAGAATCCGGCGCTGGGGACGTGGGCCCCCGGGTATTTCGGGCCGGGGAAGGCGCCCGGGCATCCCGGCGGCTTCACCGCGGACTTCTACGCCAAGGTCTTCGAGGTGCTGCTGCGGCTGAAGGCGAACTACCTGTGGCCGGCGGTGTGGGGGCGGGCCTTCGCCGAGGACGACCCGGAGAACCACGCGCGCGCCAAGGAGTACGGGATTGTCATGGGCACGTCCCATGAGGCGCCGATGATGCGGGGGATCGAGGAGTGGAACCGGCATGCGGTGCCCGCGGAACGTGACAGTTCTGGGGAAATCGTCACACCCGGGCGGGACCCCTATGGCGGCACGGGGGAGTGGTCGTACCGGCGTAACTCCGAAGCGATCAAGGCGTATTGGCGCGACGGCATCCGGCGCATGGTCGACCAGGACTTCGAGGGCGTCGTCACGCTCGGCATGCGCGGCAACGGCGACACGAGCCTGCCGGACGGCGATGCCGTCGAGTTGATGCAGGAGATCATCGCGACCCAGCGGGGGATTATCGCGGAGGTCACGGGCAGACCGGTGGTGGAGACCCCGCAAGTGTGGACGCTCTACAAGGAGGTCCAGCGCTACTGGGACCGCGGCCTGCGCGCCCCGGATGACGTGACCGTCGTCCTGACCGACGACAACTGGGGGAACATCCGCAAGCATCCGGACCCCGCGGAGCCGGCGCGTGGCGGCGGCTATGGGCTGTACTACCACTTCGATTACGTGGGCGTCGGCCGCAACTACAAGTGGGTCGACACCACCTCGCTGCCGAACATGTGGGACCAGCTCCACCAGGCGATCGAGTACGGGAACCACGGACTGTGGGTCACGAACGTCGGCGACCTCAAAGGGAACGAGCTCCCGACCGAGTTCTTCCTGAACTACGCCTGGAATCCAGAGCGTTGGCCGCTGGAGAGTCTGGGCGAGTGGGAGCGGCGGTACGCCCGGCAGAACTTCGGCGAGGCGCGGGGCCAGGGTCAGAGCCATGGCCAGGGTCAGGCGTCGGCGATCGCGTCGGTCCTGCGGGCGTACGCGCAGCTCCAGTCGCGCCGCAAACCCGAGCTGCTGAACCGCAGGATCACGCTGGTGGACGGGAAGGTCGTGTACGACGACCAGGAGACGCCTTTCCACTTCGGCCACCGCGAGCTGGAGCGGGCGACGGACGAGTGGCGGCGGCTGGGCAAGGACGCGGAACGGATTGCGCGGAGCCTGCCGGCCTCCGCGCAGGACGCCTGGTACGAGCTCGTCGGGTACGAGGTGGAGGCGACCGCCAACCTGTACGAGCTGCGCGAGGCGGAGTTCACCAATCTGCTGTACGCGAGGCAGGGCCGGGCCGCGACCAACGACCTGGCGTCCGCCGCGGAGGCCGGTCTCGCACGCGACTTCGCACTTGCCGAACGCTTCAACTCCCAGGTGGCGAACGGGAAATGGCGCGGCTTCCAGACGCAGCCGCACATCGGATACGGCGACGTCGAACGCTACGGGCCGAACGCGCCCTGGCAGCAGCCCGAGCGGAACAACGTGGCGCTTCCCGACGAGATCTTCCCGGCGGTCAAGCGCATCGAGGTGCCGCTGAAGGCCGAGCTGGGCGTGGCGGTGGACGGCTCGGAGTCGGGGCAGTGGTGGCCGCGTGGGGCGTCCGACGCGGCGGCCGTGTTGCCGGTCTTCAGCCCGTACCAGACCCGGCCCACCCAGTACATCGAGGTCTTCAACCGGGGCCGTACGCCCTTTGACTACCGCATCACACCGTCCGTCCCGTGGATCAAGGCCGACCGCCCGCGCGGCCGGGTCGACCAGCAGGTGCGAGCCGTACTGACCGTGGACTGGGCGAAGGCTCCGCGCGGACGTACCGAGGCGTCGGTGACCGTGGAGGGAGCGGGCACCACGGTGACGGTCGCGCTGATCGCCGAGCACCCGTCCGCGCGCGGGCTGCGCGGCTTCGTGGAGGCGGGCGGGTACGTGGCGATCGACGCCGCTCACCACACGCGGGCGGTCGGCGCATGGCGCCGTATCGACGGGATCGGCCGCACGGGGGCCGGCATGACGCCGTGGCCGGTGACGGCTCCTCGGAGGACTCCCGGTGGCTCGTCTCCGCGCCTTGAGTACGAGGTGAGCCTGCTGGACTCGGGCCCGGTGACGGTGTGGGCGTACCTGTCGCCGCGGAACCCGACCCTGCCGACGGGCGGTCTGAAGTACGGGATCTCGTTCGACGAGGACACCCCGGAGACCGTCGACATCCACGCGGCCACCGGGGCCGACGACGGCCTGATGGACATCGAGTGGGCCCGCAACACATCGGACAACGTCAACCGTACGGCGACCCAACACACGATCAACGCGGCCGGAGTGCACCGGCTGAAGTTCTGGATGGTCGACCCGACGGTCGTGCTGCAACGGCTCGTGATCGACACGGGTGGGCTGACGCCGACGTATCTGGGGCCGCTGGAGAGCCGTCGTCTCGGCTGAGCGTCGGCCCGCATTCCATCGCGGTACTCCCTTCTCGCCCGCGGTACTCCCTTCTCGCCGTAACTCACTTCTTGAGGAAGGACCGGACATGAAGTACTTCCGCATACCCGTTGTAGGCCTGCTCGGCGCGACGTTGCTGCTCACAGGCATCCAGGCGGCTTCCGCGCACGAGGCCCCTGGGGGTGCGCAGGCTCCTCTACGGACGCTCGCCGACCGCGCGGACCTACGCATCGGCACGGCCGTGGACATGGCCGCCCTGGCCGACGACACCACGTACCGCAGAACGACGGGCCGGGAGTTCAACTCCGTCACCGCCGAGAACGTCATGAAGTGGGAGGTCGTCGAGCCCGCGCGTGGAACCTATGACTGGTCGGGGGCCGACGCCCTGGTCCGTTTCGCCCGCGACCGAGGCCAGGTCGTGCGCGGCCACACGCTGGTCTGGCACAGCCAGCTGCCCGGCTGGCTGACGTCGGGGGTGGCGGACGGTTCGATCGACGCGGCGGAGCTGCGCGGGATCCTGCGGAAGCACGTCACCACGGAGGTCAAGCGCTACAGGGGCCAGATCCAGCAGTGGGACGTGGTGAACGAGGTCTTCGAGGAGGACGGTTCGCTGCGGGATTCGATCTGGCTGCAGAAGCTCGGCCTGTCCTACATCGCCGACGCCTTCCGCTGGGCGCACGCGGCGGATCCGAAGGCGAAGCTCTTCCTGAACGACTACAACGTGGAAGGGATCAACGCGAAGTCCACGGCCTACTACGACCTGGCGAAGCGGCTGCGGGCGGAAGGCGTTCCGGTGCAGGGCTTCGGGGCCCAGGGGCACCTGGCGATCCAGTACGGGTTCCCGGGCGATGTCGCCGCCAACCTCGACCGCTTCGCGAAGCTGGGCATGCAGACGGCCTTCACGGAGGTGGACGTCCGGATGATCCTGCCCGTGGACGAGGAGAAGCCGGCGACTCAGGCGGCGTACTTCCGAGGGCTGCTGGACGCGTGCCTGGGGACGCGTAGCTGCAAGTCGTTCACGGTGTGGGGATTCACGGACAAGTACTCGTGGGTGCCGGGGGTCTTCGAGGGGCAGGGGGCGGCGACGTTGATGGATGAGGGGTTCGGGGTGAAGCCGGCGTGGGGGGCGGTACGGGAAGGGCTGGCGGCGGGTCGCTGAAGCTGAATGCGGCCTCTTCCGCGCCGAAGGCGCACTCCCAATTCCAGCTCACGCGCGGACTGCCTTCATCGCCTCGTCCAGGACGGCGCTCAGCTCCCGCAGGGCTTCCTGCGCGATGGCCGGGTTCTCGTGCTCCAGGTTGCTCTTCGTGTCGGCGTACCGGGTGGAGAGGTCTGAGCGGCGGGCGATCTCGATCTCCCTGGCCCAGACGAGGACCCAGCTCTGCACTGGAGTCAGAGACTGCCATTCGACCGCCTTGGCGAAGGCTTCGTCCTTCTCGGCCTGCATCTCCTTCACGCGACGGGGGCGACGACAGCGAGGGCCTCGCGCAGGGCGTCAGGAATCTGTTCGGGGCGGGGGATCAAGCTCGTGTCCCTGGTCTCGCGGAGCCGTTCGTCATAGCTCCCGTCCCGTTCGGTCTCGCGGAGCTGAAGCTCTTCGTCGAGGTGAGGGCTCACCGCGCTCTGCCCACCCGGGTCGGAGGTTCCGGCAGGCCGGGAGGGTGGCCATCGGGATGCGGGCCGTGCACCGGCTCCGGAGAGCCACCTACGGCTGTCGCACGTGTACGGCGCAGGCTGTTCCGACGAGTTCCTGTGGATTTTCGCCGACAGCCCAGAGAACGAGTACCTCGACATCGACGCGGCCACCGCACAGACGCGGTCGGCCCTGCGACACAAGCACATCCCCGAACTCCGTGACGCGCTGCGGGAGTTCGGCTCGCCCCCGGAGAGGCTCATCCAGTGGGGAGTGACCGACAACGCGGACGTACTGCTGTGGGTCCCTGCCGGGGACCCCGAGGGTTGGCCGACCGTCGTACTCCAGGCCGGACAGCTGGGCTTCGTCGTCGCGCGACGCAGCTCGACCGGTCTGGTGCTCGACCTGCTGACGGGGGCGCTCCGCGTTCCGTTCTTCCCGGAGGAGGACTTCCCCAGCCGCTGCTGCCCCCGCTTCTTGGCGCCCCCGCCGTAGGGGAGGGGCACGGGCCGGCCGCATATGGACCTGTGCCGCATCAGCTTGGTCTAGCGGGATGACCTGTACGCGACTGTGATGTCGCCGACTCCCTCCTGATCGGTACGGAGTCTCGGGCGGAGGCCTTGCCGAACCTGCGTTCCCTGTATGTTCGCGTGTGCATACGGTGTTGTTGTAGGTGTGGACGTGACGGGGGTTGCGTGGTGGCGGGTTATCGGCCGACGGACTGGCATGTCCTCGATCTGGAGAAGGATCCGACGCCGGGGGATCCGGTCCGGGTGAAGTCGCTGACCAAGAGCCTGCACGACTTCGCGGACGATGTGCAGGACGCGCTGCGTCTCGTCAAAGGGATGGCGGAGGAAGACGCCGTCCTGACGATGGTGGGCAAGACAGCCCAGGTGTTCCGGGACGAGTTTTCCGGCGTGCCGAAGAACTTGAAGAAGCTGAAGAGGTCGTACGACCTGGCCGGGGACGCGCTGGCCGCGTACTGGCCGAAGCTCGAACGCGCGCAGGCGCTGGCCGACAAGGCCCTCGCCAGGGGGCGCGAGGCTCAATCCGATCTCTCCTCCGCCAAGTCCCGGCTCTCGTCGGCCGACTCGTGGGTGACCCGGGCGAACAAGGAGGCGGACAAGTACAAGGACGACCCGACCAGCGGTAAGGACGTCGAGAAGCCCGACGAGGCCAAGGTCAGGGCGGCCACCCGGGATGCGCAGAGTGCCAAGGACGCGCACACCGCCGCCCAGTCGGATGTGACCTCCGCGCAGAGTGCGCTGGACGCGGCGAAGAAGATGGCCGCCGACGCCCGTCAGATGCGTGAGGAGGCCGCGGGGGAGGCGAAGCGCAAGCTGGACGAGGCGTCCGACGCGGGGATCCAGAACCGTAAGTGGTACGAGGAGGTCGGGGACTGGTTCGTCGACAACTGGGACACCATCGTCGCCGTGTGCAAGGTCGTCGTCGCCGTCCTCGGGATCATCGCCCTCATTATCGGTGGGCCCATTCTCGGCGCCATCGTGCTCATCGCCGCTCTCGTCGTCCTGGCCGACACCCTCAACAAATACATGAAGGGGCAGGCATCCCTGTGGGATGTGGCCTTCGCGGCGCTGGACTGCATACCCGGCATGAAGGGCCTCACCACCCTCGGCGGACTCGCCAAGGGGCTCAAGGGCCTCCGGACCATGAACGGGCTCAAGGCCGGGCTCAAAGGCATGGCCGAGGGCGTTCGCGGCATGAGCGGCGTCTTCAAGGGCGGAGCCCGCATGCCGGGTGGCCAGATCCCTTACCGGGCGCTGTCCCCGAAGGCCAGGCAGCTCACCCGGGCGCTGGAGAACGGGCACATACCCATCAGGCCCGGAGAGGTGAATGTTTCCCACCTCTCCGAACTCCAGAGCTTCCACGGGGTCGAGCACGCCATCATCCAGAATCCGGCGGGAGATCTGCGTCTCTTCCGGGGGACGGAGCGGACGAGTTCCATTCCACGGGACCTCAGGGGACAGGATTACGATTTCATCGCCCATACACACCCGGAAGACCGAATTCCCGGACCGCCCAATCGAATAGAAGAGGCGCGAGGAATTCCCAACAGCATGTCGCGGGACTTGGAATACAAGGCGTCGGATCATATGGAAGTGGTCGTCAGCAGGGACGGAAATCTGAGATTTTTCGACGGTGCGGGAATCCGCGAGCTGCCGCAGGGAACGTATCCTGAGGGTGGTCCGGTGAATCCATTGGGGTTCATCGTTCCCGTGCGGATGGGATGACCGATGTGCATACCTTGGCATGAACCGCGCCGCGGAAAGGGAAAGCTGCAATGAGTAATGAACACGCTTCGTGTGTCTTCTGCGGGGAATTCGTCCTGCACATCCCCGGGTGGGCCAGCAGTGTTCCTTCGTACCGCCTCATGCGGGCGACCTGGCAGGAGGACCACGCGTTCGTGGTCGGGTCGCTCCACTTCTCCTGCCTGCGTGCCTCGCCCGCCCGGTCGGAGTTCGCCGCCGAGTTCGCGCAGATCGCGACAGGACACGGAAGGGAGATCACGTATCAGGCGGCCGGCGAGACCCAGACCCTGATCCAGCCCGGTCTCGGCTACGTCGAGCAGATCTTCCGGGGCGACGAATGCGCCATCCATCGCAGTGACACCCGGGACAGCTGGCTCGTGCAGGAGTATGCCGGGCCCTGGTACGTGCTGGACCGGCCCCAGTTGGAGGACATCGCGCAAGGGAAGCGGCCTCGTCTCGACCCCGGTGTGGAGCGGATCGTGCTCCCGCGTGAGCCGATGGCGAATCTCGCCGATGCCACGCTTCCCGAGCTCCTGGACAGCCTCGGCGTCACGGACCGGTATCCGGGCCTCGCGGCGGGGGAGCCGGAGTACGAGTTCTGGAAGTACTTCGCCCCGAAGCGCGTACTGGAGTACGCGGTGATCGCGACCCCGCCCCTGCCGACGGAGGCGGCCGCGTTCCTGCGTGACTACGCCCCGGGCTATCAGCCGATCGACTTCGACGCACTCGAGCGCGACGAGCCCCGGAGCTGAGAAGCCGGTCGACGCGGGCCGGGGGCAGGCCCGCCGACCGCGAGCGACCGCGATCGTGTCACGAGTGCAGGACGGCTGCGAGACCTGGCGGCGGGAGATCGTCCAAGCGGTCGGCGATGCTCAAAAGGCCCTGCGTCGGCATCGCTGACGGGGCGGGCCCGCCCGAAGAGTTTGAGCCGCGTCCCCCCGGGGGTATCCTCTCCCGCTCGATTGGCCAGCCCCCTGCCCCGTATGGCAGACTGTCGGGGTTGCTCGGTTGAGTTGCCGATGCTGCGCGCCTCCCGTCGGGAGGACCGGAAGCGAGTCCCACAGTACTCGTCGCTCCAACTGCCGTGAGGCAGCGCTGGGGCGGACGTACGGGAATCTTCCGGGAAGTGTCAGCGGGGTGCCGACCAGGCGCCCGGTGGGTGTTCGGCCCCCGGTCCTGCGGTTGATATTGGGCCGCGTCCCTCGGTAGGGAAAATCCACTCGTGGATATTTCTGTCAGTGAGGACGCGACACGCCCGACCGCGTGGGTCGGAGGTAGGAACGCGAACCCCCGGGTTCCAGAGCGTTAAACGAGACAAAGGACTACTGAGTAGCCATGGCGGGACAGAAGATCCGCATCCGGCTCAAGGCCTACGACCACGAGGTCATCGACAGCTCGGCGAAGAAGATCGTCGAGACGGTGACCCGCACTGGTGCGTCGGTCGCGGGCCCGGTGCCGCTCCCCACCGAGAAGAACGTGTACTGCGTCATCAAGTCGCCGCACAAGTACAAGGACTCGCGCGAGCACTTCGAGATGCGCACGCACAAGCGCCTGATCGACATTCTCGACCCGACCCCCAAGACCGTTGACTCCCTGATGCGACTCGACCTCCCGGCCGGTGTCGACATCGAGATCAAGCTCTAAGGGCCGGTGATCTGAGAATGGCTAAGCAGATCAAGGGCATCCTGGGCGAGAAGCTCGGCATGACGCAGGTGTGGGACGAGAACAACCGTGTTGTTCCCGTCACCGTCGTCAAGGCCGGTCCGAACGTCGTGACCCAGGTCCGTACGAATGACTCCGACGGCTACGAGTCGGTCCAGATCGCCTTCGGCGAGATCGACCCTCGCAAGGTGAACAAGCCCCTCAAGGGTCACTTCGCCAAGGCCGACGTCACCCCCCGCCGCCACCTCGTCGAGATCCGTACCGCTGACGCCAGCGAGTACACCCTCGGCCAGGAGATCACCGCTGAGACCTTCGAGTCCGGCGTCAAGGTGGACGTGACCGGCACGAGCAAGGGCAAGGGCTTCGCCGGTGTCATGAAGCGTCACAACTTCAAGGGCCTCGGCGCCGGTCACGGCACCCAGCGCAAGCACCGCTCTCCCGGCTCCATCGGTGGCTGCGCCACCCCGGGCCGTGTGTTCAAGGGCCTCCGCATGGCGGGTCGCATGGGCAACGAGCGTGTCACCACCCAGAACCTGACCGTCCACGCCGTTGACGCGGAGAAGGGTCTGCTGCTCATCAAGGGCGCGGTTCCCGGTCCGAACGGCGGCCTCGTCCTGGTCCGCACCGCGGCCAAGGGGGCCTGAGGTAACGATGAGCACTGTTGACATCATTTCGCCGGCAGGCGACAAGACCGGGACGGTCGAGCTCCCCGCGGAGATCTTCGACGTCGAGAAGATCAGCATTCCGCTGATCCACCAGGTCGTCGTCGCCCAGCTGGCCGCTGCCCGCCAGGGCACGCACAAGACGAAGACCCGCGGCGAGGTTCGTGGTGGCGGTAAGAAGCCTTACCGCCAGAAGGGCACCGGCCGCGCGCGCCAGGGCTCGACCCGCGCCCCGCAGTTCGCCGGTGGTGGCGTCGTGCACGGTCCCGTGCCGCGTGACTACTCGCAGCGGACCCCGAAGAAGATGAAGGCCGCGGCCCTGCGCCACGCCCTCACCGACCGGGCCCGCAACAACCGCATCCACGTCGTCACCGGCGTGGTCGAGGGCGAGATCTCCACCAAGGCCGCAAAGACTCTGCTGGGCAAGATCAGTGAGCGCAAGAACCTGCTCCTGGTCATCTCCCGCGAGGACGAGCAGGGCCTGCTCTCCGCCCGCAACCTGCCCCAGGTCCACATCCTGGAGCCGGGCCAGCTGAACACGTACGACGTTCTCGTCTCGGACGACGTGGTCTTCACCCAGGCCGCGTTCGAGTCCTTCGTGTCTGGCCCCAAGGCCGCTGACACCGAAGGGAGCGAAGCCTGATGGCTACGCGTCACCCGAGCATTGCCCCGAAGGCTGCCAAGGCCGCCAAGGCCGCGCGCGTCGCCAAGGCGAAGCGCCACGCCACCGAGGGCAAGAACACCGTCGAGACCCCGCTGAGCAAGAGCTTCACGGATCCCCGTGACGTCCTCCTCAAGCCGGTCGTCTCGGAGAAGAGCTACGCGCTGCTCGACGAGGGCAAGTACACCTTCGTCGTGGACCCGCGGGCCAACAAGACCCAGATCAAGCAGGCCGTCCAGGCGGTCTTCTCGGTCAAGGTCACCGGGGTCAACACGATCAACCGTCAGGGCAAGCGCAAGCGGACCCGCACCGGCTTCGGCAAGCGTGCGGACACCAAGCGCGCGATCGTGACCCTCGCAGAGGGCGACCGTATCGACATCTTCGGCCAGGCCTCCTAACGGAGCGCCCTGGTCCGAATATCGGACGAGGACTGAGAAATGGGAATCCGCAAGTACAAGCCGACTACGCCGGGCCGTCGTGGCTCCAGCGTCGCCGACTTCGTCGAGGTCACGCGGTCCACGCCGGAGAAGTCGCTGGTCCGCCCGCTGCACAGCAAGGGCGGCCGTAACAATTCCGGTCGTGTGACCGTGCGCCACCAGGGTGGTGGCCACAAGCGCGCCTACCGCGTCATCGACTTCCGTCGCCATGACAAGGACGGCGTGCCGGCGAAGGTCGCGCACATCGAGTACGACCCCAACCGCACCGCGCGCATCGCGCTGCTGCACTACGCCGACGGCGAGAAGCGCTACATCCTCGCCCCGCGCAACCTGCAGCAGGGTGACCGCGTCGAGAACGGTCCCGGGGCCGACATCAAGCCGGGCAACAACCTGGCCCTCCGTAACATCCCGGTCGGTACCACGATCCACGCGATCGAGCTCCGTCCGGGTGGCGGTGCCAAGTTCGCCCGCTCCGCCGGTGCCTCCGTGCAGCTGCTCGCGAAGGAGGGCACGATGGCCCACCTTCGTATGCCGTCCGGAGAGATCCGCCTGGTCGACGCGCGCTGCCGCGCCACCGTCGGCGAGGTCGGCAACGCCGAGCAGAGCAACATCAACTGGGGCAAGGCCGGCCGCAAGCGCTGGCTCGGTGTCCGCCCGACCGTCCGCGGTGTGGCGATGAACCCGGTTGACCACCCGCACGGTGGTGGTGAGGGCAAGACCTCCGGTGGTCGCCACCCGGTCTCGCCGTGGGGTCAGAAGGAGGGTCGTACTCGTTCGCCGAAGAAGGCTTCGAGCAAGTACATCGTCCGCCGCCGCAAGACGAACAAGAAGCGCTAGGAGCGGGTTTAGATGCCGCGCAGTCTCAAGAAGGGGCCCTTCGTCGACGACCACCTGATCAAGAAGGTGGACGCCCAGAACGAAGCAGGTTCCAAGAACGTCATCAAGACCTGGTCCCGTCGCTCGATGATCATCCCGGCCATGCTCGGCCACACGATCGCGGTGCACAACGGCAAGACCCACATTCCGGTGTTTGTCACCGAGTCGATGGTCGGCCACAAGCTCGGCGAGTTCTCGCCGACGCGCACCTTCCGGGGTCACGTCAAGGACGACCGGAAGTCGAAGCGCCGCTAACGCGGGGTGGAATGACCATGACAGACACTGGAAGGACAACCATGGAAGCCAGGGCCCAGGCGCGGTACATCCGCGTTACGCCCATGAAGGCCCGCCGCGTGGTGGACCTTATCCGTGGCATGGATGCCACGGAGGCTCAGGCGGTCCTGCGTTTCGCCCCGCAGGCCGCGAGCGTGCCGGTCGGCAAGGTGCTTGACAGCGCCATCGCCAACGCCGCGCACAACTACGACCACACCGACGCCGACAGCCTCGTCATCACTGAGGCCTACGTCGACGAGGGCCCGACCCTTAAGCGGTTCCGGCCGCGCGCCCAGGGCCGCGCCTACCGGATCCGCAAGCGGACCAGCCACATCACCGTGGTCGTCAGCAGCAAGGAAGGAACCCGGTAATGGGCCAGAAGGTTAACCCGCATGGGTTCCGGCTCGGCATCACCACGGACTTCAAGTCCCGGTGGTACGCCGACAAGCTGTACAAGGACTACGTCAAGGAAGACGTCGCCATCCGTCGGATGATGACGTCCGGCATGGAGCGCGCCGGCATCTCGAAGGTTGAGATCGAGCGCACCCGTGACCGCGTGCGGGTGGACATCCACACCGCGCGTCCCGGCATCGTCATCGGCCGCCGTGGCGCCGAGGCCGACCGCATCCGCGGTGACCTCGAGAAGCTGACGGGCAAGCAGGTCCAGCTGAACATCCTCGAGGTCAAGAGCCCCGAGACCGACGCTCAGCTGGTTGCCCAGGCCGTTGCCGAGCAGCTGTCCTCCCGCGTCTCCTTCCGTCGCGCCATGCGTAAGAGCATGCAGGGCACGATGAAGGCCGGCGCCAAGGGCATCAAGATCCAGTGTGGTGGCCGTCTCGGCGGCGCCGAGATGTCCCGCTCGGAGTTCTACCGCGAGGGCCGTGTGCCCCTGCACACGCTCCGCGCGAACGTCGACTACGGCTTCTTCGAGGCCAAGACGACCTTCGGCCGCATCGGTGTGAAGGTCTGGATCTACAAGGGCGACGTCAAGAACATCGCCGAGGTCCGCGCCGAGAACGCAGCTGCCCGCGCGGGCAACCGCCCGGCCCGTGGCGGCGCCGACCGCCCGGCCGGCCGTGGTGGCCGCGGTGGCGGCGGTGGCGAGCGTGGCGGCCGCGGCCGCAAGCCGCAGCAGCAGTCCGCGCCGGCTGCCGAGGCCCCCAAGGCCGAGGCTCCCGCCGCCACTGCCGCTCCGGCTGAGAGCACTGGAACGGAGGCCTGACCGACATGCTGATCCCTCGTAGGGTCAAGCACCGCAAGCAGCACCACCCCAAGCGCCGTGGTCAGGCCAAGGGTGGTACGACGGTCGCGTTCGGCGAGTACGGCATTCAGGCCCTCACGCCGGCGTACGTGACGAACCGCCAGATCGAGGCGGCTCGTATCGCGATGACCCGCCACATCAAGCGTGGCGGCAAGGTCTGGATCAACATCTACCCGGACCGCCCGCTGACCAAGAAGCCCGCCGAGACCCGCATGGGTTCCGGTAAGGGTTCCCCCGAGTGGTGGGTCGCGAACGTGCACCCGGGCCGGGTGATGTTCGAGCTGTCCTACCCGAACGAGAAGACTGCGCGTGAGGCCCTCACTCGTGCGGCGCACAAGCTGCCGATGAAGTGCCGGATCGTCAAGCGCGAGGCAGGTGAAGCGTGATGTCGGCCGGTACCAAGGCGTCAGAGCTGCGCGAGCTGGGTGACGAGGAGCTTCTCGCGAAGCTCCGCGAAGCCAAGGAAGAGCTGTTCAATCTCCGCTTCCAGGCGGCGACGGGCCAGCTCGAGAACCACGGTCGGCTGAAGGCCGTCCGAAAGGACATCGCGCGGATCTACACCCTGATGCGTGAGCGCGAGCTGGGCATCGAGACGGTGGAGAGCGCCTGATGAGCGAGAACAACGTGACTGAAGAGACGAAGGCCGAGCGCGGCTTCCGCAAGACCCGCGAGGGTCTGGTCGTCAGCGACAAGATGGACAAGACCGTCGTCGTCGCCGTCGAGGACCGCGTCAAGCACGCGCTGTACGGCAAGGTCATCCGCCGTACGAACAAGCTCAAGGCCCACGACGAGCAGAACGCCGCGGGCGTCGGCGACCGTGTCCTCCTCATGGAGACCCGGCCGCTGTCCGCGACGAAGCGCTGGCGCATCGTCGAGATCCTCGAGAAGGCCAAGTAATTCCTGCGGGGACTAGCCCGCAGGACAGTTCCGCCAGGCTCGGGGCGGGGCCGCCGTAAAGGTCGGCCCCGCCCCGGGAACCGGCAGACAATCAGGAGATAGACGTGATCCAGCAGGAGTCGCGACTGCGTGTCGCCGACAACACTGGTGCGAAGGAGATCCTTTGCATCCGTGTGCTCGGTGGCTCCGGTCGCCGCTACGCGGGCATCGGTGACGTCATCGTCGCCACCGTCAAGGACGCGATCCCCGGTGGCAACGTGAAGAAGGGTGACGTCATCAAGGCGGTCATCGTTCGCACCGTCAAGGAGCGCCGCCGTCCGGACGGCTCGTACATCCGCTTCGACGAGAACGCCGCCGTCATTCTCAAGAACGACGGCGACCCTCGCGGCACCCGTATCTTCGGCCCGGTGGGTCGTGAGCTGCGCGAGAAGAAGTTCATGAAGATCATCTCGCTCGCGCCGGAGGTGCTGTAAGCATGAAGATCAAGAAGGGCGACCTGGTCCAGGTCATCACCGGTAAGGACAAGGGCAAGCAGGGCAAGGTCATTGCCGCTTACCCGCGCGACGAGCGCGTCCTGGTCGAGGGTGTCAACCGGGTCAAGAAGCACACGAAGGCAGGCCCGACCGCTCGCGGTTCGCAGGCCGGTGGCATCGTCACGACCGAGGCCCCGATCCACGTCTCCAACGTCCAGCTGGTCGTGGAGAAGGACGGCAACAAGGTCGTCACGCGCGTCGGTTACCGCTTCGACGACGAGGGCAACAAGGTTCGCGTTGCCAAGCGGACGGGTGAGGACATCTGATGGCTACCACCACGATTCCGCGTCTCAAGACGAAGTACCGCGAGGAGATCGCGGCCAAGCTGCAGGAAGAGTTCTCGTACGAGAACGTCATGCAGACCCCCGGCCTGGTCAAGATCGTGGTCAACATGGGTGTCGGCGACGCCGCCCGTGACTCGAAGCTCATGGACGGTGCCGTCCGTGACCTGACCACCATCACCGGTCAGAAGCCGGCCATCACCAAGGCCCGCAAGTCCATCGCGCAGTTCAAGCTGCGCGAGGGTCAGCCGATCGGTGCCCACGTCACGCTCCGTGGCGACCGCATGTGGGAGTTCCTGGACCGCACCCTGTCGCTCGCGCTGCCGCGCATTCGCGACTTCCGTGGTCTGTCCCCCAAGCAGTTCGACGGCCGTGGCAACTACACCTTCGGTCTCACGGAGCAGGTCATGTTCCACGAGATCGACCAGGACAAGATCGACCGCGTCCGGGGTATGGACATCACCGTGGTCACCACGGCGACCAACGACGCTGAGGGCCGCGCGCTCCTTCGTCACCTCGGCTTCCCCTTCAAGGAGGCATAAGCGAGATGGCGAAGAAGGCTCTGATTGCCAAGGCTGCTCGTAAGCCCAAGTTCGGTGTGCGTGGCTACACCCGTTGCCAGCGCTGCGGCCGCCCGCACTCCGTGTACCGCAAGTTCGGCCTCTGCCGCGTGTGCCTTCGTGAGATGGCTCACCGTGGCGAGCTGCCGGGCGTGACCAAGAGCTCCTGGTAGTCCCGTACTTCGGGATTCCAGAGGCTCTCGGTAAGTAAAGGGTTCGGTCAGGTGCCCACCCATCCATGGCTTAGGCTGGGACGGTTGGGCGCTTGACGCCCGTACGACTTACTACGCCGTAGGTCCCCGCACCGCACCCGTCCCGCCACTGAGTGGGGAGAGGGATGGCGCATACAGGAAACCCCGGCGAGAGAGGCCGAAGGCCAATTCATGACCATGACTGATCCGATCGCGGACATGCTTACGCGTCTGCGTAACGCGAACTCGGCGTACCACGACTCCGTGGCTATGCCGCACAGCAAGATCAAGTCGCACATCGCGGAGATCCTCCAGCAGGAGGGCTTCATCACGGGCTGGAAGACCGAGGACGCCGAGGTCGGCAAGAACCTCGTCCTCGAGCTGAAGTTCGGCCCGAACCGTGAGCGCTCCATCGCGGGCATCAAGCGGATCTCCAAGCCCGGTCTCCGGGTGTACGCGAAGTCCACCAACCTGCCCAAGGTGCTGGGTGGCCTCGGCGTGGCGATCATCTCCACGTCCCACGGGCTCCTCACCGACAAGCAGGCCGGCAAGAAGGGCGTAGGCGGAGAAGTTCTCGCCTACGTCTGGTAGCGGAAGGGAACGGAGGAAACAGCTATGTCGCGTATTGGCAAGCTCCCCATCACGGTTCCCGCCGGCGTGGACGTCACCATCGACGGCCGTACGGTCCAGGTGAAGGGCCCCAAGGGCTCCCTCTCCCACACCATTGCGGCACCGATCGAGATCGCTAAGGGCGAGGACGGCATTCTCAATGTCACCCGCCCGAACGACGAGCGTCAGAACAAGGCCCTGCACGGCCTGTCCCGCACGCTGGTGGCGAACATGATCACCGGCGTGACCACGGGTTACGTGAAGAAGCTCGAAATCAGCGGTGTCGGTTACCGAGTCCTGGCAAAGGGTTCCAACCTGGAGTTCTCGCTCGGCTACAGCCACTCGATCACGGTCGAGGCGCCCGAGGGCATCTCGTTCAAGGTCGAGAACCCGACGCACTTCTCTGTCGAGGGAATCGACAAGCAGAAGGTCGGCGAGGTTGCGGCCAACATCCGCAAGCTGCGCAAGCCCGACCCGTACAAGGCCAAGGGTGTCAAGTACGAGGGCGAAGTCATCCGCCGCAAGGTCGGAAAGGCGGGTAAGTAAGCCATGGCATACGGTACGAAGATCGCTAAGGGCGACGCTTACAAGCGTGCTGCCATCAAGCGGCGCCACATCCGGATCCGTAAGAAGGTCAACGGTACGGCTGAGCGTCCCCGCCTGGTCGTGACGCGCTCGAACCGCCACATCGTGGCCCAGGTCATCGACGACATCAAGGGTCACACCCTGGCGTCGGCGTCGACCCTGGACGCATCGATCCGCGGCGAGGGCGAGAAGTCCGCCCAGGCCGGCAAGGTCGGCGCACTTGTCGCCGAGCGCGCCAAGGCCGCCGGTGTCGAGGCTGTCGTATTCGACCGTGGTGGCAACCAGTACGCCGGGCGCATCGCCGCCCTGGCGGACGCCGCCCGCGAGGCCGGACTCAAGTTCTGAGGCCTGCCCGTCGCGGCAGCGACTATTCGCTGCTGCGTAGCTAGCGGAAACAGAGAGAGGTAATTCCAATGGCTGGACCCCAGCGCCGCGGAAGCGGTGCCGGTGGCGGCGAGCGGCGGGACCGGAAGGGCCGTGACGGCGGCGCTGCTGCCGCCGAGAAGACCGCGTACGTTGAGCGCGTTGTCGCGATCAACCGCGTCGCCAAGGTTGTGAAGGGTGGTCGTCGCTTCAGCTTCACCGCGCTGGTCGTGGTGGGCGATGGTGACGGCACCGTGGGTGTCGGTTACGGCAAGGCCAAGGAGGTGCCGGCCGCCATCGCCAAGGGTGTTGAGGAGGCCAAGAAGCACTTCTTCAAGGTCCCCCGCATCCAGGGCACCATCCCGCACCCGATCACGGGCGAGAAGGCCGCGGGCGTCGTCCTGCTCAAGCCTGCTTCCCCCGGTACCGGCGTTATCGCCGGTGGCCCGGTGCGTGCTGTGCTCGAGTGCGCCGGCGTTCACGACATCCTGTCGAAGTCGCTCGGCTCGTCCAACGCGATCAACATCGTGCACGCGACCGTGGCGGCCCTCAAGGGTCTGCAGCGTCCCGAGGAGATCGCGGCCCGCCGTGGTCTTCCCCTCGAGGACGTCGCCCCCGCGGCTCTGCTGCGTGCGCGTGCGGGAGCGGGTGCGTAATGGCTCGCCTCAAGATCACGCAGACGAAGTCGTACATCGGCAGCAAGCAGAACCACCGCGACACCCTGCGTTCGCTCGGGCTCAAGCGCCTGAACGACGTGGTCGTCAAGGATGACCGCCCCGAGTTCCGCGGAATGGTGCACACCGTCCGCCACCTCGTGACGGTTGAGGAGGTCGACTGATCATGGCGGAGAACAACCCGCTCAAGATCCACAACCTCCGTCCCGCCCCGGGCGCCAAGACCGCCAAGACCCGTGTTGGTCGTGGTGAGGCGTCGAAGGGTAAGACGGCCGGTCGTGGTACCAAGGGCACGAAGGCTCGTTACCAGGTTCCGGAGCGCTTCGAGGGTGGCCAGATGCCCCTCCACATGCGTCTCCCGAAGCTGAAGGGCTTCAAGAACCCGTTCAAGACCGAGTACCAGGTCGTGAACCTCGACAAGCTGGGCGCGCTGTACCCGGAGGGTGGCGAGGTCACCGTCGAGGGGCTCGTCGCCAAGGGTGCCGTTCGCAAGAACAGCCTCGTCAAGGTCCTCGGCCAGGGCGAGATCTCCGTGGCGCTGCAGGTGACGGTCGACGCCGTCTCCGGCTCCGCCAAGGAGAAGATCACCGCCGCCGGCGGTACCGTCACCGAGCTCGTCTGAATGCAGTAGGCGTCTCGATGACTTGAGCGATCCCGACCGGGGGTGCCCCACAAAAGGGGCATCCCCGGTCGGTCGTTCCTAGGGAAGCGGTGTCGCCGGTAAGGTGGCCTGCACTGCTCATTTTCGTCCGGTGTGACATCAGGGAACTCCGGGCGGCTCTTGACTGTTAGTTAGCTGTCCGTTACTTATCCGTCGAACCTCAAGACCGTCACCTCTGACGCAGTTGCGCGGGGGTCGCAGGAGGCACCGTGCTCACCGCGTTCGCCCGGGCGTTCAAGACGCCCGACCTGCGCAAGAAGCTGCTCTTCACGCTCGGCATCATCGTGGTCTATCGGGTGGGTACGCATATCCCGATCCCCGGTGTCGACTACAAGAACGTCCAGACCTGTATCGACGAGGCGAGCGAGAACACGGGCCTGTTCGGCCTGGTCAACATGTTCAGCGGTGGCGCTCTGCTGCAGATCACGATCTTCGCGCTCGGCATCATGCCCTACATCACCGCGAGCATCATTCTGCAGCTGCTGACCGTGGTGATCCCGCGACTGGAAGCCCTCAAGAAGGAGGGCCAGGCGGGTACGGCGAAGATCACGCAGTACACCCGTTATCTGACGGTGGCGTTGGCCATCCTGCAGGGCACCGGTCTGGTGGCCACCGCCCGTAGTGGTGCGCTGTTCCAGAACTGCCAGGTCGCCAACCAGATCGTTCCCGACCAGTCGATCTTCGTCACCGTCACCATGGTCATCACCATGACCGCGGGTACGGCCACCGTCATGTGGCTCGGCGAGCTCATCACCGACCGCGGTATCGGTAACGGCATGTCGATCCTGATGTTCATCTCGATCGCCGCCACGTTCCCGTCCGCGCTGTGGTCCATCAAGACGCAGGGCGACCTCGCGGACGGCTGGATCGAGTTCGGCACCGTGATCGCGGTCGGCCTGTTCATGGTCGGCCTGGTGGTCTTCGTCGAGCAGGCTCAGCGCCGCATTCCGGTCCAGTACGCGAAGCGGATGATCGGCCGCCGGTCCTACGGCGGCACGTCGACATACATTCCGCTGAAGGTCAACCAGGCGGGCATCATCCCTGTGATCTTTGCCTCGTCGCTGCTCTATATCCCTGCGCTGATCGCGCAGTTCGCCGGTGGAACCTCCGGCTGGAAGACCTGGATCGAGCAGAACCTCGCGGATACGGCGGCGACGCCGCACATCGTCCTCTACTTCTTCCTGATCGTTTTCTTCGCGTTCTTCTACGTGGCGATCTCGTTCAACCCCGAGGAAGTCGCGGACAACATGAAGAAGTATGGTGGCTTCATCCCGGGCATCCGGGCTGGCCGACCGACCGCTGAGTATCTGGGATACGTACTCAACCGGATCACCTGGCCGGGTTCGCTGTACTTGGGTCTGATCGCTCTCGTGCCGACGATGGCGTTGGCGGGCTTCGGCGCCAACCAGAACTTCCCGTTCGGTGGCACCAGCATCCTGATCATCGTGGGTGTCGGTCTGGAGACGGTGAAGCAGATCGAGAGCCAGCTCCAGCAGCGCAATTACGAAGGGTTCCTCCGCTGATGCGAATCGTCCTCGTCGGGCCGCCCGGTGCAGGCAAGGGAACACAGGCCGCGTTCCTTGCCAGGAACCTGTCGATCCCGCACATCTCCACGGGCGACCTCTTCCGTGCCAACATCAGCCAGCAGACGGAACTCGGCAAACTTGCCAGGTCCTACATGGATGCCGGAAACCTGGTGCCGGACGAGGTCACCATCGGGATGGCCAAGGACCGCATGGAGAAGCCCGACGCCGAGAACGGCTTCCTGCTCGACGGCTTCCCGCGCAACGTCTCGCAGGCCGAGGCGCTGGACGAGATGCTGAAGTCCGAGAGCATGAGGCTGGACGCGGTGCTGGACCTGGAGGTCCCCGAGGACGAGGTCGTCAAGCGCATCGCCGGACGCCGTGTCTGCCGCAACGACTCGGCGCACGTCTTCCACGTGACGTACAGCCCGCCGAAGAAGGAAGGCGTCTGCGACGTCTGCGGCAATGAGCTGTACCAGCGTGACGACGACTCCGAGGGCACCGTTCGCAAGCGTCTCGAGGTGTACCACACGCAGACCGAGCCGATCATCGACTACTACAAGGCCCAGGGCCTGGTCGTCACGATCTCGGCGCTAGGCAAGGTGGACGACGTCACGAAGCGGGCGATGGACGCGCTCCAGCACGAGGACGAGAACGAAGACGGCGGCAAGTAACGGCGGCAGGCAGTCGTTGTGCTGGTTCGGCCGCGGGGCCCTTGAGGGGCGCCGCGGCCGTACTGTTGTGTAGATATCCGAGTAGGCAGAGAAGACGGAGAGCGCGGGCCCCCATGGTGCAGATCAAGACCCCCGAGCAGATCGCCAAGATGCGTGAGGCGGGCCTTGTCGTCGCCGCCGTCCACAAGGCGACGCGGGAAGCGGCGGTGCCCGGGGCTACCACGAAGGACCTGGACGAGGTCGCTCGCAAGGTGCTGGCCGAGCACGGGGCCAAGTCGAACTTCCTTGGGTACGGAGGCTTTCCGGCGACGATCTGCACCTCGGCGAACGAGGTCGTCGTGCATGGCATCCCGAGTGACGAGGTCGTCCTCAAGGACGGGGACATCATCTCGATCGATGCCGGCGCGATCGTCGACGGATGGCACGGGGACGCGGCCTACACGGCCTTTGTCGGCTCCGGCCACGCTCCGGAGCTCATCGAGCTGTCTCGGGTGACCGAGGAGTCGATGTGGGCCGGGATCGCGGCGATGAAGCTCGGCAACCGGCTTGTCGATGTCTCGCGTGCCATCGAGACGTACATCAGGCGCCAGCCGAAGCCCGGTGGCGGCAAGTACGGAATCGTCGAGGACTACGGCGGGCACGGCATCGGCACCGAGATGCACATGGATCCGCATCTGCTCAACTATGTGGAGCGGAAGCGGGGCAAGGGGCCGAAGCTGGTGCCCGGCTTCTGCCTCGCCATCGAGCCGATGGTGTCGTTGGGTACGCCCAAGACCGAGGTCCTCTCGGACGACTGGACCGTCATCACGACGGACGGCACGTGGTCGTCCCACTGGGAGCACTCGGTGGCGCTGACCGAGGAGGGGCCGTTGGTGTTGACGGCTCCGGACGGCGGCAAGGCGAAACTGGCGGAATTCGGCATCACGGTGGCGCCGGATCCGGCTGCGTAGTCGTTCGCCGGGCCGGGATCGGTTAACGATCTCCGTGGTGGGGCATTCTTCCTCGATTCGTGTTTCCGAGGGCCCTGACGTAGACTGACTCGTCGACTCTCGTGTAGCCGCATGTCTGCATGCGGGTGACGGAGTCGATCAAGGTAGTCGATTCGAAGGGCGAAGCGTGGCCAAGAAGCAAGGTGCCATCGAGATCGAAGGCACTGTCGTCGAGTCTCTCCCGAACGCCATGTTCAAGGTGGAGCTCCAGAACGGCCACCAGGTCCTGGCACACATCAGCGGCAAGATGCGTATGCACTACATCCGCATCCTCCCTGACGACCGGGTCGTGGTGGAGCTGTCTCCTTACGACCTGACACGTGGCCGGATCGTCTACCGGTATAAGTGAGCTTGGGCGAGTCCTGTACTTGCCTCGGCGGCCGGGAGGGTCGTCGTCGGACAGGCTCGTCCTGTCAAACTCCCCGGAGCGATCCAGGAGAGAGTCTTCCTGACCTGTCGGGAAGAGAACTCCAACGGTACAAGTAGATCTTTTGATGCGCCCCGCCTCCGCCTGGTGCGGTGGCACTGACCCGGAGAACCTCACCTAATGAAGGTCAAGCCGAGCGTCAAGAAGATCTGCGACAAGTGCAGGGTGATCCGCCGTCACGGCCGGGTCATGGTCATCTGCGAAAACCCGCGCCACAAGCAGCGCCAGGGCTGACGCACGACCGCACCTTCTGCACCCGCAGAACTTCGCGCGACGCAAGCAGTACATGTTCATACGCAGAGCCCGGACCTGAGTGTTCAGATCAGCGATCTGATCGTTTTCAGTCCGATACCCCCGGTCGGAGGCCGGGGACCCGGTTCGTACCGAATCTTCGGCTGTATCTCTGAACAGCGTGAAGAGGACGGCGGGCGGGAGCCGGCTCTGCGGAAGACCTCCGAACGACAACTGGAGCCATTGAATGGCACGCGTTTCCGGTGTTGACATCCCGCGCGAGAAGCGTGTGGAGGTCGCCCTCACCTACGTGTTCGGCATCGGCCGGACCCTCTCGCAGAAGACGCTGGCTGACACCGGCGTCAACCCGAACACCCGCGTTCGTGACCTCTCCGAGGAGGAGCTGGTCAAGATCCGCGAGTACGTGGACAACAACTTCAAGACCGAGGGTGACCTCCGCCGTGAGGTTCAGGCCGACATCCGCCGCAAGGTCGAGATCGGCTGCTACCAGGGTCTGCGCCACCGCCGTGGCCTGCCCGTCCACGGTCAGCGCACCAGCACGAACGCTCGTACCCGCAAGGGTCCGCGTCGCGCCATCGCCGGCAAGAAGAAGCCGGGCAAGAAGTAGTCCTCAGCCGGACGCACTGTGTGTCCGGGGGATGCCCCCGGACCCCCCAAGCGGTCTTCGCTGTAGGACCGACCACCTCCCGTAGGAGTAATAGATGCCCCCCAAGGGTCGTCAGGGCGCTGCCAAGAAGGTGCGCCGCAAGGAAAAGAAGAACGTCGCTCACGGGCACGCGCACATCAAGAGCACGTTCAACAACACCATCGTCTCGATCACGGACCCCTCGGGCAACGTGATCTCCTGGGCCTCCGCCGGCCACGTCGGCTTCAAGGGCTCGCGCAAGTCCACCCCCTTCGCCGCGCAGATGGCCGCCGAGTCGGCCGCCCGCCGCGCGCAGGAGCACGGCATGCGCAAGGTCGACGTCTTCGTGAAGGGCCCGGGTTCGGGTCGCGAGACCGCCATCCGTTCGCTTCAGGCGACCGGGCTCGAGGTGGGCTCCATCCAGGACGTCACCCCCACCCCGCACAACGGCTGCCGTCCGCCCAAGCGCCGTCGCGTCTGAGGCTCGGTTGTCTTGAGGATTCGGGCGGTACGGCTCTTCGGCCGTGCCGCCCGTACCCTTGCAGTATCCGCGCGGTGAAACGCGCGGTCCCGTCGGGCGTCAAATAGCGGGCGTCCACGAGTGAAGGATCTGATCCATACATGCTGATCGCTCAGCGTCCCTCATTGACCGAAGAGGTCGTCGACGAATTCCGCTCCCGGTTCGTGATCGAGCCGCTGGAGCCGGGCTTCGGCTACACCCTCGGTAACTCTCTTCGCCGGACCCTCCTGTCGTCGATCCCCGGTGCTGCTGTCACCAGCATCCGTATCGACGGCGTTCTGCACGAGTTCACCACCGTGCCGGGCGTCAAGGAGGACGTCACCGACCTGATCCTCAACATCAAGCAGCTGGTCGTCTCCTCGGAGCACGACGAGCCTGTCGTGATGTACCTGCGCAAGCAGGGTCCGGGTCTGGTCACCGCCGCCGACATCGCGCCCCCGGCCGGTGTCGAGGTGCACAACCCCGACCTCGTCCTGGCCACGCTCAACGGCAAGGGCAAGCTGGAGATGGAGCTGACCGTCGAGCGCGGTCGCGGTTACGTCTCCGCCGTGCAGAACAAGCAGGTGGGCCAGGAGATCGGGCGTATTCCGGTCGACTCGATCTACTCGCCGGTGCTGAAGGTCACGTACAAGGTCGAGGCCACGCGTGTCGAGCAGCGCACCGACTTCGACAAGCTGATCGTCGACGTCGAGACCAAGCAGGCCATGCGTCCGCGTGACGCCATGGCGTCGGCCGGCAAGACCCTGGTCGAGCTGTTCGGTCTGGCGCGTGAGCTCAACATCGACGCCGAGGGCATCGACATGGGTCCGTCCCCGACGGACGCCGCCCTCGCCGCTGATCTCGCCCTGCCGATCGAGGAGCTCGAGCTCACCGTCCGTTCGTACAACTGCCTCAAGCGCGAGGGCATCCACTCCGTGGGTGAGCTCGTGGCGCGTTCGGAGGCCGACCTGCTCGACATTCGCAACTTCGGTGCGAAGTCGATCGACGAGGTCAAGGCGAAGCTGGTCGGCATGGGCCTGGCCCTCAAGGACAGCCCGCCCGGATTCGACCCCACGGCCGCGGCTGACGCCTTTGGCGCCGATGATGACGCGGACGCGGGTTTCGTGGAGACCGAGCAGTACTAAGGCTCCGCGAGGACCGTTTTTGGGTGCGGGTGCGCTGTGGCTTGTCGCGCAGTTCCCCGCGCCCCTTCCGGGCGCCCCTTCGGGGCTGCCCGGATCTCCGACGGGCGACCGCTCGCTCGGACACTGACCTCGGTACCTGATACGGCCGGGGCAGACACCAAGGAGAAACACCATGCCGAAGCCCGCCAAGGGTGCCCGTCTGGGCGGCAGCGCCGCGCACGAGAAGATGCTCCTCGCGAACCTCGCGAAGGCGCTTTTCGAGCACGGCCGCATCACCACGACCGAGGCGAAGGCCCGCCGTCTGCGGCCGTACGCCGAGCGTCTGGTCACCAAGGCGAAGAAGGGCGACCTTCACAACCGCCGTCAGGTGCTCCAGGTCATCACGGACAAGAGCGTCGTGCACACGCTCTTCACCGAGATCGGCCCGCGGTACGAGAACCGTCCGGGTGGCTACACCCGTATCACCAAGATCGGTAACCGTCGTGGCGACAACGCGCCCATGGCTGTCATCGAGCTGGTGGAGGCGCTGACCGTGGCCCAGCAGGCCACCGGTGAAGCCGAGGCGGCGACGCAGCGTGCCGTGAAGGAAGACGCCCTGAAGAAGGACGACGTTCTCAAGAAGGACGAGGCCGTCGAGGCCGAGGCCGAAGAGGTCGTCGAGGACGCCAAGCCGGCCGACGAGGCCGCCGCTGAGGAGTCCGAGTCCAAGGACGCCTGAGGCTCTGCCTGGCTGTGAGCGGGTCCGTCCCTCCGGGGGCGGGCCCGCTTCCGCGTCTTGGGAGAGGCTCCGGGACGATCCGGCGCTGAGAGGATTTGTGTGTGAGTGACGAGGTGGAGCCCGGGTTCGTACGGGTGCGGCTGGATGTTTCGTACGACGGGAGTGAGTTCTCCGGTTGGGCCAAGCAGGCCGGGGGGCGCAGGACCGTACAGGGGGAGATCGAGGACGCGCTGCGTACGGTGACGCGGTCGCGTGACGTCACGTACGAGCTGACGGTGGCCGGGCGGACCGATGCCGGGGTGCATGCGCGGGGGCAGGTGGCGCACGTCGATCTGCCTGTGGAGCTGTGGGCCGCGCACCGGGAGAAGCTGCTCAAGCGGCTTGCCGGCCGGTTGCCGAAGGATGTGCGGGTGTGGGCGCTGAGGGAGGCGCCGAGCGGGTTCAACGCGCGGTTCTCCGCGGTCTGGCGGCGGTATGCCTATCGCGTCACCGACAACCCCGGTGGTGTTGATCCACTATTGCGCAGCCACATTCTCTGGCACGACTGGCCGCTCGACGTCGAGGCCATGAACGAGGCCGCGGGCAGGCTCCTTGGGGAGCATGACTTCGCCGCCTACTGCAAGAAACGGGAGGGGGCGACGACGATTCGTACCCTTCAGGAGCTGCGTCTCGAGCGGGGGAGTGACGGGGTCATCACCGCCACCGTGCGTGCTGATGCCTTCTGCCACAACATGGTGCGGTCGCTGATCGGTGCCCTGCTGTTCGTGGGGGACGGGCACCGGGGCGCCGACTGGCCCGCGAAGGTGCTGGCCGCCGGTGTGCGGGACTCCGCCGTGCATGTCGTGCGGCCGCACGGGCTGACGCTGGAGGAGGTCGGATATCCGGCCGACGAGTTGCTGGCGGCGCGGAACAAGGAGGCGCGGAACCGGCGGTCCCTGCCCGCGGCCGGGTGCTGCTGACCGCCAGGCGCTGGTGGACAAGTGGTTACTTGTGCCCACTGTTGCAAGTGATGAAACCCCTGCGTAACACGTACGTTCGGACGTACCCTCAGAAACTCAGTTATGCTTTCGCTGCTCGGTCGAGGGTTCGATTAGGGGTCGGCCGAGTTCGGGTGGGGGTAACGGGCCGGTTCGGCCCGGGGGGTTGTGCATGAGTGCAGTGGGGACTGCTCGTGTTCCACAGAACCGGAAGCGCAAACGGACGCCGCAGAGTCATGGACTGCTGCCGACGCCACCGGACGACGTGGAGAAGTACTCGTACACGCGGCGGCACCTGTGGGTGCTGACGATCGGTTCGCTGATCAGCTTCGCGTGCCTGGCGATGAGCCAGTTTCTGTTCACGGCGTCGAGCCCGTGGTTCTGGCTGACGCTGCCGCTGCTGGCGTTCATCATCGCGGACTATCTGATCTCGCTGTACCTCGACGGGCTCAGCAAGGACTTCGACATCAAGGGGCACAAGCGCCTCGTACGCAAGTGGCAGCCCGCCAGATACCCGAGCGTGGACATCTTCCTGCCGGTGTGCGGTGAGCCCCTGGAGGTGCTCCACAACACCTGGGTCCATGTGAACCGGCTCGCCAGCAGCTACCAGGGCGTCGTGAAGACGTACGTCCTCGATGACGCCGACGAGGACGAGGTCGGGGCCATGGCGGCCGACTTCGGGTTCAACTACGTGGTGCGGGCCAACCGCGGCTGGTTCAAGAAGGCAGGCAACCTCAACCACGCCTTCGAGAAGACCGACGGCGAGCACATCCTCATCCTGGACGCCGACTTCGCGCCGCGCGCCGACCTGCTCGACGAGCTGCTGCCGCACATGGACGACGACGAGAAGGTCGCCATCGTGCAGTCGCCGCAGTTCTTCCGCATCGTCGACCGGCAGAACTGGATCGAGCGTGGCGCGGGCGCCGTGCAGGAGCAGTTCTACCGCTCCGTGCAGACCTCCCGCGAGGACAAGGACGGGTCCATCTGTGTCGGCTCGTGCGCGATCTACCGGCGCGCGGCCCTGGAGCAGACCGGCGGCATCACGCTGATCGAGCACTCCGAGGACATGTACACCGGCTTCGACCTGCGGGCCCTCGGCTGGAAGCTGCGCTACGTGCCCGTCGCGCTGTCCGCCGGTGTGTGCCCGGACACGGCCGGCGCCTTCCACAACCAGCAGTACCGCTGGTGCATGGGTTCGCTGGAGCTGATCACCAGCAAGCGGTTCTGGGACATGGACCTCAAGTTCAAGACGCGGCTCTGCTACATCTCGGGCTTCCTCTACTACCTCCAGACCGCGCTCGCCACGTTCATCGCGCCGATCATCCCGCTCGGTCTGATGATCCTGCGCCCCGACCTGATGCGCGCCGAGGCCGCCCTGTGGGTGCTGCCCAGCGTCGCGTACGTCACGCTGGTGCTGCCGCTGTGGCATCGGGCGCCGTACCGTCTTGAGGCCTGGTCCGTCCGCATCATGTACGGGTGGTCGCACGTCTTCGCCGTCTGGGACGTGCTGCGGGGCCGCCCGATGGGCTGGAAGCCGACCGGCTCGGCGGGCGCCAAGAAGAACGGCATGCGCCGCTACTGGAACTGCATGATCTTCTGGACCGGTGGCACCGCCGTGGTCTGGATCGTCGTCGCGGCCTGGCGCATGCTCACCCTCTATCCGCCGGATTTCGCGCTGATGCTGTCCGCCGGCCTCTTCTACGCGATGGTCGTCGGCCGTGTTCTCGTACAGCCGCGTGCCCAGGAAGTGCAGGAAACGACCGTATGAGTTTCTCCGTACACCAAGTACGGGCCCTGCGTCCCGTGCGGGCCCTGACCGCCGCGCTGCTCGCAGGCGCGCTGCTGGCCGGGTGCAGCACGTTCTCCGAGGAGGGCCGCGACCAGTACGAGCGCGGCCAGGGCGCGGAGCCGAGTGCCGACAGCACCGGCGAGGCAACCGAGTCCGCGAAGCCGGAGCCGCCGTACGACGTACGGCCGCTGCTGGAGCCGAAGAAGAAGTACCTGGGACTGGCAGCCGACGGTGCCCCCGCCAAGATGAACTCCGTCGAGGACTTCGCGAAGCGGGCCGGCAAGAAGCCCAACCTGATGGAGTTCTACTCGGCCTGGGGTGACCAGTACGAGCAGAAGCTGGTGCAGAAGTCCTGGGACTACGGCTCGCTGGCCTTCATCGCCTGGGAGCCCTTCGAGACGAGCCTCAAGGACATCGCGGGCGGCAAGGAAGACGAGTACATCCGCGAGTACGCGAAGTCCGTCAAGGAGCTCAACCTGCCCGTGGCGATCAGCTGGGCGCACGAGATGAACGGCTTCTGGTACCCGTGGGGCACCAGGAAGGTCACCGCTGCCGAGTTCACCGCCGCGTACAAGCACATCCACGACATCTTCGACGAAGAGGGCGCGACGCAGGTCATCTGGGTGTGGAGCCCGAACGTCACCCACCCGATGCCGAAGGTGAAGCTCAAGCCGTACTGGCCGGGCGAGGGCTACGTCGACTGGGTCGGCGTCATCGGCTACTACGCGGCCACCGGTCCCAGCACGTACCAGACGCTGTACGGGCCGACGATGACCCAGATCCGGACCTTCACGAAGAAACCGTTCATCATCGCGGAGACGGCGGCGCAGGCCGGCGAGCGCAAGCCCGCCGACATCAAGAGCCTCTTCCAGGGGACCGCCGAGCGCGACGACGTCATCGGATTCGTCTGGTTCAACTTCGACAAGGAAACCGACTGGCGCATCAACAGCGGCCCGCTGTCCGAGAAGACCTTCCGGGAGCAGGCCAAGAGCCCCAGCTTCGGATTCGATGTGAAGAAACCATGACCGACCGACGCACGCCTACCTGGGCGGACGACTCCGACTTGGGCGACCAGTACGCGTACGGGCAGCAGCAGAACCAGCAGCAGAACCAGCAGCAGAACCAGCAGCAGTACGGCAACGGCAACGGGTACCCGCAGCAGAACGAGCAGCACCAGCAGTACGGCCAGGGAAACCGGCAGCAGTACGGCCAGGGAAACCAGCAGCAGTACGGCCAGGGCAATCAGCAGCAGTACGGCCACGATGACGAGAGCCAGCAGCGGTACGCGCAGCAGCAGAGCCTGCGGCAGTACGCGCAACAGGCCCAGACCCGGCCTCGGGTGCAGCCGACCTACCCTCCGTACCAGGAGCAGGCCGGCGCCTATCAGGGCGGCTATGTCACCGAAACCGGCAGCTGGCGCTTCGACGTCCGCGACCGGACGTCCTCGTACACGGACCAGCAGGCGTACGACACTTACGCGCCCTACGACCCGTACGCCTCGTACACCGCGACCGAGCCGGAGCCGGTCGCCGAGCCGGTGGCGCCGGAGCCGGAGAAGCCGGGCTACACGCTGCCGCCGGTGCAGGAGTCCGCGTGGTCGCTGGACACCGGGCGCAGCCGGTTCCTGGGGCGCTGGGTGCTGCTCTGCGTCCTGGTGATCCAGGCGGGTCTTTCGCTGCGGCTGCGCGGCACCGCGTTCCAGGACGAGGCGCTCTACATCGCCGCGGGCCACTACGAGGTCGCGAACATCCTGGACGGCACTCCCGTGCCAGGAAACTTCGAGGGCTACTTCTCGGGCTACCCGAAGCTGTACCCGGTGCTCGCCGCGATGGTCGACAGCGTGGCCGGGCTCACCGGGGTGCGCATCGTCAGCCTCCTGTTCATGCTCGGCGCGACGAGCCTGCTGTACGCGACCACCCGCCGGATGTTCAACGTCCGGGCGGCGCTGGGCGCGGCGGCCCTCTTCTCGGTCATCCAGTCGACGTCGTTCCTCGGCAACTTCGCCACCTTCGACGCGGCGGCGATCTTCCTGCTGGCCCTGGCGATGTGGATCGTCGTACGGACCGGCCGGGCGAACGTCTTCGCGGTCGTGCTCGCGGCGCCGCCGGCGTTCCTGGCCTTCGGCACCAAGTACGCGTCGGGCCTGTACCTGCCGACCCTGGTGGTCCTGGCGGTGCTGACCGCGTACCGGTACCGCGGGGTGCTCGCGCTCGCCCGCGGTGTGCTGCTCGGCGCGGCCATGGTCGCCCTGCTGGGCGTCGCCTATGTCCTCACCGGGTCGCTCGGCGGTATCAGCCAGACCACCACCGACCGCCCCAAGGGCACCGACACCGCGCAAACGATCCTGCAGCACAGCGCGGAGTGGGGCGGCCTGATGTTCCTCGCCGCCCTCGGCGGTTCCATCGCCTACGCCATCCGCCCGGGAATGGGTGAGATGCCATGGCTCGACAGGCAGGGGCCCGGGCGGTGGCGGCGCATCTCGCTCGGTGTCCTGCTGACCGGAACCGCGCTGCTCGCCCCGGCCTACCAGATCAACCTCCAGACCGAGATCTCGCTCTTCAAGCACGTGGGCTTCGGTCTGCTCTTCGCCGGGCCGATGGCGGGCCTCGGCATGTCACGGCTCGTCGGACCGCACTTCCGGCACCCGCAGCTCGGGATCATGCTCTACGTCCTGACGCTGGTGTTCGGCATGGTGCAGTCGCAGTACGCGTACAGCTTCGCGGACTCCAAGGAGATGACGGCCATCCTGCGCACCATGGTCGACCGCAAGGGCAGCTACCTCGCCGAGGAGCACGAGGTCCCGGCGTACTACCTGCGGGACAAGACCGACTACGAGCAGTGGCAGAGCACGTTCGGCATGGACTACAAGGACAAGAAGGGCAAGCAGTACTCCGGCCCCGACGCCTACCGTGCCGCTGTCCGGGACGGGAAGTTCGACATCATCGTGTTGCGCGGGACGGTCACGCCCGAGGTCGACCAGGCCGTGATGGACGCGCTGCGCGGCAATTCCCACTATCGCCTGGCGGCCGTGACGCGCTTCACCGCCAGTAGAGGCCCCGGCGAGTTCCGGATTTGGGTGAAGCGATGAGCGTCAATTCCTCTCCTCCTTACGGCGGCGGATATCCCGAGGCCCCGGGCGGCCACGATCCGTACGCGGGTCAGGGCGCCTACAGCGGTCAGGGCGCGTACGCCGGGCAGGGCGGCTACGCCGATCCGGGGCAGGGCACGTATGCCGACCCGGGCGCGTACGCGGCTCCCGGTCAGTACGCCGATGCCGGTCAGTACGCGGATCCCGGTACGTATCCCCGGCAGCAGGACACGTACGCCGCCCAGCCCGTCGCACCGGAGCCCGTCGCACCGGATCCGGTCGCCCCGGAGCCGCCGGCGGACGAGCCCGGGGAAGAAGAGCCCGACAGCTCGAAGGGCGGGCGGCTCGCCGCCGTGGTGACCTTCCTGCTGCCCACGGTGCTCGCCTTCGCGATGATCCTGCGCGGGATCGGCGACCGGCAGCTGTGGCGGGACGAGCACGCCACCTGGTGGGCGGCCCAATTGTCGTTCCACGACCTGAGCCTGCTGATCCGCACCATCGACGTGGTGTTCACGCCGTACTACGTGTTCATGCACCTCTGGATCTCCGTCGCCGGGGACTCCGAGACCGCGATGCGCATACCGGGCGCGGTGGCCATGGCGGCGGCGGCCGGTCTGCTCGGCCTGCTCGGGCGGCAGCTGTTCACCACCCAGGCGGGGATCCTGGCGGGGCTCGCCCTCGCCGTCACGCCGATCACGACGCGATACGGGCAGGAGATCCGGCCGTACTCCTTCGCGGTGGCCGCGGTGCTGTTGTCGACGCTGCTGCTCGCGAGGGCGCTGGACAAGCCGTCGTTCAAGGTGTGGGTCGCCTACACGCTGTCGGTGCCGTTCATCGGCTGGAGCCACCTGGCCTCGCTCGCGGTGCTCGCCGCGCACCTGGTGATGATCCTGATCGCGCGGCGGTCGGGCGACAAGATCGTGAGCTGGGCCTACGCGGCGGCCGTCACCCTGGGCATGTGCTTCGTCTTTCCGATGGCCGTCTCGGGCTCGGGGCAGAGCGGCCAGATCGCCTGGAACCAACCGACGTTCGAGAACCTCCTCGAGTTCCCCAGGGACCTCTTCGGTTCCTGGGAGGTGGCCGTCCCGGTGATGGGACTGGGCGCGCTCGGGCTGATCTTCGCGGGCCGGTGGGCTCTTCCGCTGGCCGTCTGGATCGTGCTGCCGCCCGTGCTGACGTACGTCACCGCCGACCAGCTGCACCTCTTCCTGGCGCGCTATCTGCTGTTCACGGCTCCCGCGTGGGTGCTCCTCGCGGCCGTGGCCGTGGGCCGGCTCGCCGGTCCGGTGGCCGGGGCGAAGGCCGGTTCGGGCGCGGCTGCGCGGCGCGGCCTCGGCTGGGTCCTCGTGGCGGCCACGGTCGCCGGGATCGGCTTCCAGTCGCTGCCCGCCATCCGCGAGACCCGCCAGAACCCGTGGGGCGAGCCGGACTACCGCAGGGCCGCGCAGATCATCGAGGCGGAGCAGCGCAAGGGCGACGGCATCGCCTTCAGCGGTGTGATGGCCGAACGCCGGGGCATGGACTACGAGCTGCGCGACGCCGCCGACCGCCCGCGCGACACGCTGATGTACCGCACTCCGCAGGACATGGGCTCGTTCGGCGCGCTCGAATGCCCGCAGCCCGCGAAGTGCCTGGCGAAGGCCGACCGACTCTGGGTCGTGACGACGACGCTCGACGGGAAGCCGTACAGCGGCATGCCGAAGGAGAGCGCGACCGCGATCGAGAAAGGCTTCCGGGTCGTGAAGACGCGGAAGCTCAAGTACCTCCAGCTGGTGCTTCTCGAAAGGAAGCCCGACGCGAAGGTCGATGACTCGTCGGACGAAAAGGACGACGCGGCCAAGCGCAAGGTGCATACCTGAGCTGGATTTCCGGATGCGGGATGTCCCGCGTCCGGTGGGGGGCAATCAAATGGGGAGGGGAAAGAGATGACGTACGACGTGGGGGCGGGCGTGGCTGTCACCGTGGTGATGCCTACGTACAACGAAGCCGCCAACTTGCCGAGAATGGCCGAGGCGGTGCTTCAACTACCGCTCGACGGGCTCCACTTGAAGATCGTGGACGACTCCAGTCCGGACGGCACCGGGCGGATCGCCGAGGAGCTGGCGGAGAAGTACAACTGGGACGGGCGGCGCCGGATGAGCGTGCTGCACCGGACCGAGAAGGACGGCCTCGGACGCGCGTACGTCGCGGGCATGAGCGCCGCGGTCGACGAGGGCGCCGACTACGTCGTGCAGATGGACGCCGACGGCAGCCACCCCGTGGAAGCGGTCCCACGCATGCTCGGCACCGCCGTGGCCTCGGGTGTCGGCCTGGTCATCGGCAGCCGGTACGTCGAGGGCGGCCAGCTCGACGACGACTGGGGCGCGCACCGCGTACTGCTGTCCCGCTTCGCCAACCGGTACGCGCGCACGGTGCTCGGCACGAAGATCCGCGACATCACGGCGGGCTTCAACCTCTGGTCGGCCCAGACCCTCCGCGACGTCGACCTGCACTCCCTGGACAGCGCGGGCTACAGCTTCCAGGTCGAACTCAAGTTCAAGGCCGTACGTGCCGGCCACGCGGCCGTCGAGATCCCGATCCGCTTCGATCAGCGGATCGAGGGCGTTTCGAAGATGACCCTGCGCACGCAGCTGGAGTCGGCCGTGGTGCCGGTGAAGCTGCGGCTCAAGCACAAGTAGCGGTCAGGGGGCGGCCTGCCTGCGGGCGGGCCGCCCCCTTCGCGACCGGCCGGTGGCCGGTGGTGCCGGTGGCCGTGGGCGCGCCGGCCCGTCCAAAACGCGGCCTAGTTGTTGGCCGCCGCCGAAGCCTGGGCCTCGCCGCGGCGGTGGATCTGGCGGAAGGTGAACTCGCCCAGGTCGTCGCCGGTGGTGAAGACCGCGGTGTCCTTCTGGGTCACGTCCTTGCCGTTGGTGAAGCCGGCGACCGTGAAGTAGGTGTAGCGGCCGTACGAGTTGGTGGTCGAGCGGCAGATCGCCGAGCGGCAGAAGTCGGGGACTCCGGAGCCGGAGAGGGACTGCACGACGCTCTTGTTGTCGGCGTCGTTCTTGGCCTTGAGCGCTTTGGCCGCGGTGTCGAAGACGGCCACGCCGACCGTCACGGCCACGCCGTCCTTGGAGTACGTGACGCGCATCAGCCGCGTGCAGTCGTTCTTGGTGAGGACCGTGCCGAGCGTGCCCTGGGCGGCCGTCGCGCACCTCTTGGTGGACGCCATCTCGCCCTTTTTGTAGACCGTCTCACCCATGGTCAGGCGCGTACCCGGGAAGAGCAGGTCCGGGGCGAGCGGTGCCGTGTCCTTCGTGGCGCTGGATATGAAGTCCTTCGGGTCCAGCGGCGGAGGCGCCGAGGTCTCCGCGAAGGACGGGCCCGTACCGGCGGTGTCCGACGGGATGTCCGCGGTGGCGGGCAGCTGGGAGGCAGGCCTGTTCGCGGCCTGTTCGCTCCCGCCGTCCGCCGAGACCACGGCCACGGCGACCGCCGCGCCCACCGCGATCGTGCCGAGCGCGCCACCGCCGACCAGCAGCCATCTGCGGCGCCGGTTGCGCGCCTGGGACGCCTCGGCGAGTGCCGCCCAGTCCGGGGTCTGATTGCCCCATTGCGGCGGCTGAGAACCCGATCCCCCGGGGCCCCACTGGGGTCCCCCCTGCCCAAAGCTCATGGGCCGCATCTTAGACGGGACAAGGGGTGTGCTGGTCCGTATCAGGCAGCACTCGAACCTCTGGCGTGACAAGCGTGAATCAGGCCAAAGGGGGCATCTCAGGGTGGTTGGTACGGGCGGCGTCCTGGCGTGCGTGGGTGGTACAAGGGATGGCGCTGTGCGCCGGCGTCGCCGTGACCTCCCCGCGTCCAGCCGAGACCTCCCTGTGTGCAGGGGTGGCGGCGGTCGCGTGCGGGCGGAGGGACTGGTCGTGTGGCGGGCGGAAGGACCTCGCGTGCCCGCTCGGCGGTACCCTGAAACCCGGCGGACGCCCGCGGGCGACGTCGCGTTTTGACCCGTACGGGCCAGCAAAGGTATTCTTGCGGTTCGTTATGTGTATTGGCTTGCCCATTCTCACGTGGGGGGCCCTTACACCGGTCCACCGGGGCCGATGACCAGCGACCCACACGGTATGCGTCACCGATGTGCGGTCAGGGCTGTCGTGATCGTCCGTGGTGGCCTTGTCAGGACCCAACCACTGAAGAAGCGAAGGCTACGAACCGTGCGTACGTACAGCCCCAAGCCCGGCGACATCACTCGCCAGTGGCACGTCATCGACGCTCAGGACGTCGTCCTGGGTCGTCTGGCGACCACCGCCGCGACCCTCCTCCGGGGCAAGCACAAGCCGATCTACGCGCCGCACGTCGACGCTGGTGACTTCGTCATCATCATCAACGCGGACAAGGTTCACCTGTCCGGCAACAAGCGGACGCAGAAGATGGCTTACCGCCACTCCGGCTACCCGGGCGGTCTCCGCTCCGTCCGCTACGACGAGCTGCTCTCCAAGAACCCCGAGAAGGCCGTCGAGAAGGCCATCAAGGGCATGCTTCCCAAGAACACCCTGGGCCGCCAGATGCTCTCGAAGCTGAAGGTCTACGCGGGCGAGAACCACCCGCACGCTGCTCAGCAGCCGGTCCCGTACGAGATCACCCAGGTCGCGCAGTAGTTCCGGCCACCCCCTAAGACGAAAAGAAATCTGAGGAGAATCGTGGCCGAGACCACCGTTGAGCAGCCGGTCGAAGAGACCGAGGTTGTCGACATCGAGAGCTACACCACCGAGTCCGAGGCGCCCGTCGAGGGTCAGTTCAGCACCGAGGGCGAGGACCTCGCGGGCCGCTTCGGCGACCCGCAGCCGGCCGCCGGCCTGGGCCGTCGCAAGAACGCCATCGCCCGCGTCCGGATCATTCCGGGCTCCGGCAAGTGGAAGATCAACGGTCGCACCCTTGAGGACTACTTCCCCAACAAGGTGCACCAGCAGGAAGTCAACGAGCCCTTCAAGGTGCTCGAGCTCGACGACCGTTACGACGTTGTCGCCCGCATCTCGGGTGGCGGCGTGTCCGGCCAGGCCGGCGCCCTGCGCCTCGGCGTGGCCCGCGCGCTGAACGAGGCCGACGTGGACAACAACCGCGGCGCCCTCAAGAAGGCCGGCTTCCTCAAGCGCGACGACCGTGCGGTCGAGCGCAAGAAGGCCGGTCTCAAGAAGGCCCGTAAGGCCCCGCAGTACAGCAAGCGCTAAATCGCGCCCAGCTGTTCTGTCAGCTGTTCTGCACGAAACGCCCCGGCGGCACGTTCTGTGCCGCCGGGGCGTTCGTTTACCACGGCTGCCAACGGCTACCACAGCTTTGGAGCAGGCCTGGGAGATATACAGGGCCGGAAGATATACAGGGCCGGGGGATATACCTGACAGGGGTCGTAGCCGCACCCTGACAGGGGTCATAGCCGCACCCTGACAGGGGTCATAGCCAGGCCCTGACCGAGGTCATAGCCAGGCCCTGACCGAGGTCATAGCCAGGCCCTGACCGAGGTCACAGCCGGGCCCTGACCTAGGGCCAGAGCTGAACTCCCGGCCCGGGCCGCACGTTTCTGAGTAAGTCTGAGCAAGTTCTGACCAAAGTTCGGAGGACACCAGTGGGACGACTCTTCGGGACGGACGGCGTACGCGGTGTCGCCAACGCGGATCTGACGGCCGAGCTCGCGCTCGGCCTCTCCGTGGCGGCGGCGCACGTACTGGCCGAGTCGGGCACCTTCGAAGGCCACCGGCCGACGGCGGTGGTCGGCCGGGACCCGCGCGCGTCCGGGGAGTTCCTGGAGGCCGCCGTGGTGGCCGGCCTCGCCAGCGCGGGCGTGGACGTGCTGCGCGTCGGCGTGCTGCCGACGCCGGCGGTGGCGTATCTCACCGGCGCGCTCGGCGCCGACCTCGGCGTGATGCTCTCGGCCAGCCACAACGCGATGCCCGACAACGGCGTCAAGTTCTTCGCCCGCGGCGGCCACAAGCTCGCCGACGAGCTGGAGGACCGGATCGAGGCCGTCTACGAGGAGCACCGCACCGGCGCTCCCTGGAACCGGCCCACGGGCGCGGGCGTCGGACGGGTCAGGTCGTACGAGGAGGGCATCGAGAAGTACGTGGCCCATCTCGTCGCGGCGCTTCCGAACCGTCTGGACGGTCTGAAAGTGGTCCTCGACGAGGCGCACGGCGCGGCCGCCGAGGTCTCGCCCGAGGCCTTCACGAGCGCGGGTGCCGAGATCGTCACGATCGGCGCCGAGCCCGACGGCCTCAACATCAACGACGGCTGCGGCTCCACCCACCTGGGCAAGCTGCAGGCCGCCGTCATCGAGCACGGCGCCGACCTCGGCATCGCGCACGACGGTGACGCCGACCGCTGCCTCGCGGTGGACCACACGGGCGCCGAGGTCGACGGCGACCAGATCCTGGCCGTGCTCGCGCTGGCGATGCGGGAGCGTTCCGCACTCCGCTCCGACACCGTTGTCGCGACGGTCATGTCCAATCTGGGCTTCAAACTGGCCATGGAGCGCGAGGGGTTGTCGCTCATCCAGACCGCGGTCGGTGACCGTTACGTCCTGGAGGAGATGAAGGAGCACGACTACGCGCTCGGCGGCGAGCAGTCCGGGCACGTGATCATTTCGGACCACGCGACCACCGGGGACGGCACGTTGACGGGGCTGTTGCTCGCGGCACGGGTCGCCCAGACCGGCCGTACGCTGCAGGACCTCGCGTCCGTGATGGAGCGGCTGCCGCAGGTGCTCATCAATGTGCCGGACGTCGACAGGTCGCGGGTGAAGACCTCCACCGAGTTGGCGTCGGCTGTTGCCGACGCCGAGCGTGAACTTGGGGCCACGGGGCGGGTGTTGCTGCGGCCGTCCGGGACCGAGCCGTTGGTGCGGGTGATGGTTGAGGCCGCGGATATTGATCAGGCTCGGTCTGTGGCCGGGCGGTTGGCCGATGCGGTGAAGTCTGCGCTGGGGTAGGTGCGTTCCGGGTATGGGGTGGGGGTTCTGTTGTTGGCGGGCCGCGGGTTCGTCGTGGCTTGTCGCGCAGTTCCCCGCGCCCCTGAGGGGCGTGCCCCTCACGGGGCGTAGCGGCGGCCTCCCAGTCTTGACCACAGCCACTTCTGGGCGAGCAGGGTGAGGGTGCCGGCGAGGATGATGCCCAGCAGGTTGAGCAGGAGTTGCTCCGTCGAGCCCCAGGTCTGGCTCATGTCCCCGTAGCTCAGGGCCACCGCCGCGTTGGCGGCCGCCGGGACGGTCGTCACGGAGATGGCGACGCCGACCAGTGCGCCCGACTTGGCGGAGGTCAGCGAGAGCGTGCCGGCGGCGCCGGCGAGGGCCGCCACGATGAACGAGAACGCGTCGGGTGCGTAGACGAAGGCGGTGTTGGGCCGGTCGGCCTCCAACTGGCCCTCGCTGAACTGGCCGACGGCGTCCATGAAGAGGCTGAAGCCCACGGTCACTGCCATCGCCACGGCGAAGCCCACCAGGAGCGCGACCAGCGAACGCACCGCCAGCCGCGGATGACGCTGCACGACCGCCGTGCTGAACCCCGCGAGCGGTCCGAACTCGGGGCCCACCGCCATCGCGCCCACGATCAGGATCGCGTTGTCGAGGACCACACCGCAGGCCGCGATCATCGTGGCGATCGTGATGAAGGCGATGTACGTGATGGAGAGTGTCGACTCCTCGTGCGTGGCCTCCGCCAGGTGCTCCCACAGGACCGCGTCCGCGCCCTCGCCCGGCGCGTCCGCCTCCGCCTTCTCGGCGCGCTTCGACAGCGACAGGTGGATGTCGTCGACGGCGATCGAGCCGCACTTGTCGATGTCCAACGCCTGTAGCCCGCTGATCAGTTCGTCGCCCGCCTCGCGTGCGACGTCGCACGTCACGATGTCCCCGACCGGATTGCGGGCGGCTCCCGGAATGACGACGAGATGGGTGGCGCCGATCGTCTCCTCTATCAGGCGGACCACGTCGTCGGTCTTGTCGGCGGGGGTGATCAGGCGCAGGTGCAGCATGGGGGCAGAGTATCCGTGCCTGATTACGGCTGGTGGATCACAGCTGGTGGATCACGGATGGTGGGTCACAGCTTGCGCAGGCTCAGCCGCTGCACCTTGTGGTCCGGGCCCTTGCGTACGACGAGGGTGGCGCGGCCGCGGGTCGGGGCCACGTTCTCCAGGAGGTTGACCTTGTTGATGGTCCGCCAGGTGGTGCGGGCGTAGTCGAGGGCCTCCTCCTCGGAGACCTGGGTGTACTTGCGGAAGTACGAGGACGGGTTCTGGAAGGCCGTCTCGCGCAGCCTGCGGAAGCGGTTGAGGTACCAGCGCTCGATGTCCTCCGCGCGGGCGTCGACGTACACGCTGAAGTCGAAGTAGTCGGCGAGACCGACGCGGGTGCGACCGTCCTTGCCGGGGAGGGCGGGCTGCAGGACGTTCAGGCCCTCGACGATCAGGATGTCGGGGCGGCGGACGGTGAGCCGCCTGCCGGGCACGATGTCGTAGATGAGGTGCGAGTAGACGGGGGCCGTCACCTCGTCCTTGCCGGCCTTGATGTCCGCGACGAAACGGGTCAGCGCGCGGCGGTCGTACGACTCCGGGAAGCCCTTGCGGGACATCAGGCCGCGCGCCTGGAGCTCCTTGGTGGGCAGCAGGAAACCGTCAGTGGTGACCAGTTCCACGCGCGGGTGCTCGGGCCAGCGGGACAGCAGGGCCTGGAGGAGGCGCGCGACGGTGGACTTGCCGACGGCGACCGAGCCCGCGACGCCTATCACGAACGGCGTACCGGACTGGGATCCCTTCTCGCCGAGGAAGGTGTTCAGGGCGCCGCGCAGGCCGTCGGTCGCGCCGACGTAGAGATTGAGGAGCCGGGACAGCGGCAGATAGATGTCCCGTACCTCGTCGAGGTCGATGACATCGCCCAGGCCGCGCAGCTTCTCCACCTCCTCGGCGGTCAGCGGGAGCGGCGTCTTCTCCCGCAGCGCACTCCACTCCGAGCGGGTGAGGTCGACGTAGGGAGTCGCCTCCGGCCTGGGCCGGTGGGCGCTCCGCGGCAACGAGGAGACCGGTGAGATCACAGTCCATTGTTACGGGAGTTGGAACGGTGTGGCGGGTGGGGTCCGTCACGTCGGTGCGTTCTGCACGCGTCACTGGGTCTGTGCCGGGCGTGTGATCGGTATGTGCTCAGCATGTGCTCGTTCTGTGCTCGAGTCTGTCCGCAGGTCTGGACCGAGAGGGTGTACCGGGAATAGCGTCCGCCCATCCGGGAGTAAGCCGTCTTCCGGTGTGCTGGGGGGTTGGGGTGGTCGTCATGGCCGTACGTATCCGTGATCTTGTGCGCCGTAGACAGGCTCCCGTGTCTTCGGAGCCGGACGGACAGGAGCTGGCCGGACGCGTGAGCAGCGAACTGTCCGTCGATCTGCCGGACGAGGACTTGGGGGAGTACCTCTACGACTGCATCGACCTGTACGAGATGGGCAGCAAGCCGCGCTGCGAGGAGGTCGAGTACCTGGGGCTGGTGCAGGACGCGATCGACCGGGTCGAGCGGGGGGAGTAGCCAGATAGGCCAGATAGGCCAGATAGGGCAGGCAGTCAGGAAGGAACGGACCGCACGGGCGGGGATTTTCCGATATCGGGCACGCGGTGCCGGGGTGGGGCGTGGGCCGGCCCTTAGGCTGCCGCCATGTGCGGAATCGTGGGATACGTGGGGTCGCAGTCGGCGCTCGATGTGGTGGTGGCCGGGCTGAAGCGGCTGGAGTACCGGGGGTACGACTCGGCGGGTGTCGCGGTGCTCGCGGATGGTGGGATGGCCGCCGCCAAGAAGGCCGGGAAGCTGGTCAACCTGGAGAAGGAGCTGGTCGACCGGCCGCTGCCGACCGGATCCACCGGCATCGGGCACACGCGGTGGGCCACCCACGGAGGGCCGACCGACGCGAACGCCCATCCGCATCTCGACAACGCCGGACGCGTCGCCGTCGTCCACAACGGCATCATCGAGAACTTCGCCTGTCTGCGCACCGAGTTGGCGGAGCGCGGCCACGAACTCGCCTCCGAGACCGACACCGAGGTCGTCGCGCATCTGCTTGCCGAGGAGTTCTCGGCGTGCGCGGATCTCGCGGAGGCGATGCGGCTCGTGTGCCGGCGGCTGGAGGGGGCCTTCACGCTGGTCGCCGTGCATGCGGATGAGCCGGATGTGGTGGTCGGGGCTCGGCGGAACTCACCGCTCGTGGTGGGTGTGGGGGATGGTGAGGCCTTTCTCGCCTCCGATGTCGCAGCGTTCATTGCCCACACGCGGTCGGCGATCGAGCTGGGGCAGGACCAGGTGGTCGAACTGCGCCGGGACGGGGTGACGGTCACCGGGTTCGACGGGCGGCCCGGCGAGGTGCGGTCGTACCACGTCGACTGGGACGCTTCGGCGGCCGAGAAGGGCGGCTACGACTACTTCATGCTCAAGGAGATCGCCGAGCAGCCGAAGGCCGTCGCCGACACGCTGCTCGGGCGGATCGATGCGGGTGGGTCGCTGACGCTCGATGAGGTGCGGATCTCTCCCCGAGTGTTGCGGGAGGTCGACAAGATTGTGGTGGTGGCGTGCGGGACGGCCTTTCACGCCGGGCTGATCGCCAAGTACGCCATCGAGCACTGGACCCGGATCCCGTGCGAGGTCGAGCTGGCCAGTGAGTTCCGGTACCGGGATCCGATCCTGGACGCGCAGACGCTGGTGATCGCCATCTCGCAGTCCGGGGAGACCATGGACACGCTGATGGCCCTGCGGCACGCACGGGAGCAGGGAGCCAAGGTGCTGGCCGTCTGCAACACGAACGGTTCGACGATTCCCCGGGAGTCGGACGCCGTGCTGTACACGCACGCCGGGCCGGAAGTCGCGGTCGCCTCGACGAAGGCGTTCCTGACGCAGCTCGTGGCCTGTTATCTCGTGGCGCTGTATCTGGGCCAGGTGAGAGGGACCAAGTGGGGGGACGAGATCGGAGCTGTTGTTCGGGATCTGTCCCGGATCTCGTGCGAGGTCGAGCGGGTGCTGGAGACGATGGAGCCGGTGCGGGAGCTGGCGCGTTCACTGGCGGACAAGGACACCGTGCTGTTCCTGGGGCGGCACGTGGGGTATCCGGTCGCGCTGGAGGGTGCGCTCAAGCTCAAGGAGCTGGCCTACATGCACGCCGAGGGCTTCGCGGCGGGGGAGTTGAAGCACGGGCCGATCGCTCTGATCGAGGAGGATCTGCCGGTGGTGGTGGTCGTGCCGTCGCCTCGGGGGCGGTCCGTGCTCCACGACAAGATCGTGTCGAACATCCAGGAGATCCGGGCGCGAGGGGCTCGGACGATCGTGATCGCGGAGGAGGGGGACGAGGCGGTCGTCCCGTACGCGGATCACTTGATCCGGATTCCTGCGACGCCGACGTTGCTTCAGCCGCTGGTGGCCACCGTGCCGTTGCAGGTGTTCGCTTGTGAGTTGGCTACGGCTCGGGGGAACGAGGTGGATCAGCCTCGGAACCTGGCGAAGTCGGTGACAGTGGAGTGAGTGGTCTTTAGGGCGTCTATGAAGGGGGTGAAGGCTTCGGTCGGGAAGGTGATGGTGGCGTAGGTGGGATCTTTGGAGTCTCGTATGGCTACTCGGGTGCGGTCGCCTGCTATTTCCACGCAGGAGTCGCCGTCGCCGGGGCCTGAGTAGGACGACTTTCGCCAGTTGTCGGGGGTGTCCATGGGGTGCCTCACAGCTCTTTCGCCAGCCTGTGGATGAAGTCGCGAGACCGTTCGGGGTCGAGTGAATCGGCCTCCACTTTACGGAAGAGCGTTCGAAAGGCGTCGAGTTGGGCTTCGGAGTCGATGAAGGCCGCACCCTGGGGCGCATCGCGTACGACCGTGTCCAGCTTGGGTACGGGGCCTCCCACGTACGTCATAGCGCTCGCGGCGCCGGCGAACCGATCACCCGAACAATCCATCCCTTGATCCACATAGGTTGCGCACATGGTCACATCAGCTCACGAGGGCATGCACCGGATCTTCCAGGAGCGGCCCGAGATCCTTGCTCCCGTGTTCGGGTTACTGGGTGTCCCGTTTTCCGCCGAGGACCCGGAGGTTCCCGGGACCACTCATGAGCAGGCCTGAGCATTGGCCGATCAGCAAGAGGGGCAGCAGGACGACTCGCCGGAGCTGTTCAACCTCCTCCGGTTCGCTACGGCTTGTCTCGCGCTGGGCATTTTCCCGGACGAGGTCGACGAGGCGGCTGGTGACTACTTGTCAGGGCTGCACGACCTCAGACGGCAGGGGGTTCTCCGCCTCGAGGACCTGACTCAGGTGTACTCAAGAGATCCGGAGCATGTCGAGCGCTGGGCTGCCGGCTTTGCCGCGGGGTATCTCTCGGCCTGGGCCGCAGCGGTACTGCGTGTCCTGGACAGGCCCGATGTCGTCGTCGACAACCACGTTCTCCGGGCTCTCGACCTGTGCCCCGACGCGGATCTGCTCACCCGCTTCCTGGACCGGGCCGTCACCGCGGCGCGCAAGTCCGATCCGATCGTCGGGGAGGCGGGCCGCGGGGCGCCGGGTGGATCGTAGAGTGCCCGGATGAGCATCATCGGCGTCGGAATCGACGTGGCCGAGATCGACCGGTTCGCGGCGTCGCTGAAGCGGACGCCCGGGATGGCCGAACGGCTTTTCCTGGAGAGTGAGTTGCTGCTGCCGAGCGGTGAGCGCAGGGGTGTCGCCTCGCTCGCCGCCCGCTTCGCCGCCAAGGAGGCGCTGGCCAAGGCGCTCGGTGCGCCGCCTGGTCTGCACTGGACGGACGCCGAGGTCGTCGTCGAGGACAGCGGGCAGCCGCGCCTGCGGGTGACGGGGACCGTGGCGGCCCGCGCGGCGGAACTCGGGGTGCGCTCCTGGCACGTGTCGCTGAGTCATGACGCGGGGGTGGCTTCGGCAGTGGTGATCGCGGAAGGGTGACGGTTCTCGGGCAGCCTGGTCCCACTCGCCCGGAGGGCTGTTCTCGGTCGGCTACTGGCTCTATCGACGGGGGTATCTCAAGTGACGGCAAATCAGGTCAACCTCACTGTGTCCGTGGTGGCGGTTCTTTGTGCCGCGGAACTCGGCGCTGCCTACTTCCTCGGTGGTGGCCTGGTCCTGGACGGCATGGGAGTCGACTGCGACGAGAGCGGCAAGCGCATGGCGCAGGTCTCCTCGGCGTCCGTCGTCCCGCCGCCGCCCGTCGGTGCCACCCTTCTCGAGGGGCATGAGGACGCCGGTAGCGAGTGTGTGGACGACAGTGGCCAGGTGTGGCTCGCTGTCGACCGCTACTACCGGTTCGACGGTGACCAGGGGGCCGTGATCACCCATTACCGGCAGGCGGCGGAGAAGAGCGGCTGGACTCCGAGCAGTTCGGAACCAGCGGATGCGAGTGCCTCGGGGGCACCCGCCGATCTCTGCTTCGGCAAGGATCTGGCGGGCGCGCCGGCTCTCCTGCGGCTGCACGTCGACACGACGCGGACATTCCTTACGAGCGTCGAGTCCTCGCTGGACGGAGAGCCGATGGAATGCTGACGCGTCGTTGACGCCGGCTGTTCCAGCAGAAGCGACGGTTTCGAGAGAAACTCGTCTCCATGCGTACTGCGTACAGCGTGGAGACCGTAAGAACCGCTGAGCGGGAGCTGATGGCGCGGCTTCCGGAGGGCGCGTTGATGCAGCGCGCGGCCGCCGGACTGGCCGCCGTCTGTGCTCAGTTGCTGGGCCGGGTCTACGGCAGTCGGGTCGTGCTGCTCGTGGGGAGCGGTGACAACGGAGGCGACGCGTTGTACGCCGGGGCCCGGCTGGCCCGGCGTGGCGCGGGAGTCACGGCGGTGCTGCTCGCGCCCGAACGCACCCACCCCGGCGGGCTCGACGCCCTGCGCCGGGCAGGCGGCACCCTGGTGCGGGAGGCGGCCGCGGCCGAGGGCCCGATCCGTCGGGCCGACCTCGTCGTGGACGGCATCGTGGGCATCGGCGGGAAGGGCGGACTCCGGCCCGATGCCGCGCCGCTCGCGGACCTGGCCCGTGAGTCCCGGGCCGCCGTCGTTGCCGTCGACCTGCCCAGCGGCATCGACGCCGACACCGGTGAGGTGCGCGGAGCCGCCGTACGGGCCGATCTGACCGTGACCTTCGGAACGCACAAGCCGGGGCTGCTGGTCGATCCCGCGCGGGAGTACGCGGGGTCCGTACGGCTCGTCGACATCGGGCTGTCGCTGCCCGGTGAGGCCGCCGAGCTGGAGGCGTTGCAGCACGCCGACGTGGCGGCGCTGCTGCCCGTTCCGGGGGCCGAGAGCGACAAGTACCGGCGGGGGGTCGTGGGGATCGCCGCCGGGTCCGCCCGGTATCCCGGGGCGGCCGTGCTGGCCGTCGCCGGGGCCCTGCGCGGCGGAGCCGGGGCCGTGCGCTACGTCGGGCCCGCCGGGGACGCCGTGATCGCCCGCTTCCCCGAGACGCTCGTGTCCGACCAGGGGCCCAAGCGGGCCGGGCGGGTGCAGGCATGGGTCGTGGGACCCGGGGCCGGGGAGGACGCGGACGCCGTGGAGGCCGTGCTCAAGTCGGACGTGCCCGTTCTGGTGGACGCGGACGGTCTGCGGCTCGCGGACCGTGAGGTCGTACGAGCCCGTCGGGCGCCCACCCTGCTGACGCCGCACGCCGGTGAGGCCGCCGCGCTGCTCGGTGTCTCGCGCGAGGAGGTCGAGGGGGCGCGGCTGGCCTCCGTACGGGAGCTGGCGGGGCGGTACGGGGCGACGGTGCTGCTCAAGGGGTCGACCACGCTGGTGGCCGACTCGGGGGGTGGCGCCGTGCGGGTGAACCCGACGGGGACGTCCTGGCTGGCCACCGCGGGGAGCGGGGACGTGTTGTCGGGGCTGACCGGGTCCCTGCTGGCTGCCGGTCTCGGCGCCTTGGACGCCGGCAGCGCGGGGGCGTATCTCCATGGGCTGGCGGGGCGGTTCGCGGCGGACGGGGCACCGGTGGGGGCCCATGACGTGGCCGACGCGATTCGTATGGCTTGGCGGGACATCATGAGCTGAGGGCGGGGGTGGCGGAGTGCGCCGGTACGCCGCCGTCTGCGTGCGCACAACGGGCGACCCCTCCGCGCGGCTGACGCCGACACACCGCGCCGTGACGTTTCGCTGAGGGCATGGTCTGTCGAGTCCGTCACAGAACGGTGGCCGCCCTACTGGCCGTCGTCGTCCTGCTGCCCGTGCAGCAGAGTGCTGTCGCCCTGCCCGTGCAGCAGAGTGCTGTCGCCCTGCCCGTGCAGCAGAGTGCTGTCGCCGCGCCGCCGCCAGCCCCGCCCGCCCCGGGCGCCCCCGCCTCGCTCGGCGAGCTGGTGCCCGGGGTGCCCCCAGGTCCGTATCACCCCTGGCCGTTGGACACCCCCGACCAGGCACTGGCCCCGAAGGTGTACACGCCGACCGCCGAGGAGGACGCCGTCGAGCCGTGGGACGCCGCCGCGGAGAGCGACGCGCTGATCGAGTACGTGCCGATCAGTGACGCCGTGGCGAGGCACGCCGGGCGTGTGGTGTGCAGCAAGCGGACGGGGCCGTATCAGCGGCAGGTCGAGCGGTGGCTGCGGCGCACGGTGGACGGGAAGCAGTCGCCGAAGGACTGCGTGGCCATCCGCCGGTTTCAGACACGGCAGGGAATCCGGCCCGACAACGGCTTCGCCGGGCCTGTCACCTGGGCCAGGATGACGCTGCTGTCCGCGAAGCGGAACCCGAACGCCGCCGGAAAGTGTCCCGTACGGACCTACCGGACGGCCTGCGTCGATCTCACGCGGCAGCTGACCTGGGTGCAGCAGGGCAAGAAGGTGCTGTTCGGGCCCGTGGCAGTGCGCAGCGGCAGGGCCGGGTACCGGACCCGTACCGGCCGGCACCGGATCTACTGGAAGCACAAGAACCATTGGTCGTCGCTCTACAACACCCCCATGCCCTACAGCCAGTTCTTCAGCCGCGGCCAGGCCTTCCACGCCATCCGCGGCAGCGTCCACAACCCGCCCGGTTCGATGGGCTGCGTGAACCTGAGCCTCGCCGACGCCCGCACCCTGTGGAGCGTGCTGCGCAAGGGCGACCGCGTGTACCTGTGGGGCCGCAGGCCCGGCACCTGAGGGCCCTGTCGTACCCCTCTGAGACACTGGGCGCGATGACTGGAAATGCACCCGCGCGTGCCCGCGCCGAGATCGACCTGGCCGCCCTGAGGGCCAATGTGCGGACCCTGCGTGCCCAGGCGCCCGCCGCCGCCCTCATGGCGGTGGTCAAAGCGGACGCGTACGGGCACGGGGCGGTCCCGTGCGCCACGGCTGCCCTGGAGGCGGGCGCGACCTGGCTGGGCACGGCCACGCCCGAGGAGGCCCTGGCCCTGCGCGCGGCCGGCCTGTCGGGGCGGATCATGTGCTGGCTGTGGACCCCGAGCGGCCCCTGGCGGGAGGCCGTCGAGGCCGACCTGGACCTGGGGATCAGCGGGCTCTGGGCGTTGAAGCACGTCATTCGGGTCGCGCGTGCGTCCGGTCACACCGCCCGTGTCCAGCTCAAGGCCGACACAGGGCTCGGGCGCAACGGCTGTCAGCCCGCCGACTGGCCCGAGCTGGTGGCTCAGGCCCTGCGCGCACAGGCCCAGGGCCTCGTCCGCGTCACCGGCATCTGGTCCCACTTCGCCTGCGCCGACGAACCCGGCCACCCCGCCATCGCGGCCCAGCTCGACCGCTTCCGCGAGATGCTGGCGTACGCGGAGGGGCAGGGCGTCCGCCCCGACGTGCGGCACATCGCCAATTCGCCGGCCACGCTCACGCTCCCCGAGACCCACTTCGATCTCGTACGCACCGGGATCGCGGTGTACGGCGTCTCGCCCAGCCCCGAGCTAGGTACCCCGGCCGACCTCGGACTGCGCCCGGTGATGACGCTGGCGGCCTCGCTCGCCCTGGTGAAGCACGTTCCGGCAGGTCACGGCGTCAGTTACGGACATCACTACGTCACGGCCGGCGAAACGACCCTCGGCCTGGTGCCCGTCGGATACGCGGACGGCGTCCCGCGCCACGCCTCCGGGACCGGCCCTGTCCTGGTCGGCGGCAAGTGGCGTACCGTCGCGGGGCGGGTCGCGATGGACCAGTTCGCGGTCGACCTCGGCGGGGAAGAGCCGCCGGTCGGCGAGCGGGTGATCCTGTTCGGACCCGGCGACCACGGCGAACCGACCGCCGAGGACTGGGCCCAGGCCGCGGGCACCATCGCGTATGAAATCGTCACCCGGATCGGAACCCGGGTGCCGCGCGTCTACGTGAATAAGGAACAAGAGGGGTAACCCGCATAGGTGTCCCGGGCGGGACAGCGGGAACCAGCGGCACCGGCAGTGCCCGCACCACCAACAACAGAACGAACCAGACCCAGTAGCACCGGCCAAGTAACCCAAGTAACACAGACCCAATTGCACAGGCCAAGTAACACAGACCCAATTGCACAGACCAGTAGCACAGAACCAGGCATCACCCTGGTGAAGAGGAGCGGTACGTGAGCGAGAGCAGTGCGGAGGCCGCCGCGGAAGCGGCCACGGCCGCAGCCTCGGCCGTGGCCGCAGCGGGGGCCGCCGGGAACTGGCGCCGGGCCGGCCTCGCGGGCGCCGCGATAGGCGTGGTCGCCGCGGGCGCCGCCGCCGGAGTCGCGATCGAGCGACTCACGGTCGGCCGCGGCATACGCCGGAAGGCCCAGCTCGCCCTCGACTCGGCGGGACCGTACGGCTCGCTGCGCGGCATGCCCGGCACGGCCACCGCTGACGACGGCACGGAGCTGTACTACGAGATCGACGAGGTCGAGCAGGACGCCACCCTCACGCCCCGGCGCCGCAGACTCTTCGGACGCAAGGCCCCGGCCCCCGTCACCGTCGTCTTCAGCCACGGCTACTGCCTCAGCCAGGACTCCTGGCACTTCCAGCGGGCGGCGCTGCGCGGTGTCGTACGCACGGTCCACTGGGACCAGCGCAGCCACGGCCGCTCCGGGCGCGGAGTCGCGCAGACGAAGGACAACGTGCCGCTCGACATCGAGCAGCTCGGCCGCGACCTGAAGGCCGTCATCGACGCGGCCGCTCCCGAGGGCCCGCTCGTGCTCGTCGGCCACTCGATGGGCGGCATGACGGTGATGGCCCTGGCCGACCAGTACCCGGATCTCGTGCGCGAGCGCGTGGTCGGTGTCGCCCTCGTCGGTACGTCGTCGGGAAACCTCGGCGAGGTCAACTTCGGGCTGCCCGTGGCGGGCGTCAACGCGGTGCGGCGGATACTGCCCGGTGTGCTGAAGGCGCTGGGGCAGCGGGCCGAGCTGGTGGAGCGCGGGCGGCGGGCCACGGCCGACCTGTTCACCGGGATCATCAAGCGGTACTCGTTCGCGTCCAAGGACGTCGACCCGGCGGTCGCGCGGTTCGCGGAGCGGCTGATCGAGGGCACGCCGATCGACGTGGTCGCCGAGTTCTACCCGGCGTTCGCCGACCACGACAAGACGGAGGCGCTCGCGTACTTCGCCGAGCTGCCCGTGCTCGTCCTGGCCGGGGTCAAGGACCTCGTCACGCCGAGCGAGCACAGTGAGGCCATCGCCGACCTGCTGCCGGACGCCGAGCTGGTGCTCGTACCGGACGCCGGGCACCTGGTGATGCTGGAGCATCCGGAGGTCGTCACGGACCGTCTCGCCGACCTCCTCACGCGCGCGGGTGCCGTCCCGGCGGGCGCTACCGTTAGTGGCTATGGAAGCACCAGCAGCACCGCACAACCCGGCTGAGCCAGCGGAATCCTTGGCGCCCCCGGAGCCTTCCGTGGCCGGCATCAGCACCGAGATCACCGTCAACTCACCCGACCAGATGCGGGAGTTGGGCCGTCGGCTTGCCAAGCTGCTGCGCGCCGGCGACCTCGTGATGCTCACCGGCGAGCTCGGCGCCGGCAAGACGACGCTGACCCGCGGGCTCGGCGAGGGGCTCGGGGTGCGGGGCGCGGTCACCTCACCGACCTTCGTGATCGCGCGCGTGCACCCCTCCCTCGGCGACGGTCCGCCGCTCGTCCACGTGGACGCGTACCGCCTGGGAGGCGGGCTCGACGAGATGGAGGACCTCGACCTCGACGTCTCGCTGTCCGACTCGGTGATCGTCGTGGAGTGGGGCGAGGGCAAGGTCGAGGAGCTGACCGACGATCGGCTGCACGTCCTCATCCATCGGGCGGTCGGGGACACGACCGACGAGGTACGGCACGTCACGCTGACCGGGGTCGGGGAGCGGTGGGCGACGGTCGACCTCGACGTGCTCTCGGCCTGATCCCAGCCACTTCCGCGGCCTGCTCCCGGCGGCTTACCCGGCGTGATCCCAGCCGCTTCTCCGGCCCGTTCCCAGGCCGTTTCACAGTCCCGGCACACCAGCCTTCGTATCTTCGCCCCAACGTTCCGACAAGACGTCGGGAAGATGTTGCGCCAGGTGGCTTCGGCGTGTTCACATGGATGGAGGAGTTGGTTAGGTCTACCTAACCACGTCTGCTCCGGGAGCCCACAGGAGGCCGCCATGTCGACTTCGGAACGTGATGCGACGCGGCGTGTTCCTGCCGAGCCCGGCAGGGTGTCGATGCGCGAGCTGCTCGCGGCCGGTGCCGCCGCCCGTGCGGTGTCCACGCCCCCGCGCCCGCCGGCCCCGCCGGTGCGCGTGGAGGACGAGCGCCGCCGAGCCGCGTAAGCGCTCCGCTGGGAGCGCCGTCCGGGAGACGGCGTATGGAGACTGCGGGTCGGTTGCGGCTGGGCGCGCGGTTCCCCGCGCCCCTGGCGGGGACCGGGGCGCGGTCGTTTCCTACGTGATCACGTCCTACTTGATCACGAAGACCTTTGTGCCGATTATCGCGAACTGCCACATGGCGTCGCCGTCCTCGCGGGACTCGCGGATGCCGCCGAGCTTCTTCGGAGGGTTCGAGGTGTCGGGGGCGTCGGGGGCGGAGGCCGAGCCGTTGATCGCCGCGCTGAAGCCGACCGGGACGTCGTCCACGTTCGCGAAGCGGACGACGTGCTCGACAGGGACGCCGTCCGAGCCGGTGATCCTGCCGGAACGTGAGGTGACGACGTAGGTGGCGGGCGCCGGATCCACCGTTCCGGGCGCGACCGTGAACGTGCGCTTGACCCTGTCGCCCGCGCCGACCAGCCACACCCGGTCGTCGTCCACCGAGTAGACGACCCGCCGGCCCGTGCCCGACCCGGCGGGCAACGCCGTCGGGTGCTCCTCGTCCCGCGGGGCCTTCGCCGCGGTGGCCGCGGACGACTTGTCGGGCAGCTGTGTGCCCAGGTCGTCCGGCGCGTTCGCCGACGCCTGGTAGGCGAGGAATCCGATCGCGGCGAGCGCCGCCGCGGTGAGCCCGGCCACGATTCCCGAGCTGCTCCTAGCCACCTTGCGTGCCCACCTCTCGTACGGCATTTGTCCGTCCTGACACGGTATGACGGTAGCTGTGACGGTAGCAGCAGGTCCAAGCGGGATTGGGACGGCGATCCCTCGCACGTGGGCGCCGTAGGCTGTTCGCGTGCTCTTGCTCGCTCTGGATACCGCCACCCCCGCCGTCACGGTCGCCCTGCACGACGGGACGTCTGTCATCGCCTCGTCAAGCCAGGTGGACGCTCGTCGGCACGGGGAACTGCTCCTGCCGGCCGTCGACCGGGTGCTCGCCGAGGCCGGGCTGCGGCTCGACGCCGTCACCGGGATCGTCGCCGGCGTCGGCCCCGGCCCGTACACCGGGCTGCGGGTCGGCCTGATGACCGCCGACACGTTCGGGCTCGCGCTGGGGGTGCCCGTGCACGGACTGTGCACGCTCGACGGCCTCGCGTACGCGGCCGACATAGAGGGCCCCTTCGTCGTGGCGACCGACGCCCGGCGCAAGGAGGTCTACTGGGCGCGGTACGCCGACTCGCGCACGCGGATCACCGAGCCCGCCGTGGACCGGCCCGCGGACCTGGACATCGGCGGCCTGCCCGCCGTCGGCGCGGGCGCGCTGCTCTACCCCGACACCTTCCCGGTCGTGTACGGGCCCGAGCACGTCTCGGCGGCCGCGCTCGCGTCCCTGGCGGCGGAGCGGCTGGCGGCCGGCGAGGAACTGGAGGCCCCCCGGCCTCTGTACCTGCGCCGCCCCGACGCCCAGGTGCCCAAGAACTACAAGGTGGTCACCCCCAAGTGACGACCGCGGTGCTGCGTGAGATGCGCTGGTGGGACATCGAGCCCGTACTGGAGCTCGAGAAGGTCCTCTTCCCCGAGGATGCCTGGTCGCGGGGCATGTTCTGGTCGGACCTGGCCCACGCCCGAGGGCCGGAGGCGACACGGCGCTATGTCGTGGCCGAGGACGGCGGGCGGATCGTCGGGTACGGGGGCCTCGCCGCCGCCGGGGACATCGCCGACGTACAGACCATCGCCGTCGCCCGCGAACACTGGGGCACCGGACTCGGCGCGCTGATCCTGACCGAGCTGCTGAGGGCCGCGACCGCCTTCGAGTGCCCCCAGGTGATGCTCGAGTGCCGCGTCGACAACATCCGCGCCCAGAAGCTGTACGAACGCTTCGGCTTCGAGCCCATCGGGTTCCGGCGCGGCTACTACCAGCCGGGGAACGTGGACGCACTCGTGATGCGACTGGACAGAGCGTCCGACAGCGGCTCGGCCACAGGCTCAACCTCCGCACAGGGAACAGATATCCATGACTGACGAACCCCTCGTCCTCGGCATCGAGACCTCCTGCGACGAGACCGGCGTCGGCATCGTCCGCGGCCACACGCTGCTCGCGGACGCGATCGCGTCCAGCGTCGACGAACACGCGCGCTTCGGCGGAGTCGTGCCCGAGGTCGCCTCCCGCGCCCACCTGGAGGCGATGGTGCCGACCATCGACCGCGCGCTGAAGGAGGCGGGGGTGAGCGCGAAGGACCTGGACGGGATCGCCGTCACCGCCGGGCCCGGGCTCGCCGGCGCGCTCCTCGTCGGGGTTTCGGCCGCGAAGGCGTACGCGTACGCGCTGGGCAAGCCGCTCTACGGCGTCAATCACCTCGCGTCCCACATCTGTGTGGACCAGCTGGAGCACGGCGCGCTGCCCGAGCCGACGATGGCGCTCCTCGTCTCCGGCGGGCACTCGTCCCTGCTCCTGTCCTCGGACATCACCAGCGACGTACGGCCCATGGGCTCGACCATCGACGACGCGGCGGGCGAGGCCTTCGACAAGATCGCGCGCGTACTGAACCTCGGCTTCCCCGGCGGCCCGGTCATCGACCGGTACGCGCGAGAGGGCGACCCGGCCGCCATCGCCTTCCCGCGCGGGCTCACCGGCCCGCGCGACGCGGCGTACGACTTCTCCTTCTCCGGTCTCAAGACCTCCGTGGCGCGCTGGATCGAGGCCAAGCGGGCGGCGGGGGAGGAGGTGCCGGTGCGCGATGTGGCCGCGTCCTTCCAGGAGGCGGTGGTGGATGTGCTGACGCGGAAGGCCGTACGGGCCTGTCGTGACCAGGGCGTCGACCACCTCATGATCGGCGGCGGCGTGGCCGCCAACTCGCGGCTGCGGGTCCTCGCCCAGGAGCGGTGCGAGGCGGCCGGGATCCGGTTGCGGGTGCCACGGCCCAAGTTGTGCACGGACAACGGGGCGATGGTCGCCGCGCTGGGTGCGGAGATGGTGGCGCGGGGTCGGGCCGCCTCAGACTGGGATCTGTCGGCGGACTCGTCGTTGCCGGTGACGGACACGCATGTGCCGGGGCGCGCGCATGGCGACGATCACGACCACGATCATGTGCACGAGGTCAGCAAGGACAACCTCTACTCATGACCGTCGCGCTGATGTGGGAGGCCCGGGCCGTAGAAGGGCGGGGCGAGGAACTGCTCGCGTGGGTGCGGACACAGGACCTCCCGGCGCGGCCCCTGCGCCGGGAGGTCCTGCGGGCTCCGCAGGACCGGGTGCTGGTCATTACGTGGTGGGACGCGGCGTACGACGCCGACCTGCCCGAACTACCCGAGCCGGACGGCGAGTTGGTCACTCGGGCAGTACATCGGTGGCGGTTCGAGTCGGTGCCGGAGGACTGACGGGGGAGAAGGAAGCCGGCAGTTCGTGGTGTACCAACCTGTCATCGCATCCCCGGTGCTCCCCGCGCGGAGGTCATCCCACCCCCGACACCTCCGCCTCGCACCGCAGCCTCCGGTCCGGGCCCAGTACGCGTACCGGACCCGTGAGGGTCAGCCGCGCCGTGTGCCGTACGTCCGCGCTGGACGCCGACAACCGTAGTTCGAGCGCGCCCGGCTCAACCACCCGGCGCCCGGAACGGTCGGTGAACGCCGAGAGATCTCCGTGGAATCGGAAGGTCACCCGGCTCGCCTCGCCCGGCGCCAACTCCAGCCGCTGGTAACCGATGAGGCGCACATCGGGACGGGTCACGGAAGCCACCGGGTCGTGGAGGTAGAGCTGGACGACCTCCGCGCCTTCGCGGGGGCCGGTGTTGCGGACGGTGACCGAGACGTCGTAGGAGCCGTCCGTGCCGATCTCCGTCTCCGGCGGCGTCTCGGTGGCGTCCTCCCAGGTGAACTCCGTGTACGACAGCCCGTGTCCGAAGGCGTGCAGCGGCGTCGGGTCGAGGTTGCTGACCGAGCCGGCGAGGCCCAGTGGGGGCTGGAGGTAGGTCCAGGGCTGGCCGCCGGGGGCGTGCGGGACGCTCACCGGCAGCCTTCCCGACGGGTTGACGCGGCCCGACAGCACTCCCGCCACTGCCGGGCCGCCCTCCTCCCCCGGGAAGAACGCCTGGACCGACGCGCCGAGTCGGGTGTGCCAGCGGCCCAGCGCGTACGGGCGGCCGGTGAGCAGGACCAGTACGACGGGCGTGCCGGTCGCGGTCAGCACGTCCAGCAACTCGGCCTGCACGCCCGGGAGTTGGAGGCCCGCCACGTCGCATCCCTCGCCCGACGTGCCCCGGCCGAAGAGGCCGGCCCGGTCGCCCAGCACGGCCACGCAGACGTCCGCCTCGGCCGTCCGTTCGATGGCTTCCTCGAAGCCGGCGGTGTCCGGGTCGGTGGTGTCGCAGCCCTCGGTGAATGTGATCTTGGCGTCGGGGAGTTCCGTGCGGAGGGACTCCAGGAGGGACGGGATCTCGATGCCCATGGACGTCTCGGGGTGGTTCGGGAGCACGTGCGACGGGAACGAATAGCAGCCCAGCATGGCCAGGGCGTCGGCGGCCCGCGGGCCCACCACGGCGATCCGGGTGTCGGGGGCGAGGGGAAGCAGGTCGGCCGGGTTGGAGAGCAGGACGACGGATTCCTCGGCGAGGCGGCGGGCGAGGTCCCGGTTCTGGGCGGAGTCCAGATCGATCGTGGTGGTCCGCTCCGGGGTCCAGTCCTCGTCCAGCAGGCCCAGTTCGCACTTCTGGCGCAGGACCCTGGCAGCGGCCCGGTCCACGAGTGACTCCGGGACGTCGCCGGACCGTACCGCGTCCGCCAGTGCGTCCCCGTAGCAGCGCACCGTCGGCAGTTCCACGTCGATCCCGGCGGCCAGCGCCGCGTGCGCGGCCTCCGCCGTGGTGCCCGCGACCCGGTGCAGGGTCTGCAGGAAGCCGACGCCGAAGTAGTCCGCCACCACCGTCCCCGTGAAACCCCAGTCCTCGCGCAGGAGTTGGGTCAGCAGCCGCGGGTCCGCCGAGGCCGGGACGCCGTCGATCTCGTTGTACGCGGCCATCACCGAACGCGGCCCGCCCTCGCGCAGCGCGAACTCGAAGGGCGGCAGGGTGACGTCGGCGAACTCCCGGACACCGGCCCGTACCGGAGCGAGATTGCGGGCGCCGACGGAGGACGCGTACCCCGCGAAGTGCTTGAGCGTGGCGATGATCCCGGCGGACTCCAGGCCGCGCACGTAGGCGGCGCCGACCGTGCCGACCAGGTACGGGTCCTCGCCGATGGTCTCCTCGACCCGCCCCCAGCGCGGGTCGCGGACGACGTCCAGGACGGGGGCCAGACCCTGGTGGACGCCGACGGAGGCGAGGTCCTGGCCGATGCGGCGGGCCATCTCCTCGACCAGGGCCGGGTCGAAGGTGGCGCCCCAGGCCAGCGGTACGGGGTAGGCGGTGGCGCCCCAGGCCGTGAAGCCCGCCAGGCACTCCTCGTGGGCGATCGCGGGAATGCCGAAGCGGCCCGCCTCGCTGATTCGGCGCTGGGCGCGGGCAAGGGCCTGCGCGCCCAGCGCCGGGTCCACGGGGGCCGTACCGAAGGGGCGCGTGAGCTGGCCCAGGCCGCGGGTGATCAGCTCGTCCCAGTCGTAGTCCGAGGTCATCTCGTGCTGATGCGGGGCGACTCCGTCGCCGTCTCCGTCGGCGCCCACCCACACGCCGTACAGCTGGGCGGTCTTCTCCTCCAGGGTCATCCGGGCGAGCAGGTCCTCGACCCGGGTCTCCGGGAGCAGGGCGGGGTCGCGCCAGGGGGCGGTGGTCATGAAACTCCTGTCAGATACCGGAAGTCGGTTGTCACTTGCCGCCCACGCCCATCAGGCCGCCCACCAGCGCGCGGCGGGCGACCAGGTAGACGACGAAGATCGGGATACCGGAGAGAACGACCGAGGCGAGCAGGGCGGGGATGTTCACGCCGAACTGGCTGACGTAGTTGAACAGTCCGAGGGTGAGGACGCGCGGGCCGTCCGACTGCGTGAAGATGAGGGGGAAGATGAAGCCGTTCCAGGCCTGCAGCGACGCATAGATCACGACCGTGCTGATACCGCCCTTGGCCATCGGGATCGTGAGCTGGAACAGCATCCGCTGCGGCGAGGCGCCGTCCAGGGCCATCGCCTCGTACAGCTCCTCCGACACGTCCCGCAGGCTGCCCACGAGGACCAGCACCGATACCGGCATCGCGAAGGCCGCCGTCGGCAGGATGACCGCCAACAGGCTGTCGTACAGGTCGAGTTTGGCGATCATCAGGTAGAGGGGTACGACGACTGCCTGCGCCGGGATCGCCACGCCCAGCAGGAAGACGCGGAAGGCCGTGCCCGACCAGCGGTTGCGGGTGCGTACGGCGACGTAGGCGAGCGGGACGGAGAGGCCGAGGACGATGGCCACGACCGCCACGGCCACGATCGCCGTGTTGCTGAGCAGATGGCCGAAGCCGCTGTTGAGGACGGTGTTGTAGTTGTCGAGCGTCGGACTCGTGGGCGGCTTCAGCGGGTTGCCGGTGAGTGCCTTGTCCTGGCTGGTGAGAGAGGCCGACAGCATCGCGTAGATCGGAATGATGACGACCGCGAGCCAGACGACGGAACCCAGGCCCGCGAGGGGGTTGCCGCGCTTCGTCCAGTGCCGTCGGCGGCGTGTCGGCGGGGGCTGCGTGGCCGGCTCCTCGGTCTTCGCGGGACGCGGCAACGTATCGTGTGACACTCCGTCACATCCCTTCGCGGGTACTGCGCATGCCACCGAATCCGGTCAGCCGCACGAGGATCAGGGACAGCACGGTGGCGGCCAGGACCAGGAACGACGCGATGGCGCTCGCGTAGCCGAAGTCGTAGCTCTTGAAGCCCGCCTCGTACATCAGGTACGGCAGGATCGCGGTGTCCGTGCCCGGGCCGCCCTTGGTGAGGATCAGCACCGTCTCGAAGTACGTCAGTGAACCGACCACCATCAGGACGGTGGACGTCGTGATGGTGTGGCGCAGCTGCGGGAGTGTGATCGAGAAGAACTGGCGGTAGCGGCCCGCCCCGTCGATCGCCGCCGCCTGGTAGAGGACTCCGGGGATCTGACGGGCCCCGCCCTGGTAGATCAGGGTGTGGAAGGGGATGAACTGCCAGCCGCCGACGAACACGATCGCGAGGAACGCGCCGCTGGACGAGCCGAGGGTGTTCTTCTGGATGATGCCGAAGTTCGGGTCGAGCAGGGCGTAGAAGAGCAGCGCGATCGCCGTCGAGGAGAGCAGGAACGGAACGAAGAAGATCGCGGAGAGGACCGCCCGGTTGCGCTGGCGGCCGGCCGCCCAGACGCCGAGCAGTAGCGCGACGACCGTTTGGAACACCCAGCTCGCGGCCGTCAGCAGCACGGTCAGCCACAGCGACTGCATCATCCGGTCGTCGTTGATCAGCTTCTGCCAGTTGTCGAGGCCGACCGGTTGCGGGTCGCCGAGGCCGTCCCAGCTGGTGAAGGAGAGGTAGAAGGCCAGGCCCATCGGGACGACGGCGAAGAAGGCGAAGAAGAGCACGCCGGGCAGGGCCCAGGCTGCGTGCGGGCGGCCGACCGTGGCGGCTCTGGACTTCGTCTTCGGCGGCCGGACCTGGCCCCTCTCGTTCTCCTTCTCCGGAGTCAGTACGCTCACTTGAGCTCCTTGAGCGCCGAGACGAACTCGCTCGGCGAGGACTGCCCGACGAACAGCTTGTTGATCTCGGTGAGCATCGGCGTCGCGATGTCCGCGCCCAGCGCCTGGTCCCAGGAGAGCGTGAAGGCCGGCGCCTTCTCGACCATCTCGTACTGGAACCTGGCGAACTCCGGGTTGGGCGAGGCGTCGAGGAGTTTGGCCGCGTTGGAGGTCGTCGGGATGTCGCCGTTGGCCACCAGGGCCTTCGCGTACGTCTCCGACGCGCAGTCCTTCAGGAAGGCGATCGCGGCGTCCTTGTTCTTCGTACGGGCGTTGACGGACCAGTAGTTGGTGGGGTTGCCGACGACATTGCGGATGTCGCCCGTGCCGCCCTCGACCGTGGGGAACGCGAACCAGCCCAGGTTGCTCTTCGCGAAGTCCGGGAACTTGCCGAGCTGCGTCGAGTACTCCCACGAGCCCATCAGGTGCATCGCCGCCTTGCCCTTGGCGAAGACCGCCGGAGCGCCGCCGTTCACGTACGACACCGAGCTGAACTTGGAGCCGAAGGCGCCGTCGTCGATGAGTTCCTTGATCGTCTCAGCGGCCTTGAGGACGGCCGGGTCGCCCCAGCCGGACGTGTCGCCGCCCTGGATCTTCGCGAAGACCTCGGGTCCGCCGATGCGGTCGACCAGGTACTCCAGCCACATCAACTCGGTCCACGTGTCGGCGCCGCCGAGTGCGAACGGGGTGATCCTCGCGGCCTTGAGCTTGGCGTTGATGTCCTGCAACTCGGCCCAGGTGGTGGGTGGTTGGAGCTTGTGCTCGGCGAAGACCGACTTGTTGTAGAAGAGGATCACCGGCTGCATGCCGCGCATCGGGATGCCGTAGTTGCGGCCGCCGAGCTCGCCCGCCGCGAGCACCGCGGGCAGGAAGCCGTCCTTCAGGGCCGGATCGCCCGCGATGGTGTCGGTCAGGTCGACGAGCTGCTTCGCCTCCTGGTACGCGGTGATGGAGCCGCCGCCCCAGTTGAAGAAGACGTCCGGCTGGCGCGGGGAGCCCATCGCCGTACGGAGCTTGGCCGTGTAGTCCGAGCCCGGCACCTTCTCCAGCTTCACCTTGCCATCGGCCGACTTGGCGGCCGCGGACTTGTTGAAACGGTCGACCGCCGCCTGCTGGACCTTCACCGCGTCGTCCCCGTACACGAAGGCGGTGATCGTGCCGCCGCCCCCGCCGGAACCGTCGCTGGAGCCGCAGGCGGTGAGTCCGGTGGTGAGCAGGGTGGTGGCACCGGCGCCGAGGACCCAGCGCCTGCTGAACGTCCGGCTGCCCAGGCCTCCGACGCTCCCGGCAGTAGTGGGCTGCCCGCCTGTGGGCTGCCCACCGTTGGACTGCCCGCTGATCGACTCCATACAGCACCTCTCACGAACGGTTCAGGTGGCACTTCGAATACGAATGTTTCGCGTGTTACTTCGAATGTTCCGGGAACGTATGACCGTCGAAGGGCTTCGTCAAGAGGTTGCGCAGGGATACGATCCTGACCATGACTCGCCCGAATCCCGCCGTAGCCCAGTCAGCGACGCTGGCCGAGATCGCCCGCGAGGCGGGAGTCTCGGCCCCGACTGTTTCGAAGGTGCTCAACGGCCGTGCCGATGTGGCCCCCTCGACCCGGACCCGGGTCGAGGAGCTGCTGCGCCAACACGGCTATCGGCGCCGCCGCGCCGAGGCGTCCCGCTCGCCCCTCATCGACCTGGTCTTCCACGAGCTGGAGAGCGCCTGGGCGATGGAGGTCATCCGGGGCGTCGAGAACGTGGCGCGGGACGAGGGGCTGAGTGTGGTCCTCTCCGAGAGCGCGGGCCGGCTCACCCCCGGCCGCACCTGGGCCGACCAGGTCGCCGCCCGCCGCCCGCACGGCGTCGTCCTCGTCCTGAACGGGCTCGACGAGTCGCAGCGGGCGCTGCTCACCAGCCGCTCCATCCCGTTCGTGGTGGTCGACCCGGCGGGCGACCCCGGCGACGACGTGCCGTCCGTGGGCGCCACCAACTGGCAGGGCGGGCTGGCGGCGACCCGTCATCTCGCGGAGCTCGGCCACCGCCGGATCGGCGTGATCAGCGGGCCCTCGCGGATGATGTGCAGCAGGGCCCGGCTCGACGGCTACCGGGCCGCGCTCGACACGGCCGGGCTGCCGGTCGACCCCGAGCTGATCCGCACCGGCGACTTCCACCACGAGAGCGGCTACCGGGCGGGGCTTGAGCTCCTGAAACTTGCGGACCGCCCGACGGCCGTCTTCGCAGGCAACGACCTACAGGCCCTCGGCCTGTACGAGGCCGCCCGCGAGCTCGGTCTCCGCATCCCCGAGGACCTCAGCATCGTCGGCTTCGACGACCTGCCGGTGGCCCGTTGGGTGGGCCCGCCCCTGACCACCGTGCGTCAGCCGCTCACGGAGATGGCCGAGGCGGCGGCCCGGCTCGTCCTGGACCTGGGACGGGCGGAGCGGCCGTCGACGGCGACACGCGTGGAGCTGGCCACGAGTCTGGTCGTGCGGAGCAGTACCGCGTCGCCGGCGGGGGAGACGCGGGCGGCGTATTACGGGGCGTAGTGGGCGCAGGAGTCGCAGAGGTCGCAGGAGTCGCCCGAAACTTTCGAGAGCGCTGTCTGAGAAAAGGCCGCCAAATATGAGAATCTCTCAAGAAATCAAGTAAGGGGCTACTGCTCGTAATAATTCGGACTTACGTTCCTGTGTGTGAGTGGTGAAGAGGATCACGGGGACGGGGGCACCGGGGCCGGCAACGCGGGCCCCGCGAGACGCAGTCGACGAGGCTCACGGCTGTTCAAGGCGGCGGGAATCGCGCTCGGTTGCGTCCTGGTCGTCTCGGTCGCCGGTGCGGGCTGGGCGTACTGGCACCTGAACCAGAACATCAAGAGCGTCGACATCGACAGCGCACTGGGCGACGACCGCCCGCCGAGGGTGATGAGGGCGCCGACGAACTCCGCGTCCCCCTCCGCGTCCCCCACCCCGGTCCCGAGCGGCGCGCTCAACATCCTGGTCCTCGGCTCGGATTCGCGCAGCGGCAAGCGGAACCAGGAGCTCGGCGGCGGCAGCAGCACGGGCGCCCGCTCCGACACGGCGATGATCGTCCACCTCGACGAGGGCCGTACGGAGGCGACGGTCGTGAGCATCCCGCGCGACACCCTCGTCACGCGCCCCTCGTGCCCGCTGGATTCGGGCGGTTCGACATCGGTGGCGTACGGCGCGATGTTCAACAGCGCGTACTCGGTCGGCGGCCCCGTCTGCGCGGTCAAGACGGTGGAGTCCATGACGAACGTCCGCATGGACCACTACATCGAGATCGACTTCGCGGGCTTCGCCGACCTGGTGGACGCGCTGGGCGGGGTCACGGTGACGACGGACGAGGACATCTCCGACGAGGACAGCCACCTCGAACTGAAGGCGGGCACCCACGTCCTCGACGGCGCACAGGCTCTGGCCCTCGCCCGCACCCGGCACGGCATAGGCGACGGCAGCGACCTCGGCCGCATCGGCCTCCAGCAGAAACTGGTGAGGGCCCTCCTGGAACAGGTCGCCTCCACCGACCTCCTCACCAGCCCCACCCAGCTCTACAGCGTCGCCGACGCCCTGACCGGCAGCCTCACCACGGACACGGGCCTGAACTCCCTGAACGAACTGATGAGCCTGGGCGAGAGTCTGAAGGCCCTCTCCTCCGCCGGCACCGAGACGGTGACGATGCCGGTGGTGCCCGCGCCTTCCGACCGGAACCGGGTGGTGGCGGACGAGCCGGAGGCGGGGGAGTTGTGGGAGTCGTTGAGGTGAGGGGTTTTAAGTCCAACTACTCGCCGGACGCGATTACTTCGTTCGGGACTCGAAGCTCAACCGATCGGTGAAGGCCCCGAGTTGACCGTCACCGCCTCTGCGTGGGGGGGAGTTCGTCGCGTGCATCGGGGCTTGAGCTTCGAGGGTCGGGATTCGAGACTCTTCTTGTAAGGAATGGGAGGGTGGCTCAGCCCACCCTCCCTCCCCTGTGGCTGTGCGCGGCGGGCTCAATCGGCCCTCGGGCCAGGGGAGATGACTTTTTGTGATCGGGTCGCGGCGGAGCGTGGCGGGCGTGTAGCGTGCGCCGCAAAGAATTCGACCCCCGTAGGTGTTCTCAGCACCAGGCGGGGGTCTGACCACGATCGAATCGAGCCTTCGACCCATGGCTGTTGCCCAGCTTAGTGCTGCCCCGCGCCCGTCCGCCCATCCCATGGCCAATCCGGGGTACGGGAAGAAGTCGGCGCCCGATCAAGAGCCCCGCAGTGGACGGGACTTCGGCCATCTGCCCGCTCGCGAGGCATCGATCGCCGGGTACCTCGACCGGCTCGACGACGAGTCGGACATGTCCATCAAGACTCTGGCCAAGCACCTCTCGTACGGCCAGTGCGCGATCGGCACCGCCCTCAACAACCTCTCCGCCGCAGGTCATTTGCGCCGCGTACGCCGTCCCGTCACCCTCGACGGCTGCCCCCGCTGGGTGTGGCACACCTTCTTCTCACGGACGGCACGCGATGACGCCTGGTGGGACTCCTTTCTCGGCGGGGAGGTGCCGGTCACCGAGCCCTCGCGTACGGCACGGTCGACCGTGTACGACGCACTCGCCCGGCTCGGGCGTATCGACGCCCGGCTGACGCTCTCCGCTGCCGAGTGCGGTTCGCTGGAGGAGCAGGCCGCTGAGTGGTTCGCGCGGGGCGCGGGTGAGGCGCAGCTCGTGCAGGGAGTGATGGCGGGGCTTCCGGAGAAGGTGGAGCACCCATACGGGTTCGTACGGGCCCGGCTGCTCGGCAAGCTGCCGCCGGAGCTGCCCGAAACGCCGCGCCACGAGGCCCACTACGAGGTCGTGTGCACGGCCTGCGGTGAGCCGAGCGAAGGCGCTGGGATGCGAGGTGGGCTGTGCGAGGGCTGCCGGGGCAGGCGGCCCGGCCTCGCCGCCGATCAGGTTCACGCCCATGCGGGGCAGGTGCGCGCCGCCATGCGCACAGGGCGCACCGGGCGGCGTATGGAGAAGGGAGCACGCGCATGACGACCTTGCAGCACGGTCCGCCAGTGAGCGGGGCAGGATGGAAGGGAGGAGGCGACGCCATGAACCCCATGACTTCCGATCAGCCCCAGATGCTCGTCGAGGATTTCGAAGAGCTCGCCCGCCATGCGCCCGAAACGGTGTCGCTGGAGTTCTTGAACGGAAAGGTCGGGGTCAAGCCCATGCCGGACGGCAATCACGGGACGATCGTCGCCTGGCTCCTCCAACGATGTATGCAGCATCGTCCTGACTTGTTTCTCTTCCCTGAACAGGGGCTCAAGGTCGAGGCATACCGCAATGGGAGGGCCCGCCCGGACGGGTCGCTGGCGCCGCAGACGTTCTTCGAGGGCAAGGGTGAGTGGTCAGAACCCGAGGGAGTGCTGATGGTCGTCGAGGTCACGTCCCGTGACAGCGACGCGAACCGGCGTGACCGGATTGAGAAGCCGACCGGCTACGCGACCACTGGCATCCCCGTCTACCTGCTGATTGATCGTGAGGCGGCGACCATCACCGTCTACTCGGAGCCGAAAGGCGGCAGGTACCGCTCTGGTACCCCACAACCGTTCGGCACCGTGATCGAGCTGCCGGATCCTGTAGGGATCACCCTCGAGACCGCGAGGCTCAAGGACTTCGCCGACTGATGTGACCCGTCACCTGTGGAAAGGACCCCGGCGGAGATTCTTTCGAAGGAATCCGGCGAGCGTGTCGATCCCGCCGCCCCCCGTCCGACGCACAGGTGAGAGGCGGGAAGAGACCCCGCCCCGCAACCTGGACTGGACGGTGGGGACGTCCCCCCCCGCCCGCCTACCGAAGGAGTCACCATGCCCCGCTACCTCTCGATGGTTCGTATCGACGAGCAGAACGCCCCCGCCGAAGGCCCGAGCCCCGCGCTGATGGAGCGGATGGGGGAGCTGATCGAGGAGATGACGAAGGCGGGCGTGCTGCTGGACACCGCCGGGCTGACGCCGACCTCGGAGGGGACGCGCGTGCGGTGGGAGGGCGGCGAGCTGTCCGTGACCGACGGGCCGTTCACCGAGGCGAAGGAGGTCGTCGGCGGGTACGCGATTACGCAGGCCAAGGACAAGGCCGAGGCGATCGAGTGGACCAAGCGGTTCCTCCAGATCCACGAGGAGCACTGGACGGTCACCTGCGAGGTGCGGGAAATCGGCGAAGGCTGAGCCCTTGAGGCGTTGAGACTTGGCCGTACGGCCCGGTGGGTGTCTGATGGTGGTGCGTGAGACCAGAGCCAGCAGACCCAGCAGACACCCCGGGCCGCCGCCCGGCGGAGCCAGGCACGGCAGACCCCGCCGCCCGTGCCATCGAAACCGTCTTCCGCATGGAGTCGCCCCGCATCATCGCCGGCGTCGCGCGCATCGTGCGGGACGTCGGTATCGCCGAGGAGCTCGCGCAGGACGCGCTGGTCGCCGCGCTGGAGCAGTGGCCGCGGGACGGTGTGCCGGACAATCCCGGTGCGTGGCTCATGGCCACGGCCAAGCACCGCGCGATCGATCTGGTGCGGAGGCGGGAGCGGTACGCGCGCAAGCTGGCCGAGATGGGCCGCGACCTGGAGACGTCCGCGGCGCACGGCTACGGCTACGTCGACGAGCCGTCCGATCCCGATGACATCGATGATGATCTGCTGCGGCTCGTCTTCACCGCCTGCCATCCGGTTCTGTCCGCCGAGGCCCGCATCGCCCTCACTCTGCGGCTGCTCGGCGGGCTGACCACCCCCGAGATCGCCCGCGCCTACCTCGCCCCGGAGGCGACCGTCGCCCAGCGCATCGTGCGCGCCAAGCGGACGCTGGCCGCGAAGGGCGTCGCCTTCGAGGTGCCGTACGGGCCGGAGCGGGAGGCGCGGCTCGGGTCCGTACTGGAAGTCATCTATCTCATCTTCAACGAGGGGTACGCCGCCACGGCGGGCGACGACTGGCTGCGGCCCTCGCTCTGTGAGGACGCCCTTCGACTCGCCCGCGTGCTGGCCGAGTTGATGCCAAAGGAATCCGAAGTGCACGGGCTGGTCGCGCTGTTGGAGCTCCAGACGTCGCGGTCGGCCGCGCGCACCGGGCCCTCGGGGGAGCCGGTGCTGCTCAAGGACCAGAGCCGGTCCCGCTGGAACCGCATGCTCATCCGCCGAGGTTTCGCCGCCCTCGCGCGCGCCGAGGCCGTGTCCACGGGCGGTGGACCGGGGCCGTACGTCCTCCAGGCCGCCATCGCCGCCTGCCACGCCCACGCCTACACGTACGAGGAGACGGACTGGACGCGGATCGCCACGCTGTACGGGCTGCTCGCCGCCCGTATGCCGTCGCCCGTCGTCGAGCTGAACCGCGCGGTCGCCGTCTCGATGGCGGAGGGACCCGAACCGGCCCTCGCCCTCGTCGACGCGCTCGCCGCCGAACCCGCTCTGCGCGACTACCACTTGCTGCCCAGCGTGCGCGGGGATCTGCTGGCGCGGCTCGGGCGTACGGAGGAGGCGCGGACGGAGTTCGAGCGCGCGGCCTCGCTCACGCGCAACGAGCGGGAACGGGAGCTGCTGCTGGCGCGGGCAGCGGAGTGCGGCGGCCGGGGACCGGGCGCCTCGTAGGGCCCAGCGCGGGACGTACCCCATACGCCCCACCCACCGAGACCGCGCCCCGCTCCCGTGTCACGGTGGCTGTACCTGTCGCCACCATCGGACCCCGGAGCGCCGCCATGGCTGATCTGCAGGACGAACTGCACACCACCGCCGAGGCCGTCGAACTGGACCACCCTGCTCTTGAGGACGAGTTCGAGCCGGATCTCCTCGATGCCCCGGACGACCTCGAGGTTCCGGACGACCTTGAAGCCGGGGGCGAGCTCGAACCTGCCGATGCCGATGCCGATGCCGACGCGGCCGGTGACCTCCTGGCCCATGCGCACGCACTGCTCGCCGCCCACCCCGTCGCCGACGGATACAGCGGGCTGCCGTGGGCGCTGCGGCATCTGCCCTGGTACGACCTGGAGCTCGGGGAGAGCGCGATCGACACGGATATGCCCAGGCTGCGGGAGGGGCACGTGGGCGCGTTGTTCTGGTCGCTGCATTTGCCCGAGGGGCTGGTCGGCGAGCGGGCGGTCGGGGCGACGCTGGAGCAGCTCGACCTGGTGAAAACGGTGGTGGAAGCGCATCCGGAGGGTCTGCGGATGGCGTACAGCGGGGCGCAGGCCACGGATGCCAGGAACTGCGGGCGGGTGGCCGTGCTGCTCGGACCGGCGGGCGCTGCCGCGCTGGACGACTCGCTGGGCATCCTGCGCGCGCTGCACACACTCGGCCTGCGCGTCCTCACCCTGTCCGGCGTGTCCTGGGCCGGCGAGAACGGGCTGACCAGGTTCGGCGAGGAGGTCGTCCGTGAGATGAACCGGCTCGGTGTGCTCGCCGATCTCTCCGGAGCCTCCGACCCGACCGTCCGGCGTGTCCTGACGGTCTCGAAGGCCCCGGTGCTGTTCACCCGCTCCGCGTCCCGCGCCCTGCGTCCGCATCCGGCGAACCTCCCCGACGACGTGCTGGCCGAGCTCGGCGCGGGCAAGGGCCTGTGCCTGGTGCCGCTGACGGCCGCGCAGACGGGCCCGTCGGTACGGGACGTAGCGGACCACCTCGACCACGTACGCGCGATCGCGGGCCCGGAGTGCGTCGGCCTCTCGGGGACGTACGACTCCGGGGCCGCGCACCCGCAGGATCTGCCCGACGCCACGGGCTACCCGAGGCTCGTCGCCGAACTCCTGCACCGCGGCTGGTCCGAGTCCAACGTCGCCCTCCTCACCTGGGGCAACGTCCAACGCGTCCTGCGTGGCGCGGACTTCACGGCCCGCGCCCGGAGCCGCCGCGAGCCGTCCACGGCGAAGATCGCCAAGCTGGACGGCTGAATCAGCAGGCGCACAGGCAGAACGGGTGGCCGGCCGGGTCCGCGTACACCCGCCAGGTCCGTGTCCGGTCCTCCGTGTCGAGCGCCTTCGCGCCCAGCGCCAGGACCTCCCTCTCCGCCGCGTCCATGTCCTCGACGGTCAGGTCCAGGTGGAACTGCTGCGAGGCGTCCGGCGCGGGCCACTTCGGTGGTACGTGGCCGGGGGCGGCCTGGAACGCCAGCGTCTGTCCGTCGGGCATCCGCAGGTCGAACCAGTCGTCACCGTCCGCCTCGACGGTGCCGCCGAGCACCTCGGCGTAGAACCCCGCGAGCGCACGTGGATCCGGACAGTCCAGGACAACGGCACCCAGCTTGGCGAGAGCCATGACTCCTCCTAGTTACCTGTAGGCCGCTCTAAGCGGTAACGGTTACTGCATGCTCCCGCATAAGGGGTAACGTCGCAACCATGAATGACCGAGCGCCCGCTCCCGGCGGACTGGCCCTGATCCAGTCACTGGTGAACACCCTGGACATCGAGTCGGGCGCCGACTCCCTGGACACGGCGGAGGGGCGTGCCGCGCTGGGCCTGACGGAGGCGGGGGCGGAGGCAGAGGTGGCGGCGGAGGTGGCGGCCGCGCGCGAGCTGCGGGAGTCGCTGCGTGCCGTCTGTCTCGCGCACGCGGGCCACCCGGCACATCGCGAGGTACGCCCCCTCGACGAGCTGCTCGCGTCGGCCCCGCTCATCGTCACCGTCTCCGCGGCGGACGGCTCGGCGACCCTCCGCCCCGCGGACCCGGCCTCCCTCGCCTCCCGGGTGGCCGAGGCCGTCGCCGAGTCCCTCGCGGCCGGCACCTGGCTCCGCCTCAAGGCCTGCGAGGCCCCGGACTGCCACTGGGCGTACTACGACCGCAGCCCGGCGGGCCGCGGTCGCTGGTGCTCGATGTCGGTGTGCGGGGCACGGGCGAAGATGCGCCGCTACCGCGCCAGGTAGCCCGTGCCCGTGTCCACAGCTCGTTCTTCGGGGCCCTCTCTACTTCGAGTCCTGCCCCTCCCTCGCCGCGGAGCGCGAGCCCACCACGAGGAGGCACAGTACGGCGACCCCGGCCACCGATCCGGCCCCGGCACTCACGCACGCTCGTCAGAAGTCATACGGCGCCCAGCGCCAGCCTCTTCCGACATTGTTCTGTGCAATGCGGCTGCGAAGAATTCGCGCACGGTGCGGCAATTCCATCACTACTCCAATGCAATTCGAACCCATTGGAGAGGTGAAGTGCAGGGTATATCCCTGACAGGGCCGAGGGGTGCGACTCAGGCCGACGGCCGTCCCATCGCCCGGTACCTCCAGCCCGCCGCCCGCCACGTCGCCGGGTCGAGGGCGTTGCGGCCGTCCAGCAGCACGCGGTCCGTCGCGACCTCGCCGAGCGCCGCCGGGTCCAGCTCGCGGAATTCCCGCCACTCGGTGAGGTGCAGGACGGCATGGGCGCCGCGCACGGCGTCCACCGCGGTCTCCGCGTACGCCAGCGTCGGAAAGAGCCGCCGCGCGTTGTCCATGCCCTTGGGGTCGTAGACCGTGACCTGACCGCCCTGCAGATGAATCTGCCCGGCGACATTCAGCGCGGGTGAATCCCGGACGTCGTCCGAATCCGGCTTGAACGTCGCACCGAGTACCGCGACCCGCTTCCCGAGGAAAGAACCGCCGCCCAACGCCTCACGCGTCATTTCCACCATCTGACCGCGGCGCCGCATATTGATCGAGTCGATCTCGCGCAGGAAGGTCAGCGCCTGGTCGGCGCCCAACTCGCCCGCCCGGGCCATGAACGCGCGGATGTCCTTCGGCAGACAGCCGCCGCCGAAGCCGATCCCCGCGCGCAGGAATTTCTTCCCGATCCGCTCGTCGTACCCGATCGCCTCGGCGAGCTTCAGCACATCAGCGCCGGCGGCCTCGCAGACCTCGGCCATGGCGTTGATGAAGGAGATCTTGGTGGCGAGGAAGGAGTTCGCGGCGGTCTTCACCAGCTCCGCGGTCGGGAAGTCGGTCAGCACGAAGGGCGAGCCCTCTGCCATCGGCGTCGCGTACACCTCGCGCAGCAGCTTCTCGGCGCGCTCGCTGCGGACGCCGACGACGATGCGGTCGGGGTGCAGCGTGTCCTGGACGGCGAAGCCCTCACGGAGGAACTCCGGGTTCCATGCGAGCTCGGCGTCCTCCCCGGCGGGGGCGAGCTCCGCGAGCGTCCGCGCCAGCCGGTCCGCCGAGCCGACGGGCACGGTGGACTTGCCGACGACGAGCGCGGTGCCCTTCAGGTGCGGGGCGAGAGAGGTGAAGGCGGCGTCGACGTACGACATGTCAGCCGCGTACTCACCGCGCTTCTGCGGTGTGTTCACGCAGACGAAGTGGACGTCGCCGAATTCCCCGACCTCGGCCCAGTCCATGGTGAACCGCAGCCGCCCGCTGGAGCCCTCGATCCCGGCGACATGCTTGCGCAGCAGGTCCTCGAGCCCCGGCTCGTACATCGGGACCTGGCCCTGCTGGAGCATCTCGATCTTCTCGGGGACGACGTCGAGTCCCAGCACCTCGAAGCCGAGTTCGGCCATGGCCGCGGCGTGCGTGGCGCCTAGGTAGCCGGTGCCGATCACGGTGATCTTGAGGGCCATGGGTGTGCTCCTGGGTGGGCGTCCTTGGGTGCGCTGCCTGAGCATAGTCGGGGCTTGCGCGAGCCCCTCACCGGGCAGATTTCCCCCTGTCGTCAAGCTCACGTATCACTCGCGTGGGCGGACCTCTAAAATTTGGGTTACTTAACGGTAATTAGCGTCTTTGGAGCGTGAGAGACCTTGGCCGGATCGGCTGATTTCGACCTGTACCGCCCGTCCGAGGAGCACGACATGCTCCGCGACGCTATCCGCTCACTGGCCGAGGCGAAGATCGCGCCGTACGCCGCCGTGGTGGACGAGGAAGCCCGTTTCCCGCAGGAGGCCCTGGACGCGCTGGTCGCCTCGGACCTGCACGCGGTGCACGTACCGGAGTCGTACGGCGGCGCGGGCGCCGACGCGCTCGCCACCGTCATCGTGATCGAGGAGGTGGCCCGCGTCTGCGCGTCCTCCTCCCTGATCCCCGCCGTGAACAAGCTCGGCTCGCTCCCCGTGATCCTGTCCGGCTCCGAGGAGCTGAAGAAGAAGTACATGACGCCGCTCGCCAAGGGCGACGGGATGTTCTCGTACTGCCTCTCCGAGCCCGACGCGGGCTCGGACGCGGCCGGGATGAAGACGAAGGCGGTCCGCGACGGCGACCACTACATCCTCAACGGCGTGAAGCGCTGGATCACCAACGCCGGCGTGTCCGACTACTACACGGTGATGGCGGTCACGGACCCCGCCAAGCGCTCCAGGGGCATCTCGGCCTTCGTGGTCGAGAAGTCCGACGAGGGTGTCTCCTTCGGCGCCCCGGAGAAGAAGCTCGGCATCAAGGGCTCGCCGACCCGCGAGGTCTACCTGGACAACGTCCGCATCCCGGCAGACCGCATGATCGGCGACGAGGGCACCGGCTTCGCCACCGCCATGAAGACCCTGGACCACACCCGCATCACCATCGCCGCCCAGGCCCTCGGCATCGCCCAGGGCGCCCTCGACTACGCCAAGGGCTACGTCCAGGAGCGCAAGCAGTTCGGCAAGGCCATAGCCGACTTCCAGGGCATCCAGTTCATGCTCGCGGACATGGCCATGAAGCTGGAGGCGGCTCGTCAGCTGACGTACTCGGCGGCGGCGAAGTCGGAGCGCGGCGACAGTGACCTGACCTTCTTCGGCGCGGCCGCCAAGTGCTTCGCCTCGGACGTGGCGATGGAGGTCACCACGGACGCGGTCCAGTTGCTGGGTGGGTACGGGTACACGCGGGACTATCCGGTCGAGCGGATGATGCGTGACGCCAAGATCACGCAGATATATGAGGGTACGAACCAGGTCCAGCGGATCGTCATGGCCCGCAATCTGCCCTGATTCAGCCCTGATTCAGCCTTGATTAAGGGGTCATTCAGCCCTGATCAAGGGGTCGTGGGGAGGGGAGGCGGCCTTCGGGCCGCGCCTCGCCACGCGTATGCCCCCGGCGGCCCGGGGTCACCGATGCTCGGCAGGCCGGTCGCCACCGGCCGGCCCTCGATCACGAACAGCCGGTGCCTGGCCTCCATGCCGGACATGGCCATGATCCCGCCCGTCGGCTCGCCCTCCTCGGCCAGGTGCGCGATGTCGGGGAACAGCGCCACCGCCCGTTGCCAGGCGCCGGGTTCACGCAGGGCCCGCAGCGCGCGGTCGCCGGCGGACACCCCCAGGGACAACGCCCAGGTTCCGGCGTCGCCCTCGATGGCGACGGTCGTCACGCTGTCGTAGTGGGCCACCCGCCAGACCGTCCACTCGGGCCCTCCTTCTCGAACGCCTCGGTCGTGGGCTCGTCTAGCCGGCCGTCGACCTCGACCGCCGAGCGTCCCGCCGTGCGTGCCTCGGCCGCCAAACGGCGCAGCAGCGTGGACTTCCCGATGCCGCCGGGCCCATGCACGTACAGCACGACGGGCGCCTTCGCGTCGCCGGACAGCGCGCGGAGCGGAAGACGCCCCTCGGCCGCCCGCCCCGCGAAGACGCGGTTCCGCGCCCGTTGTACGCGGTCCCCCACTCTGTTCGTTCCGTCGTCGTTCATGGCCCCCCTCTTCCGACCAACGGAAGACTCACTCACAGAGGCTCGCCGGCAAACTGACTGACCTTCATGAGTGCGGTGGGGCAAGGGGTTGCTGTCCTGGGCGATCGGTTGTCCGCGACAGGATGATCGGAGCCTGTCGGATTTCCTCAACTGCCTCACAAGTAACGGCCGTTGGGTCAAGATCGGCTCAGTCTCCGCGCACACCGGTGCGGCCGGGAGCGACTCAAGAATGAGAAAGGGCGTGCATGAGCACCAAGACCGGACCCCAGCGCTACCCCGGCTCCAGCCGCGCGAACTGGTACCAGGACGACTTCCCCGGGGACGCGATGGAGATCAACGTCGTCGTCCTGCACACCACGGAGGGCCGCTCGCTGCCGGGCTACGGCGGCGGCTCCTCGGCACCCAACCTGACCGCGGTTCCCGACTTCGCGGCCAAGAAGCTCAGGTGGTACCAGCACTTCGACATCGAGACCTCCTCCCGGGCCCTGGTCAACCTTCGTGGCGGCGTCGACACCAACACCCTGAACGTGTGCCAGGTCGAACTGGTCGGCACCTGCGACCCCAAGACCCACGCCAAGTGGAAGGCCGCCGACCAGGCACACGTCTACTGGCCGGACGCCCCCGACTGGGCCCTCCAGGGCGTCGCGCGATTCCTGGCCTGGACGCACGAGGAACACGGCGTGCCCCTCTCCGCCCCCACGTCCTGGCCGGCCTACCCGAAGTCGTACGCGAACGGCGGCGGCCAGCGGATGACCGGAGCCCGGTGGTCCGCGTTCAAAGGCGTGTGCGGCCACATGCACGTCCCCGAGAACAGCCACGGCGATCCCGGCGCGATCGACTTCGCCCGGATCCTCAAGTACGCCGGGGCCGAGCTGGACCTGGACGACGACACCCCGGAGACGCCCGCGCCCGCCAAGCCGACGGTGCCGGCGTTCCCCGGCCGGAAATACTTCAGCGCCGGCGCATCGAACCAGTACGTCCTCCAACTCGGCAAGCAGCTGGTCAAGCGCGGCTTCGGCGACCACTACAAGGTGGGCCCCAGCCGGACGTGGGGCGAGGCAGACCGCCTCAACGTCCGCGACTTCCAGAAGTCCCGCAAGGAGCTCCGCGGTGACGCGGACGGCCGGCCCGGGCCACTGACCTGGCGTCTGCTCTTCTCCTGACCGGAAGGCCCCGCTCCTGACCGGGCGAACTCCGGGCTGGTCCCGCACGGCCGACCCCGCACGGCCGGGGCCCCGCCGAATGGATCGGCGGGGCCCCGGGCGCGTATGGCGGAAGCGGATCAGGAAGCGGGTCAGTTGCCCGACACCGTCACCTTCTCGTCGTTCTTCAGCTGGTCCACCAGGGTCTTGACCTTCGCGGTGTCCCACTGGAGGTTGCCGTTGGCGGAGTTGCCGGAGATGGGCATGTTCATGGACTTGCCCTCGCCTCCGGTGACGCCCTTCATGGCCCAGAACATGGAGGCGAGGTTCCAGAGGGACATGTCCTTGTCGACGGTGAGGGTGTCGAGGCCGGAGCCCAGCGTCGGGTAGAGCTTGAAGGGGTTGAGGACCGTGGACGGGGTCGCGGTCTGGCTGGCGAGGGCCGCGAGGAACTTCTGCTGGTTCTTCGTGCGGTCCAGGTCACTGCCCGCGAACGCGTACCGGGTACGGACGAAGGCCAGCGCCTCCTCGCCGTTCAGGGTCTGCTTGCCCGCCTCGAAGTCGGCGCCGGAGTTCTTGTCCTTGAAAGCCTTCGGGATGTCCATCTCGACACCGCCCACCGCGTCGACGATCTTCGCGAAGCCGGCGAAGCCGATCTCCGCGTAGTGGTCGATGCGCAGCCCGGTGTTGGCCTCGACGGTCCGCACGAGCAGCTCGGGCCCGTCCTCCGCGTAGGCCGCGTTCAGCTTCACCTGGCGGCCCGTGCCGGGGAAGGTCTTCCCGGACTCGGAGCCCACGAACGTGGGTATCGTCACGTTCGAGTCGCGCGGCAGCGAGATCATCGTGTTCCCGTTGTCGCCGACGTGCAGGATCATCATCGAGTCCGTGCGCTTGCCCTCGGCGGAGCCCGTGCGGAGCTTCTTCTTCTCCTCGGCGGACAGGCCCTCGCGGCTGTCGGAGCCGACGATCAGGTAGTTCGTGCCTTCGCCCGCGTCGGGCCGGTCGATCACCTTCGACAGGTCGACCTCACGCTTGAGCTTCGAGTCCGCCCAGAAATACGTGCTCACGGACACCACGACCAGCACGGTGACCACCGTGATCGCGGTCCACTTGATGCGCTTGCGCCAGTTCGGCGCGGGTCGCGCACCGCGTCCGTACCCGTTGGGCGGGTCCTGCGGACCGCCGCCCCCAGGCGACCCGTACACCTGGCCCGTGTTGTACCCGCTGTTGTACGGGTCCTCGCCGTAACCGTCGTCGTACGTCGGCTGCGGCGGAACCCCGCGGGGCGGCGCGGACCGGCCCGGGACGGAACCCGGGCCGCGCTGCACCTGCCGCATCACGCGGGCGCCCTCGGGCTGGGCGCCCGCGCTTCCGCGGCCGTACTGGTCGCCGCCGTTGTTTCCGGATCCCTGGGGCCAATCGCTCATGCGCCCCAGTGTGCAGTGCTCGACTGTGTGGCATACAAGGGTCTACAGAAAATCGGACCACGGCTGTTGCAGAGCTGATGCAAAGTGAGCCTTGCGGGCCCCGGCATAAGGTGGTCGCCATGACAGACCAGGCCCCAGCCCCGGAACCCGAAATTCCGGGCAAGCCGACCTCGGCGTCCCGGACGACTCTCAGCCACATCATGACCCACAACGACACCAACCTTCTGGGCACGGTGCACGGGGGCGTGATCATGAAACTGGTCGACGACGCGGCCGGCGCGGTGGCCGGCCGGCACTCCGGAGGGCCCGCCGTCACTGCCTCCATGGACGAGATGGCGTTCCTGGAACCGGTGCGCGTAGGCGACCTGGTCCATGTGAAGGCACAGGTGAACTGGACCGGTCGTACGTCCATGGAGGTCGGCGTCCGCGTCCTCGCCGAGCGTTGGAACGAGTCCACGCCACCCCAGCAGGTCGGTTCGGCCTACCTCGTCTTCGCCGCGGTCGACGCCAACGGCAAGCCCCGTCGGGTACCTCCGGTGGTTCCGGAGAGCGAACGTGACGAACGTCGCTATCAGGAGGCCCAGATACGTCGCACTCATCGGCTCGCGCGGCGCCGGGCGATCCTGGAGTTGCGGGAGAAGCGCGCGGCGGAGGGGCTGGACCTGTAGGCGCTCCGCGGGTGGGCTGTTGGTTGGCCGCGGGTTCGTTGTGGCTGGTCGCGCCCGCGCGGCGGAGCCGCGTATGTCACAGCCCCGCGCCCCTACGGGGCGCAGCCCACCTCGTCGCCCGTCACCACCGAATCCGGCTGCGTCGGCACCTCCGCCCTTACCTTCCGTACCTCTCTGAAGTCCGCCCCCGCGATCACCTTCATCAGCGGGCCCTGTCCCTTCCTCGCCCGTAGCTCGCTGCCGGGCAGGGCCGCCGCGAGGGACTTCGCCGAGCGGTCCCAGCGGGGGTCGTACTGCACGACGGTCCGCACGACCGACCGGTCCCGCGCGTTCACGGGGACCCGCGTCGTACGGAACCCGGTGGCGGCCAGCCCGCTGTCCACGCGCCTGGCGAGCCCGACGGTCAACGTGCCGTTCTCGACCTGGACCCGGATCTGCTGCGGGGCGACATCGACGCGCAGGGCCTTCGAGCGGACCCGGTGCGGTGCGAGCGGCTTGTCGTCGCGCAGGGTGCGGAAGAGCCTGCCCGCCTTCTTCTCGTCCCACTTCAGGGTCGAGCCGATGCCCTTGACGGCGTAGCCCATCTTCCCGATCGGGACCGTCGTGAACTCCGAGGAGGACGGCGAGAGGCTCCGCATCGCCTGCCCCAGGTCGAGCAGTTCGTCCGTTCCGAACCCCTTGTCCGCGCGCACCGAGCCGAGCACGGCCCGTGACATGTCACGGAACTTGATCGGGTTGAGCAGCACCCCGGACGACGTGGCCCGGGCGATCAGCGCGGCCATGAACCGCTGTTGGCGCTGCATCCGGCCGAGGTCCGAGCCGCCGTCGAGGTGCCGCGAGCGCACGTACTGGAGCGCCTGGCCGCCGTTCAGATCGTGCGCCCCGGCGGCCAGGTCGAGCCCGGTGTACGAGTCCTTCAGCGGCCGCACCGTGCAGATCCGCACCCCGCCGAGCACGTCCACGGTCTTCATGAAGCTGGTGAAGTCGACCTCCATGTAGTGGTCGATCTTCAGGTGGGTCATGTTCTCGACGGTCCGTAGTGTCAGCTGGGGCCCGCCCTCCGCGTACGCGGCGTTCAGCTTGAGCGGGTGCGGGCGGTGCCGTTCGCCGGTGGCCCGGTCGGTGTGCGCGGGCGTCTCGGCGTACGAGTCGCGCGGCAGGCTCACGAGGCTGGCCCGCTGCCGGTCCTCCGAGAGGTGCGCGATCATCATCGTGTCCGTGCAGCGGCAGGGGGCGCCGCCGAGCCGGTACCTCTTCTTCTCCGCCTCCGTGATCCGGTCCCGGCCGTCGGTGCCGACCAGCAGGACGTTCATGCCGTGGCCGCGCGCGGGACGGTTCTTCATGTCCTTGAAGGGGTCGATCCGGTTGATGTCGGAGTCGAGGCTCGTGACCACCGCGTGCCCGATGCCGGCCGCCGTGAGCACCGCCACGGAGAGCGAGGTCACCATCCGCATCGTCCAGCGCGGCCGCCTGCGCCGTACAGGCGGCCGCGCTGGACGGCGCCGCTGAGGGCGCGTGGGGGAGCGGGGCGGCGTGGGCAAGGCGGACACCTCCGCGTCGGCCGGGTGTGGGGGTCCGTGAGCACCGTAGGCCCATACGATCTGCGGCCCGGGGCAGCGACCGGGCGGCGCGCGTCCGTGTCCCCCATTCGCGGTAACCTGACCCGCGATGAACGCCAAGCCCGACGTGCCGCTTCCCGCCGTTTCCGTGATCATGCCCGTCCTCAACGAGGAGCGGCATCTGCGCGGAGCCGTCCAAGCGATCCTCGCCCAGGAGTACGGGGGGGAGATGGAGGTCGTGATCGCCATCGGTCCCTCCACGGACCGTACGGACGAGATCGCGGCCGAACTCGTACGAGAAACCGCGTCCGACAAGAACAAGCGCGTGCACACGGTCCCGAACCCGACCGGCCGCACGCCCGCCGCGCTGAACGCCGCGATCAAGGCGTCCCGCCACCCGATCGTCGTACGCGTCGACGGGCACGGCATGCTCTCGCCGAACTACATCGCGACCGCCGTCCGCCTCCTGGAGGAGACCGGCGCGCAGAACGTCGGCGGCGTCATGCACGCCGAGGGCGAGAACGACTGGGAGCACGCGGTCGCCGCCGCCATGACCTCGAAGATCGGCGTGGGCAACGCGGCCTTCCACACGGGCGGGGAAGCCGGTCCGGCCGAAACGGTCTATCTCGGCGTCTTCCGGCGCGAGGCGCTGGAGCAACAGGGCGGCTACAACGAGGAGTTCATCCGCGCCCAGGACTGGGAGCTGAACTTCCGGATCAGGGAGGCGGGCGGGCTGATCTGGTTCTCGCCCGAGCTGCGGGTCTCGTACCGTCCGCGCCCTTCGGTGAAGGCGCTGGCCAAGCAGTACAAGGACTACGGCCGTTGGCGGCACGTCGTCGCCCGCTACCACGAGGGCTCCATCAACCTGCGCTACCTCGCTCCGCCGGTCGCGGTCTGCGCGATCGTGGCGGGCCTGGTGCTGGGCGCGGCACTGACTCCCTGGGGCTTCCTGATCCCCGGCGGCTACCTCGCGGCCATCGTGGCGGGCTCGCTGCCCGCGGGCAGGGGCCTTCCCGTGAAGGCCCGGCTGCGGATCCCGCTCGCCCTCGCCACGATGCACATGTCGTGGGGGTTCGGCTTTCTGACGAGCCCGAAGGCACTGGCCAGGAAGGTGATCGCGAGTCGGCGCCCGGCGGTTCTCGCGAGCGCCGACCCGGCCTGATCGGCTGTCAGGAGCTGCAGACCGCGCAGAAGTACCTGTAGAACCCGTAGAACTCGCAGTACCTGTGGGACCTGGTGCGGGCCCCTCCCCGGCAAGGGGAGGGGCCCGCTCTCGTCAGGGTCAGGCGAAGGCCGTCACGACCAGGTGAAGTCCGGGTTCACGTGCATGCAGGCCTTGTCGTTCGCGCCGTTGAGGGCCTCGGCCGTCCCCGGAGTCCTGTCGTCCTCCTTGGGGGCCCGGTACGTGTCGCCCTCGCGCCAGTCCGCTCCCACGACGAGCGTGACGCCGGAGACGTTCGTCGTCCTCTTCACCGAACTCAGCGGAATCCCGAGGGACTTGGCGACCGCCTGGGCGTCGCCCTCCAGTTCGGCGCTCGGGTAGCGGACGACCGTCCTGGCCTCGCTCGGGAACAGGCTCGTGTCGGTGACCGCACTGGCGAAGCCCTTCTCCGCGAGCAGCCCGGTCACGGTGTTCGCACGCCCGTTGACGGCGCCCAGCGTGTCGGTACGCGTGCCGTTCTGCACCTGGACCGCGATCTCGCCGTCGGCGGCCGCCGGATCGTCCGAGACCTTGTCCTCCGCCGACTCGGTCTTCTTCTTGCCCTTGCCGTCCAGCGCGATGTCCTCGCGCACCAGCCGGAAGAGCTTCTCGGCGTCCTCCGTGGGCTCCACGCGAGAGCCGACGTACCGGTTGGGCATCGTGGTCATGGTGATGCGCTTCGGCTCCACCTTCCGCAGCTCGTTGCTGAGGTCGTAGAGCTTCTTGACCGTGTCGAGGCCCGGGTCGACGGTGATGGCCTCGGTGGCCTTCTCGGCGAGCTTGCGCAGCTTGTTGGGGCTGCTCAGGGTGGCGTTCTCGCGCAGCACGCGGACCATCGAGTTCATGTACTGGTGCTGTGCCTTGGCGCGGGCGAGGTCGCTGCCGTCCTCGAAGCCGTAGCGGGTACGCAGCCACTGCAGGGCCTGCTCGCCCTTCACGGGGTGTGTGCCCTCCTTCAGCTTCAGGCCCGAGCCCTCGCCCCCTCGGGTCTTGGAGTGGATGTTGGCGTCCACGCACACCGGGACCCCGCCGATCGCGTCAGCCATCGACACCACACCGGCGAAGTCGATCTGCATGAAGTGGTCGATGTGGATACCGGTCAGTTCCGTCCAGGTGGCCACCGTGCAGCCGGGACCGCCGTTGCCGAGGCTCCGGTTGGTCAGCGTCCGGCCGTTGCTGGCCGGGTACTCCTCGTCGTCCTCCGGATCCGTGCACTTGGGGATCTGGACCAGGGTGTCGCGGGGCATGCTGATCACCGACATGTTGCTGCGATCGGCGGACACGTGCAGCAGCATCTGGACGTCGGCGAGCGGAGTCGCGCCGAACGTCTCCTTGGCGCCGCCGAGTTTCTGGTTCTCCTTGGAGTCCCGCGCGTCGGAGCCGATGAGCAGGATGTTCAGAGGAGTCTGGCCGGCCGCGTTGGGCGTCGGCTTGGCGACCTCCTTGTCCCCAAGGTTCAGATCGTCCTTCTTGATCTTGTTGTTGAGGTGCTCGTAGTAGAGGTAACCGGCGCCCGCGGTGCCGAGTATCAGTACGGCCAGGACCATGGCGACCCAGCGCAGCGGGCGTCTCTTGCGGCGCTGTGGACGCGACCCACCGCCTCCGCCCGCGCCTCCGCCGCCATGCCGTCTGCCGTGCCGGCTCCGCCCCTGCCGCCCCGGATCCTCCTCGGGCGCGCCGCCCCCCGAACCCGGCTCACGGGTGTGCTGGACGCGTGGTCGCGCTCCCTCCCCGCGCACACTGCTGCCTACCATCTCCCTGCCCCTCCCACCCTGCTCCCACCCCTGTGCCTGACGAACGGGTCCGCCCCGTGCCCAGTTGGACGCTTGGGTGCCCCTATTGGTTGGACACCCGCGTCCGGTTAGACGTGAGACGGACCCGTTAGGTCATCAGCTGGCGCACACCGTCTTGTCCGCCGTGGACTTGTCGACGTCAGGAGCCGCCACCGGAGCGGTGAGTGACACCCCGGCCCCCTTGAAGTCCTTGCCCAGGGTCAGCACGATCGCGGGCAGACCCTGTGCGCTCTCCTCGCTCTCCCCGGGCTTCAGCGCCGAGGCCGGCAGCCCCATGAGGTCGGCCAGCTTGCGCGCCTGGTCGGCCTGGTCGGGAGAGTACTCGAGGGTCGTCTTGCTCAACGGCGCCTCGGCGTTGCCGAGTTGGCTGGACTTGAGCACGCCCTCCTCGATCTGCAGCCAGTTGAGAGTCTCCTGTGCGGAGCCGGCCGGGGCCCCGCCGTTGTAGACGTTGACCCGGATGTCGGCGGCGGCGGACCGCTCGCCCTTGAGCCGGGCGGCGACGGCTGCCTTCTCCTTCTTCTGCTTCTGCTTCACCGCGGTGAAGGAGACGTCGTCCTTGATCGCGGAGAAGACCTGGGGAGCCCTCGTCTCGTCGACGACGACCGTTGCCTTGACCTTCTCGGCGGGGTTGTCGACGACCGGCACCGTCGTGAAGGTGATGTTCTTCGGCGGCACCTTCTTCAGCTCCAGCGCCACGTCCTTGAGCGTGCCGACCTTCCCGATGGCCTTGTCCACGGTCAGCGCCTTGGTGGCCGCCTCGGCCAGCTTCAACAGCTTGCTCGGGTTGGTGAGGGTGTCGCCCGACGACATCTTGCGCATGAGCGAACCCAGGAACTGCTGCTGCACCTTGATGCGGTCGAGGTCGCCCTGGTTGCCGAAGCTGTGCCGGGTCCGCACGAAGGCCAGCGCCTGCTCGCCCTCGACCTTGGACGTACCGGCCGGCAGATTGAGCTTCGACTCCTTGTCGTTGACGGCCTTCTCCACGCAGACGTTGACGCCGTCCACCGCCGTGGTCAGGGTCTTGACGGCGTTGAAGTCGGCCATCATGAAGTGGTCCATCGGGATGCCGGTGACCGTCTCGACCGTGCGCATGGTGCAGCCGGGGTCCCGGCCGCTCTGGCCCAGGCTCGTGTTGAAGCGCTGGCCCTGCGTCCCCGAAATGACCTCTTTGGAACCGTCGTCCTTGATGGTCTCGCAGTCCGGAATGTCGACGATCAGGTCACGCGGAATGCTCATCGCGGTCGCGTTCGTACGGTCCTTGGAGACGTGCAGCAGGATGTTGGTGTCGGCGTGCCCGACGTTGCCCGTGTCGCCGTAGCCCTGGTTGCCCGCGCCGGTGCGCTTGTCCGTGCCGATGATGAGGATGTTGAAGGCGTCGTCCTTGCTGAAGCCGCTCGCTCCCGCGCTGCCGACATCCGTCGTGTTCACGTTGCCCTCAAGGTGCTTGAGGTAGAAGTACGCCGCGCCCGCGACGCCGACCAGCACGAAGGCCATGCCGCCGCCGGTCCACAGCATTATCTTCTTGCCCCGCGACTTCTTGGGCTTCGTACGCGACCGACGGCGCCCCGGAGGCTCCTCCGGGGCAGGGCGGCGTCTGCGCGGTCCTGGCAGATCGGTGCCGGGAACCTCGCGGTCCTGGCCCGGCACGGTGCGCGGGCGCGGCGTCGCCACGCCGGTCGCTCCGGCGCGAGAGGCGGTTCTACGGGGACCGGGAACCGGTGACTGCGGTGCGGAAGCCTGCAGTCGCAGTTCGTAGTCGCCGGTGTTCGGGTTGAGTACCCACTGGTCTGCGGGGTCGATATCGTCCGCCCGCCCACGGCCTTGCGCGTCCACGGTTGTCTGAGTCCTCCGTCTGGGCCACGCGGCGCCTTTCCCCCTCAAAAGGCGCTCGGTCAGTCGGTCCAACGGTGCTCGGCCTCAGGGCAGACCTGGTGGCCGGGTACACCGGATCGCTCACACTATCCGGCCGGTTCCAGGTCAAGTGACGCCAGTGACAAATTCCACGTCCCTACAACTGGGCAATCCGCCGCATTTCTTAGAGCAGTTGTTCCCCGGCTTGGCGTGCGCTTTACCCGCAGGTGTCCTCGGCGGCCGTGTTCCCGTGGAAAGTCGGTGCCGGTTCCGGAGTGTCGACGGTGTCGCCGGGCCGTTTTCCGCCCGGCTTCCCGTCACCGTACGACTCCTCTTCGTAGTCGTACGAGGAGTCGTACGCGTCTTCTCCACCACCCTCGCGCGAGCTCTCCTCGCGCTGCGATTCCGCATTACCGCTCTTTGTTCCGGAATCCTCCGGTAGTTCCTCCGTGACCTCCAACGGAGCGTCCATGCGCAGCCGTTCGAAGAGTTTCTCCGCCTCGGCTTCCACGAGCTGGTCACGATTCGCGTTGTAGGCGTAGGACTCGCGGGGCACCGTCAGAAATTGCACACGTTCGGTGGGGATGTTGCGCATGCCGCGCACCAGGTCGTACAGACCCCGCAGGTTCGCCAGCCCCGGGTCGGTGGTGAGCGATGAGGTCGCCGCGTCCAGCACCGGGTAGAGCTTCACCGGATTCAGCAGTACGCCGTTGCTGCGGACCTTGTTGACGAGCGCGGCCAGGAAGCGCTGCTGGCGGTCCATCCGGTCGGTGTCGCTGCCGTCGCCGATGCTCTTGCGGGCGCGTACGTAGCCGAGGGCCTCCTCGCCGTCGAGCCTCACCTTGCCCGCCGGGAGCTTCAGCTTGGCGGCGGGATCGTCGATCGGCTCCGCCAGGCACACCTCGACGCCGTCCACCGCGTCGACCATGTCCTTGAACCCGTTGAAGTCCACGACCACGTGGTGGTCGATCCGGATGGTGGTCAGCCTCTCGACCGTACGAATGGTGCAGGCCGAACCGCCGCTCTGGAACGCGTAGTTGAACATCGCGAACATGGGCGCGCTGCGGCTGCCGTCCGGGCGGCGGCAACTCGGCACGTCCACCATCAGGTCCCGGGGGAGTGAGACCGCGGTGGCGCTGCGCCGGTCCGCGGCGAGATGCAGCAGGATCGTGGTGTCGGACCGCTCGGTGCCGAAGTCTCTGCCGTACTTCCCGTTCCCGTCCCCCGACCGGGAGTCCGACCCGATCACCAGAATGTTCTGCGCGTCACGCACCAGCGCCGTGGGCCGCTCCTTCTCGTACCGGGCGAGCTCCGCGGCGGCGTCGTTGTCCGACGTGATGTTGCCGTCCAGCTTCTCGTACATCGCCCACCCGGCCCCCACGGCCCCCAGTACGACGACAGCGACCCCGATCGCCGTGTACCGCAACCACCGCCGCCGACGCCGACGCCGCGCGACACCGGCCCCGGTGGGGGACGCGCCCACCCCGGGGCCGACGGCGCCGCTGTCGCTCACGTCTGGATCCACCCCTCATGGCGTACGGGACTGCTCTTACGACCATGGCCCGGGTGGGGGCGGGGGGCTTTGGGGGTTGGGCTGAATG
>NZ_JBQQCG010000229.1:0-1178 GCF_052245575.1 Streptomyces sp. 2A115 | reverse complement strand
TGGGCGCCGCGACGATCCTGGAGCACCTGAACGCCGGCCTGGTCGACGATTTCTCGATCACGCTGTCACCGGTGCTTTTCGGCGCCGGCACCCGCCTGTTCGACGGCGTGGACGCGTCCAGGGTCGCGCTGGAGCCGGTCCGCTCGGAGCCGTCGTCGCGGGTGACGCACCTGACCTACGCCGTGCACCCACGGTAGCCGGGCCACCACTCCCCCCTATCGATCCGAAACTCGAAGGGTTCTATTCGAGGGTGCAGCGGACGTGTGGTCCGCCGAAGTAGCCGCGGACGATGTGCGACTGACGCTGGCGGCGGTGGGAGAACCTGCGGGTCCCGGCGGCGAGTTGGGCCTGGTCGTGGGTCGGCTGTGGTCGGCAGACTCCGCTTGAGGTCCGCGTTGACCAGCTCGTCGGGGTTCAACTCCGGCGAGTACGACGGCAGGAAGTGCACCTCGATCCTTCCCGACGGCGTCGGTGGACATGCCCACGCGGCGAGCGATGTCCGCGCCGGTTGCCCACAGCGTGCATGGGACTCGCGTTCGACCGGCCGGCGTGGTTGCCGGCCGTCCTGCGTTGACCGGTCCCGTGGCCGGCCGGACGATCTGCTCTCTTGGGCGCGGCGAAGCGCTGACGTCTGGCTACCCCTTGCGTCGAGCATTCCATCTCATGACGGCTTTGAAGAACACACTCGCGGCGAACCCAGCGAGGCTCAAGATGATGACCGCCGCAACGATGGACAGTGTCAGTTCCATGGCACCCCTCCTTGACGCACTGTCGTGAACCGAAATACAAGAATCAGATTGAGCCCACGCGCCCGGATTTCTCGCGCCACACCGGTTGGGATGGATGGTCAGGGTGTGAGTATTTTCCTACATGAGGACGCAGAAGGGGTGAAAATGCGTAGAGAAGTGCCGTCATGAGGAAGATGGAGACGACAAATACCCACTGAGGCTGCGCCAAGCTCGTTTCCGCAGTTCAGTGGGGCTGGTGTGATGCGCTGGTGAGGTCCTCACGCTGGTAGGCGGCATGATCGTCGGGGCGAGATCGTCCGCCCGTCTCGTCACCGCTGTACTTCGCTGTTCGCCAGGACGAGCAGGGCTCGCAGGAGCGTGGTGGCCTGCCGGGTGTCGGTGCGGAGCTTGGTCAGGGTCCGCCAGGACTTGAGGTTCGCGAAGCCGTGT
>NZ_JBQQCG010000228.1:0-1181 GCF_052245575.1 Streptomyces sp. 2A115 | reverse complement strand
GGGAGTGTCATGAATTAGGTGGGAACTTCACCAGAAGGGACACCTGATGACGATCCAGAAGGCTCACTCTCTCGAGACGGTGGGCGGCGTGTCGCTTGCCGTCGAGGGGACGGCCGCGGACGGTGCGGACATGAGGAGAACGCAAGAGTCCGTGGACGGGCTGGGTCTGGAGCTGCTGGACGCGCTGACGCTGCTGGCCCAGGACAGGGTTCGCGGCGGCGGGCTGAGGCTGGTCGGTGAGGACGGCCTGCTGCCCGCGATCACGCAGCACCTGATGCAGGCCGCTCTGGAGGCCGAGCTGGAGGAGCATCTGGCCGCTGAGGCCGAGCGCATCGGCGGGCGGGGCTCGCGTTCGGGCGGCAACGGCCGTAACGGGTATCGCACGAAGAAGGTGATGAGCGAGGTCGGGCCGATCACGCTGCAGATCCCCCGCGACCGGCTGGGCACCTTCCGGCCCCGCATCCTGCCCAAAGGGACCCGTCGCACCGGCGCCCTGGACGAGATGGTCCTCTCGCTGACCGCCCGCGGCATGACCTCGGGCGAGATCGTTGCGCACCTTGACGAGGTGTACGGGATGAAGACGTCCAAGGAGACGATCTCCACGATCACCGACAAGGCCCTGGACTCGATGAACGAGTGGCGCACCCGTCCCCTCGACGCGGTCTACCCGGTCGTCTTCATCGACGCCATCCACGTCAAGATCAGGGACGGGCAGGTCGCCAACAGGCCCATCTACGTGGCCATCGCGGTCACCGCCGACGGCTACCGTGAGATCCTCGGCCTGTGGGCCGGCGACGGTGGCGAGGGCGCCAAGTTCTGGCAGCAGGTCCTCACCGACCTGCGCAATCGCGGGGTCAGGGACGTGCTCATGCTGGTCTGCGACGGGCTGTCCGCCCTGCCGGACGCGGTCGCGAACGTGTGGCCGCAGACTGTCGTGCAGCGCTGCGTCGTGCACCTGATCCGGCAGAGCCTGCGCTACGCCTCGAGGCGGGACTGGCCCGAGGTCGCCGCCGACCTCAGGCCCGTCTACACCGCCGTCAACGAGGCCCAGGCCCGCGAGCGGCTCGACGAGTTCGACGCCAAGTGGGGCCACAAGTACGGCAGTATCGCCGCCGTCTGGCAGCGGGCCTGGAGCGAGTTCGTGCCGTTCCTGGCCTTCCCCGACGCGATCCGCGAGGTCG
>NZ_JBQQCG010000227.1:0-1190 GCF_052245575.1 Streptomyces sp. 2A115 | reverse complement strand
CCCCCACCACCCGCAGACACCCACCCACCCCCGGGCGCAGCGCCCTCGCCCCCCTTGACCCTCCCCCCGCCCGAAAATATCTTTCATGGGTGAGCAATAAAGTGAAGGAAATTTTCGCGGGCGCGGCCCCACCCGCACCCGCCGCACTCGCGGCGAAGGTCCGCACGCTCGCCCCGTCGATGACCCGCTCCATGCAGCGGGTCGCCGAGGCGGTCGCCGGCGACCCCGCCGGCTGCGCGGCCCTGACGGTCACCGGTCTCGCGGAGCTCACCGGCACCAGCGAGGCGACGGTCGTCCGTACCGCCCGCCTGCTCGGCTACCCCGGCTACCGCGACCTGCGGCTGGCCCTGGCCGGTCTCGCCGCCCAGCAGCAGTCGGGCCGGGCCCCGGCCGTGACGGCCGACATCGCGGTCGACGACCCCATCGCGGACGTCGTCGCCAAGCTCGCGTACGACGAGCAGCAGACCCTCGCCGACACCGCGGCGGGACTGGACACGGTCCAGCTCGGTGCCGCCGTCGGCGCGCTCGCGGCGGCCCGCCGTATCGACGTCTACGGGGTCGGCGCGTCCGGTCTCGTCGCCCAGGACCTGACACAGAAGCTGCTGCGCATCGGGCTCATATCCCACGCCCACAGCGACCCCCACCTCGCCGTCACCAACGCCGTGCAACTCCGCGCCAAGGACGTGGCGATCGCGATCACACACTCCGGGTCGACCGGTGACGTCATCGAGCCGTTGCGGGTCGCGTTCGAACGCGGGGCCACGACGGTCGCGATCACCGGGCGTCCGGACGGGCCGGTCACGCAGTACGCGGACCACATCCTCACGACGTCCACGGCCCGGGAGAGCGAGTTGCGGCCGGCGGCGATGTCTTCGCGTACGAGTCAGCTCCTTGTCGTGGACTGTCTGTTCATCGGGGTCGCGCAGCGGACGTACGAGACCGCGGCGCCGGCGCTGTCCGCGTCGTACGAGGCGCTGGCGCACCGGCACGCGCCCCGCGCGGGGCGGTAGGCGGCGGGTTGTGATTCGTCTGCGGACAGGTGGGGGCTGGTCGCGCAGTTCCCCGCGCCCCAAAAAGGCGGGGCGTGCTCACCCGCACCGGAGTATCCAGCACAGGAAATTTCCAGCACCAGAAAGAGCCACCGCACATGACCTCCAGCGCCGACGCCACCGACGCCTCAGCCCACTCCC
>NZ_JBQQCG010000226.1:0-1232 GCF_052245575.1 Streptomyces sp. 2A115 | reverse complement strand
CTAGTGCCGCATCAGGCAACGTTCGCCCTGTCATGACGCATCGCTGGGTTGCTGCGCCGGGCGGCATCGGACAGCCAGAATGACGGAGTGGCTGAACGTGTGCGGGTCCGGGAGATTGATGACGATGAGGGCAAGCGGCTGCTGCGGATCATCCGCAGGGGTACCGGATCGGTGGTGACCTGGCGGCGGGCCCAGATGGTGCTGTTATCCGCGCAAGCCATGCCGGTGGCGAAGATCGCCGAGGTGACATTCACCAGTGCGGACCGGGTCCGGGACGTGATCCACAACTTCAACACCGACGGCTTCGAGGCGCTCTACCCGAAGTACAAGGGCGGCCGCCCGAGGACCTTCACCCTCCCCGAGCGCCGGGAGATCAAGAAGATCGCCAAGTCCAAGCCGGCCGAGCACGGCCTGCCATTCTCGACCTGGAGCCTGGCCAAGCTGGCCGACTTCCTGGTCGCCGAGGGGGTGGTCGACGACATCAGCCACGAGGGCCTGCGCATCCTGCTCCGCGAGGAGGGCGTCTCCTTTCAACGCATAAAGACCTGGAAGACCTCACGCGACCCGGACTACGCGGCCAAGAAGGCCCGGGTCGAGCATCTCTACGCGATCGCCGACGGCGAGGTCATAGCCGAGGACGGCGAGCCCGAAGTCGTCTTCTGCATGGATGAGTTCGGGCCGCTCAACCTCCAGCCGCACCCCGGCCGGCAGTGGGCCGGACGCGGCGGCCGGCACAAGGACCCCGACCGCGAACCCCGGCCTCGTCGCCGGGCGACTTACACCCGCCCGCACGGGGTCCGCCACCTGTTCGCCGCCTACGACCTCACCAAGGACCAGCTCTACGGGCACATCAAGAAGACCAAGAACAGGTCGAAGTTCCTCGAGTTCTGCCGCTACCTGCGCTCCCTGCACCCACTGGACATACGCATCGCGATCGTCTGCGACAACTACTCACCGCACCTCACGACAAAGCGCTGCCAGCGGGTCGCGACGTGGGCAGCGGCGAACAACGTGGAGATCGCCTACACACCGACCAACAGCTCCTGGCTCAACCGGATCGAGGCCCAGTTCACCGCCCTGCGCTACTTCGCACTCGACGGCACCGACCACGCCAGCCACAAGGAGCAAGGCAGCATGATCCGCCGCTACATCATCTGGCGGAACAAGCACGCCGCCGACGAACGCCTCCGCGAGGTCGTGAACAGGGCGAACGTTGCTTGATGCGGCACTAG
>NZ_JBQQCG010000225.1:0-1315 GCF_052245575.1 Streptomyces sp. 2A115 | reverse complement strand
CCGGGATGATCCCGCCCGGTCGGCCGGGATCGAATGGGTGCGTGGAGGCTTCCCTCCGCAGGACCACAAACCGGGGGACCACGGCCTGGACATCCCCCACCCACCAGCCACGACAACCCGGCGAACAACGCCACAACCTCACCGGGACGGCAGTTCACGCGCCTTGACAACCCCGGCCCTCATGGGTGCACAGATGAGACCTGTGGAGGGTCCTGGCCGTTGCTGCGGAAGCGCACTTCTCGGATGAAGAGTGCTGACCTGTATCTGCATGTCCGCGTCCAGCGCGACGGCCGTGGGATCAGACGGGTGAGGTGCTGCTGGTCGAGACAGTCCGCAACACCGGCCCGCATCAGGCGATAATGATCGTTAGCTGCCTGTGCGTATTACTTGGGGGTCTTGTGAGTCTGAGTCCGCGTGAGGTGTTTCTCCGGCTTGTTCATGGGGTCGCCGACGGGAACTCAAGCGAGTTGCCTGACCTGTACGGCGAGGTTACCGATGTCCGGCATCCGATGGCGACGCCGGAGTCCGAGCCGTTGACGAGTCGGCGTGCGCTCCGGGAGCACTTCACGGTGCCGCCGGAAGTTCAGGAGTCCGTGCCGAAGAGGAGTGTCGTCGATGTCGTCGTCCACGAGACCGCCGATCCTGAAGTGATCGTCGCCGAGTTCGCCTACGAGTTCACGTTGCCGGACGACTCCAGGTCCAAGGTGCCCTGCGTCTTCGTCATGCGTGTGCGGGACGGTCAGATCATCGAGTCCCGCGACTACATCGACCCGATCCGTACGTACACGGCACGCGGGGACCTTGAACGCCTCCTCGCGGCGTTGCGCAAGGGCGTTTCCTAACCTCGCGCTTTCCGAGGCGGGCTGTCCATCCGGTGATCATGAACGTAGAAAGTGCCTCTGACCAGCGAGAATGAGGATAGCTGAGGTCCTTGTTCCCGCCACCTCCGGAGGCACTTTCCAGGTGAAGAAGCGTATCGGGTTCTATCCGCGTGTCCGCGCCGAGGGCGGTGGTCGCGGAGTGGTTTCGCAGACGGGTGCGGTGCTGCTGGTCGAGACGGCCCGCAAGACCGGTCTGGATGCGGCGATGTCGGCGGCGCTTGAGCCGTGGCGCAAGCCGCGGGCGGTGCACGATCCGGGAAAGATCCTGCTCGATGTGGCGCTTGCCGTCGCGCTGGGCGGGGACTGCCTAGTGTCCTGCGCCAGTAGTTGATCGTTAGTTGGTATGTGACTTCTACTGCTGGTGCGTCAGTTCCTCGTCGGGGCCCGAAACTGGAGCCATTGCTGCTGGCCTCTGAGGAGCGGGCGGAGTTGGA
>NZ_JBQQCG010000224.1:0-1299 GCF_052245575.1 Streptomyces sp. 2A115 | reverse complement strand
GAGCGGGAAGAGCGGCACGTGGCGTAACTGGGCGGGGAACGTCACCGCCCGGCCGGCCCGGGAGGTCACGCCGGCCTCCGTCGAGGAACTCTCCGCGGCCGTGCGCGAGGCCGCGGAGGACGGGCTCAGAGTCAAGGCCGTGGGCACCGGGCACTCCTTCACGGCCGCCGCCGCGACCGACGGCGTACTGATACGCCCCCAGCTCCTCACCGGCATACGCAAGATCGACCGCGAGGCGGGCACCGTCACCGTGGAGGCCGGGACGTCTTTGAAGCGACTGAACGTGGCCCTGGCCCGCGAGGGGCTGTCGCTCACGAACATGGGCGACATCATGGAGCAGACGGTCTCCGGCGCGATCAGCACCGGAACGCACGGCACCGGCCGCGACTCGGCCTCGATCGCCGCTCAGATCACAGCACTCGAGCTGGTGACGGCGGACGGCTCCGTCCTCACCTGCTCCGAGAAGGAGAATCCCGAGGTCTTCGCGGCGGCCCGCGTCGGAATCGGCGCCCTGGGCGTCATCACCGCGATCACCTTCTCCGTAGAGCCCATGTTCCTGCTCACGGCCCGTGAGGAGCCGATGAGCTTCGACGAGGTCACGAGCACCTTCGACGAACTGTTCGCGGAGAACGAGCACTTCGAGTTCTACTGGTTCCCGCACACCGACAACTGCAACACGAAGCGCAACAACCGCAGCACGGGCCCCGAGAAGCCCGTCAGCGCCGTACGCGGCCTCCTCGAGGACGAGTTCCTCTCCAACAACGTCTTCCAGATGGCCAATTCCGTGGGCCGCGCCGTGCCCGCCACGATCCCCGCCATCGCGAAGATCTCCAGCCGCGCCCTGTCCGCGCGGACCTACACCGACATCCCCTACAAGGTCTTCACCTCCCCGCGCCGGGTGCGCTTCACGGAGATGGAATACGCCGTCCCCCGCGCGGCCCTCACCGAGACCCTCCGCGAACTCAAGGCCATGGTCGAGCGCTCACCCCTGCGGATCAGCTTCCCCGTCGAGGTGCGCACCGCACCCGCCGACGACATCACCCTCTCCACGGCATCCGGCCGGGACAGCGCCTACATCGCCGTCCACATGTACAAAGGCACGCCCTACCAGGCCTACTTCAGCGCCGCCGAACGGATCTTCACCGCACACGAGGGACGGCCCCACTGGGGAAAAATCCACACACGCGGCGCCGACCACCTCGCCAAGACCTACCCGCGCTTCACCGAGTTCACCGCCCTGCGAGACCGGCTCGACCCGGAACGACGGTTCGGGAACGACTACTTGCGGCGGGTGCTGGG
>NZ_JBQQCG010000223.1:0-1318 GCF_052245575.1 Streptomyces sp. 2A115 | reverse complement strand
CTCAAACGCCGGACGGGCTAGGCAATCAGCCCCTCCGGCGTTTGAGGAGCGGAGGTTCGGGGGCCGGCCCCCGAAACGGGGTCTGGGGCGGAGCCCCAGTGGTGATGGGGGTCCCCCCGCTCGAGCGAAGCCGAGAGTGGGGGAGGGTAGGGGCGGCGGGGGCGAAAACCTACGCCGCGAACCTACGCCGGTCGCAACCACACCGTCGCCAGCGGCGGCAGCGTCAGCCGGATACTCGCCGCCCGCCCATGCCACCCCTGCGCGTCCGGCTTCACAGGATCCGGGTTGGTCACATCGCTCCCGCCATAGCGCCCGGCGTCCGTGTTCAGCACCTCGTGCCACGCGGGCACGTCATCCGGGACGCCCAACCGATACTCGTGCCGCACGACCGGAGAGAAGTTGGAGACGGCGAGCAGAGGCGTGCCGTCGGCGTCGTGGCGGAGGAAGGCGAAGACGTTGTCCTCCGAGGCGTCCCCGGCGATCCAGGCGAAACCGGAGGGATCGGTGTCGAGTTCCCAGAGGGCGGGCGCGGCGCGGTAGACGGTGTTGAGGTCGCGGACGAGGTCGCGTACACCCTGGTGGTCGGCCGCGGCGCCGTACGACGGGTCCAACAGCCACCAGTCGGGCCCGTGCGCCTCGGACCACTCCGCGCCCTGCGCGAACTCCTGTCCCATGAAGAGGAGTTGCTTGCCGGGGTGGGCCCACATGAAGCCGAGGTAGGCACGGTGGGTGGCCCGCTGCTGCCACCAGTCACCCGGCATCTTCGACACCAGCGACCGCTTGCCGTGCACCACTTCGTCGTGCGAGATCGGCAGTACGTAGTTCTCGCTGTACGCGTACACCATCGAGAACGTCATCTCGTGGTGGTGGTACTTGCGGTGGACCGGCTCGTGGGAGACGTAGCCGAGCGAGTCGTGCATCCAGCCCATGTTCCACTTCAGCCCGAAGCCCAGCCCACCGAAACCGCCCGGCCCGATGTGGTGAGTGGCGCGCGTGACGCCGTCCCACGCGGTCGACTCCTCGGCGATCGTGACGACACCGGGCTCACGCCGGTACACGGTCGCGTTCATCTCCTGGAGGAAGGCGACGGCGTCGAGGTTCTCCCGTCCGCCGTGGACATTGGGCGTCCACTGCCCGGCCTCGCGCGAGTAGTCGAGGTACAGCATGGAGGCGACGGCGTCGACGCGTAGGCCGTCGATGTGGAACTCCTCGCACCAGTACACGGCGTTGGCGACGAGGAAGTTGCGGACCTCGCGGCGCCCGTAGTCGAACTCCAGCGTTCCCCAGTCGGGGTGCGCGGCCCGCAGCGGGTCCTCGT
>NZ_JBQQCG010000222.1:0-1357 GCF_052245575.1 Streptomyces sp. 2A115 | reverse complement strand
GTGGCTTCAACTGATTGGCCGCCCGGCGCCCCACGACGACTCGGCTGCCAATTAGGAATTGCGAATGATCGCTCCGTAGGGAATCGACAGCGAGGTCGTCCGTCGGGAAGCACCAGCAACACCACCGCACGGAGGCATCACATGGCCGATATCTGGGCCGGCATCGACGCCGGCAAGACCCACCACCACTGCGTCGCGATCGACGAGAGCGGCCGTCGGCTGCTGTCGCGACGCGTCGCCAACGATGAACCCGAGCTCCTCCAACTTCTCGCCGACGTACTGGACTTGGGTGATGAGGTGACCTGGAGGATCGACCTGGCCGATGGCGGAGCCGCCCTGGCCATCGCGATCCTCCTCAACCACGACCAGCCGGTGCTCTACCTCTCCGGCCGGGCCATCCACCGCGCCTCCGAGGGCTACCGCGGCGAGGGCAAGACCGACGCCAAGGACGCCGCCGTCATCGCAGACCAGACCCGCATCCGCCGTGATCTGCACCCCTTACGCACCGGCGACGAGACCGTCACCGACCTCAAGATCCTCACGGGCCGCCGCATGGACCTGGTCGCCGACCGCACCCGCACCGTCAACCGGCTTCGCGCCCAGCTCACCAGTGTCTTCCCCGGCCTGGAGCGGGCCCTGGACCTGACCAAGACCGGCCCGCTCACCCTGCTGACCGGCTACCAGACCCCGGCCGCCCTCCGCCGGATCGGCACCAAGCGCCTTGTGACCTGGCTGCGCAATCGCAGCGCTCGCAACGCCGATCAGCTGGCCGAGACCGCCCTCCAGGCCGCCGAGCGCCAGCACACTAGCCTCCCTGGAGAGAAGCTGACCGCCCAGCTGGTGCACACGCTGGCGAAGGAGGTGACGGCCCTCAATCAGCAGGTCGCCGAGCTCGACAAGCTCATCGAGGCCCGGTTTCGCCAGCACCGCGACTTCGAAGTGATCACCAGCATGCCCGGCCTGGGCATCATCCTCGGCGCCGAGTTCCTGGCCGCCACTGGCGGTGACATGGAGGCCTTCGGCACGGCCGACCGACTCGCCGGCTTCGGCGGCGTCGCGCCAGTGCCCCGCGACTCGGGGAAGATCAGCGGCAACCTGCGACGCCCGCAGCGCTACAACCGCCGCCTGCAGAGAGTCTTCTACAGCTCGGCGTTGTTCAGCATCCGGCACAGCGAGGAGTCGCGCCGCTTCTACGACCGCAAACGCGCCGAGGGCAAGCGCCACACTCAGGCCGTGCTCGCTCTCGCCCGCCGCCGCGTCAACGTCCTCTGGGCCCTTCTGCGCGACGGACGGCGCTACGAAGTCACGCCGCCCACCGCTCTCGCCGCTTGACAGACGGCATTAGGAATCAGCTGGC
>NZ_JBQQCG010000221.1:0-1368 GCF_052245575.1 Streptomyces sp. 2A115 | reverse complement strand
CTGACCTGACCCTATGAGGGCCGGGGCCCCATTCGGGCGGGCCCGGAGGACCATCGGTTGCGGATGGTTCGGACTCGAGGAGGAGGCCCGGGATGCAGGCTTGTGTCGGGATTGATGTGCACCGCCGTCGGTCGCAGATCGCTGTGACGGATGAGGGCGGGAAGATCGCGGTGAACCGGAACGTGCCGAACGGTCGGAAGCCGGTGCTGGGGGTGATCGGAGATCTGCCGGTGGGCACACCGGTGGCGTTCGAGGCGGCGTTCGGCTGGGGCTGGCTGATCGAGCTGCTCCAGGATTACGGCTTCGAGGCGCACATGGCGCATCCCCTGCAGTGCAAGGCGATCGCCTCGGCGCGGCTGAAGAACGACAAGGTCGACGCCGCGACCCTGGCCCATCTGCTGCGCGCGGACCTGCTGCCGGAGGCGTGGATCGCCCCACCGCACGTGCGTGAGCAGCGGGCCGTGCTGCGCCACCGCGCCCAACTGGTACGGCTGCGCACGCTGCTGCGCAACCGGATCCACGCGGTCCTGGCCCACCATGGCTGTGACCGTGCGTCCAGCTGCTGGAGCGCACCGGGCCGGGCCTGGCTGGACGAGCTGCCGCTGCCGGAAGCCTCCCGGCACGTGGTGGCCGACCTGCTGGAGATGATCGACGCACTCCAGCAGGTCATCGACCGGATCGACGAGGGCTTGACCGAGACGGCCAGGACGGACCCGCGGGTGAAGGCGCTCACCACGCTGCCCGGCGTCGGCCGGCTTACCGCCCAGATCATCGTGGCCGAGGTCGGCGACATCGCGCGTTTCCCCTCCGCCCGCAAGCTCGCCTCCTGGGCCGGGCTCACTCCCACCGTCCAGGGCTCGGACCGCACCGTGCGCTACGGGCACATCTCCAAACAGGGTGACCCCTGGCTCCGCTGGATCATGAACGAGGCGGCACAGACCGCCAAACGCTCCCCGCAGTTCGCGGCCCACTACGAACAGATCGCGCACCGCCGCGGGAAGAAGATCGCCACCATCGCGATCGCCCGCAAACTCCTCACCCACGCCTACCACCTGCTGCGCGACGCCGAGGCGGCACGCCAGCCGAAGGAGCCGTGCACCCCCGCGTGACGACCACATCCAAAGAGTGGGACACCAAGCCCCGGGCGAGCTCGCATCGCTGCATGAGCCGGCCACGCCGCGCTCGATGACCTGAATGAGCAGCCCGGCCCCCGAAGCAAGGTCATGATCCCGCCCGGTCGGCCGGGATCGAATGGGTGCGTGGAGGCTTCCCTCCGCAGGACCACAAACCGGGGGACCACGGCCTGGACATCCCCCACCCACCAGCCACGACAACCCGGCGAACAACGCCACAACCTCACCGGGACGG
>NZ_JBQQCG010000220.1:0-1386 GCF_052245575.1 Streptomyces sp. 2A115 | reverse complement strand
GGAGCGCTTGAGGACCATCACGCCCTCGGGGCCGAGTCCGTTGCCGGGCACCAGGACGGCGACCGGGCGCAGCTCGGCCCAGGCGCGGGCCGCCTCGTCGCCCTGGAGGCCGACGCTGCCGTACTGCACGACGGTGTAGTCGAGGCGGCTGAGCGCCCACTGGAGTTCGTTGAAGAACTGGTTGTAGAGCGGGCCCACGGGCACGTCCGGCGCGGGCATGAGGACCATGCGGCTGTGCCCGGCGCGCAGGCTGCGGGCGGCCGCGTGCGGGACGTACCCGAGTTCCTTGGCGGCCTGGTGGACGCGGCGGCGCGTGGGCTCGCTGATCCGTACGGCACTGGCGTTGTTGAGGACGTAGGAGACGGTCGCGCGCGAGACCCCTGCCAGGCGGGCCACATCGGCACTCGTCGGCACGGAGTGCTGCGCGGGCGACGGATGAGCGAATGCTTTCGGTATCTGCACCATGACGTACGGCATCTTCGCAGAAGCCGCGAACGGGCTCGGGGGCGGGGGAAGTTCCTGCCGGGCCGAGCCGACGGGGGCCTGCTCAACGCGGCGGTTCGGTGCCTGTCACGCGCGAGACCAGGTCGAGCCAGCCGGCCTCCAGACGCTCCAGCGGCATCCCGCATTCCTTGGTCAGGTGATGGACCAGGGCGGGATCGAGATACCCGTTCAGCGTCTGGGCGAGCAGGACGCAGTCCGCGTCCGGCACCGCCTGCCGCAACAGCACGGTGATGTGGCTGGAGCGGACGCGGGTGGGCGGGGAGGAGAAACGGCGGGCCGGCTCCGGCTGGGCGGCCAGCTGCAGATCCAGCTGCTCCGCCATGCGACGCAGAACGGCACAGCCGAACGCCCGAAGCCGCTCGACGGGCGGCGCCCCGGGCCCCAGGGGCGGCGGACCGCTGAGGAAGTCGGCCTGGAGTTTCTTCTCGGAGTGGTCGAGCAGCGCCGTCAGCAGGCCCGTGCGGTCGCCGAAGCGCCGGAAGACGGTCCCCTTGCCCACCGAGGCCGCCGCGGCCACCGCCTCCATCGTCACCGCGGCCGCGCCGTGCTCCGCCACCAGGCAGGCGGCCGCTTCCAGCAGCCGGGCCCTGTTGCGTGCCGCGTCCGCGCGCAGGCACGGGTCTTCCTCGCCGGACGTGAGCTCCAGCAGTACGGGCTCGTCGGTCGGCCCCTGGGGCTTCGGCAAGGACGGCAGGGAGGCGGACATGAAGCCACCCTATCGCCTCGGAAGAAAACTGGACCGCGGTCCGTTTCGCTGGTACAACTCTAAACGGACCCCGGTCCGGATCGTGACCGCAATGTTTCGTCCCCTTGGAGATCCCCATGTCTGTCCGCATCCTCGCGCTCGTCGGCAGCCTCCGCGTCGGCTCCACCAACCGCCAG